>NZ_NRJF01000099.1 GCF_003585965.1 Psittacicella gerlachiana | reverse complement strand
GTCTATAATATTAGAAGAGCTTTTTTGCTTTATTAAATTTTTAATTTTAAATCTAATTAGATTATTACAATAAAGTAATTAAATATTGTCTTAGAGTTTTTTGTTTCTTATTAAATAAGAATTATTTTTTATAAATATAATAAAGATATAAGTAGTGTTATTATATGGCTTTTAATTTAAATAAATACGAATATAACTGTTATCATCATAAATTTGAAGAAGCTGCACGTCAGTTTATTGAGTTTTTAAGAGATTTAGATGGTGATTTAGGAAAATTAACTGAAAAGTTTACCGCTAATGTTCCTGTATTAGCATTAAATGATCAGTTAACTGAGCATTTTTTATCAAGAATCATTAGTGCAACTACCTACTTATTCCTCCATAAAGATTTTACAATTAGTGATCATGGCTTTAGCCAAATGATCTATCTTCAACGTTGGGTTGAAATGATGTTTGCAGCGTCTCCTTTCCGTAACGCTGACCATATTATTCAAGCTTTTAACCAAAGTGAAGATGCAAACAATCCGGTAATTGGTGGTGAAAACCTTGCAAAATTTGCAATGTTCTACTTACCTGATTCAAATGTACCTTTAAACTTTGAAGGTTTATGGCAAGTAAATCGTCATTTAACTTGTCAATTATGTTTTGCATTATTATCACCTCGTCTTTTAGGTACTCAAGCTGCTCATGATAAACGTGAGTTATTATTACAATGGTTACCTGAAAAACTTTACGAATTAGATTCATTAGATTCAGTACCTGTATCAATTTTACATGATGTTTATATGCACAGTTCATACGCTGATACACCAAAACGTCATGAAATCAAAAAACCATTAAATCGTTTAATGCGTTTACAATTAGAGAAAGCAGGAATTACTGACGTACCTAATTTACCTAAAGAAGTTAAGAAAGGTGAAAAACCTGTATTATTAGTACTTCTTGAGTGGTTCTCAGGCGGTCACTCAATTTGGCGTACTCACTCACGTTGTATTGATGAAGCGCGTAAAGAGTTCCACGTAATTGGTATGGGCTTAGAAAACCGTGTTGGTAAAGAAACTCATGGTGTATTCGATGAGTATATTCCAATTAAAGATGATATTCCTTTATTTGATCAAGTAAGATTTGTACGTGATGTTGCAGAAAAACGTGGAGCACACGTATTCTACATGCCATCAATTGGAATGTTCTTAAATTCGATCTTTATGACTTGTTTACGTATTGCTCCAGTACAAATGGTAGCTTTAGGTCACCCTGCAACTACTAACTCTCCATACATTGATTATGTAGTAGTTGAAGATATTTATGTAGGTGAAGATACTCCTAAATGCTTCTCTGAAGAGTTATTACGTTTACCTAAAGATATTTTCTATCGTCCATCAATGTTTGCTCAGGATTTAGATTTAAATACCAAACGTGAATTTGATCCTGAAGTGGTAAATATCGTAATGGCAGCGACTATTATGAAATTTAACCCGAAATTATTACAAACATTAAAACAAATTATTGATAAATCTAAGAAGAAAGTACATTTACACTTCTTAATTGGTCAAGCAATTGGTTTAACTCACATGCATATTAAAAACATTATTACCCAAGCTCTTGGTAAAGATAATGTAACTGTGCATGAACACAAAGGTTATAAAGAATATATGAACATTATGTCAAAATGTGATATGTTCTTAAACCCATTCCCATTTGGTAATACTAATGGTATCGTAGATACAATTACTGCTGGTTTACCAGGTATTTGTAAAACTGGTCCAGAAGTGTTTGAACACATCGATGATGGTTTATTCCACTACTTAGGTTTCCCTGAGTGGACGGTAGCAAAAACTACTGAAGAATATGTTGAAGCAGCTTTACGCATGATTGAAAATCCATTAGAGCGTTTAAACATTGCTCAACAATATTCAGGTAAAGATAAAGTAGAAAAATTCTTCCAAGGTGATGCTTCTTGCATGGGTCGTATGATGCGTGAGCGTTTAGATAAAGCTTTAGCAAAAGACGGAGCAAAGAAAGAAGAAAAAGAAGCTAAACCTGCAAAAGCAGCTAAGGCGACAAAAGCAAAAGCTGAAAAAGCAGAGAAAGCTGAAAAAGCACCTAAGAAAACTACAAAGAAAGCTAAAAAATAATTAAAAATCATTCGAAATAGAAAGAAGCTCCTAATTTTACGAGAAATTGGGAGCTTTTTTCTTGCAATTTATTTTTTTCCTTGTTATAATGTACAAGTCAATAAAATAAAGGGACCATAGCTCAGTTGGTCAGAGCAGGCGACTTAAGAAAGATTTAGCTAAGTGTTTCTTACATATGCTATATCTTAAATGGGTTGCTTTATAATTCTTTTGGAGTTATAAAGTAGAACTTCGTAAATTCGGTGAAGTCTTAACAGGTAAAGCTGATGATAATACCGAGCCAAGCTTATAAAATTTCCTAAGTATTTTAGGTTATGTTTATGAGAAGGTGTAGAGACTAGACACGAAGGCTGTAATGGCAAGGTATAGTCCAGACCACAAACCCGAAAGGGGTAGTGAAAACTATAGTGGTAAGCATAATCGCTTGGTCCACGGTTCAAGTCCGTGTGGTCCCACCATTTTTTTATGATCCGCTTCTCATAATGAGAGGCTCTTTTTTTGTCCAAAATTTGCCTGTTTAACATGGATAGCTTAGAGGTAAAAGTAAAGTTTGTTATTAACTCCTGTAATCTTTTTGTTTTGTACTTTCTTAGAGTTAGTCTATTTAATATTAGTAATAGAAGAGTGATAGTTTAAATAAGTGAACAACTGCTTTTAAGCTCAAGCATAAATTTTCTATAGGCTCAAGCAATCGAGATTATAAAAATACATAAAGTTATTAGTTAGAGGCGAGAAATTCATTTTTACTAATGATAACAAGGCAAGAATGGGCTGAATATGATAAAATAAGGGGAAAAATATTTCCATTACTTTTACCATTTTTGAGAAAAAATAGATAAGCATTATGTTCACGAAAATTCTCTTTATTGTGTGTTTGGTAATTGCAATTTTTGCAGATTATCGCACCAATAAGTATTTGAAAATTACTGATAAAACTCGTGCGGTTATAAATTTAAAACGTAAACTACATATTCCAACCATTATTTTTGCCCTTTTAACTGGCTATGGGCTTGTTGTTGGTGAATATGATGTATTTACGCAATCTTTAGCTTTAGTCTTTCTTTTAGTTGTGATTAAAATTAGTTATTTTAATCCAAAGAGAATTGTCGTTAACACTAATAATGTAGCGATTAGTTTTGGTGAAGTGCCTCTTGAAGCGATTTCCGTATTTACGGTTGGTCCTAAAGGCGAACTAATTATTCAAGTTAGTGGTTTAAATCGAGTATTTAAATTTATGCCAAGAAGCAAAGAGGATTATGATACTATTCTCTATTGTGCAGAGCAGTTAAATATAGGTAATGCTCGTGAAGTAATTCAAAAGCATCGTTTAGCTCAAATTGCCGCTAATGCTCGTGGGGCTTTTAGACTTCACGGAGTTATCAAGGATTACGATTGGGGTGGTAAACACTACTTAGCTCAAGAGCTAAAATTGCCCGAACAACAAATTGCAGAAATTTGGTATGGAACTCACCCACAAGGACAGGGAAGTTTAACCATCTCAGGTGAGCAAGTAGCAGAGCTTACTAAACGCTTTTACAATGAAAATCCGGGACAAGATCCAATAGAAGTAGATCCTACCCAAGATTATAATGTACTCTTAAATTATAATCTTGCATATGGACAACCTTTAAGAGCTGGTGAAGAAAGCAAAGCAGATGCCTTACCTTTCTTATTTAAAATCTTAGATGTAGCTCGTCCTTTATCAATTCAAATTCATCCTGATAAAGAAACGGCGGCTCAAGGTTTTGTTCAAGAAGAAAAATTAAAAATTGAGCTTAGCAGTGCAAAGCGTACTTTTAAGGATAAAAATCATAAACCTGAATTTGGTATGGCATTAACACCTATGTATTTATTACATGGCTTTGCGCCTAAAGAGCAGGTATTAGCTAAATTAGCTCATAAACCAGCCTTAACTCAGTTAAGAGAATTTATTGAGCAACGTGATTTAGCACAAGCTTACAAAGAGCTGTTTACTAAATCTAAAGCAGAGTTAAAAGATCTTCTTGCTTCGCATTTAGATACGGTTTTAGAGTTATATGATCCTTTAATTGAACGTCAATTAGAGGCTCAAGATATAGTGACTTATCAAGAAGAGCATGACGTCTTAAATGTAGAGCAGGCTAATTTAGATCCTGATTATTGGTTAGCTTTTACTTATAAAAGTCTGTGCATGACTCCTGATGATCTAGATGTAGGACTAATTAGTTTCTATTTCTTCAATTTAGTAAAACTTGAAGCTTATCAAGGAATTTACCAACAAGCGAACGTACCTCATGCTTATTTAAGGGGACGTTTAGTTGAAGTTATGGCAAATTCGGATAATGTGGTTCGTGGTGGTTTAACCAATAAGCATATAAATACAGAATTATATTTACGCTTAGTGGATACTACTCCTGTAACGCCAAAAGTTTATGCTCAAGGTGACTATACTTTACCAAGTGAAGAGTTTACTTATGAGCTGATAGACTTTACTGATGGACAGGGTTATCAGAATAATAATGCTTCAATTTGGTATGTATTAGAGGGTAAAGGAACTATTGAGTTTTTTGATCAAAACCGTGTAGCAAATAAACTTGAAGTACAAGCAAACCAAGCGGTGTTTGTTTCGGTTGAACGTACAATTAAGTTCACAGGACAAGCCAAAGTGGTAATTGCAAGTGTTAAATAAACCTACAAAAGTCTTTGGGAAGTACCCAAAGACTTTTGTCTAATTTTAGAAAATAAATCAATGTTAGAATTAAATTTAGAACAAGTAGAATGGCAAAGTAGGATGACGCGCAATGATCTTAAAGAGCGTCATAAGATCTTAAAAAAGATTCGTGATTTTTTTGATAACAAAGGATTAATTGAAGTAGAAACTCCGATTCTTGCTCAAGCTGCAGTAACTGATGTTCATTTAGATAGTTTTACCACTAATTACTTAGGTAAAGAGTATTTTTTAAATACTTCGCCTGAGTTTCATATGAAAAGACTTTTAGCTGGTGGTTCGGGTCCAATTTATCAAATTTGTAAATGTTTTCGTTTAGAGCCGACTAGTAGAAAACACAATCCTGAATTTACCATGCTCGAATGGTATCAACCTAACTATAGTTTACAACGTTTATTAGATGAAGTTGAAGAGCTATTTAAAGTATTTTTTGATTTTACGGTCTTAGAACGCTACACCTATGAGTATATTTTTAAAAAATATCTTGGAGTTTCTCCATTAGATGCTAGTCATCGAGAACTAGTGGAGTTAGCAAAAAACTATGGACTTTATCATGCAGAAAAGTATGATAAGGATACTATTCTTGAGTTTTTATTTAGTACTTGTATTGAGCCTTATTTAGGACAAGAAAATCCTGTGGCAATTTATAATTATCCGGCAAGCCAAGCTGCTTTAGCTCAAATTACTGCTGAAGATCCACGTACTGCGCAAAGAGCTGAAGTGTTTTATCGTGGAATTGAATTAGCTAATGGTTTTTATGAACTGACCAATTGGGAACAACAAAAAGAACGTTTTCAAGCTGATCTTTATCAAAGAGCAAGTAATAATCAAGATACTATTGCTTTTGATCAAAAATTCTTAGCAGCTCTAAAACATGGGATGCCTCAAGCTTCGGGTATAGCTTTAGGACTCGATAGATTTATTATGTTGGTAATGCAAGAAGCTTCAATTGCCGAAGTTATGACTTTTACAATTGAGAATGCTTAAAAATAATTATGAATAAAACAAGGGTAAATATTATAGGTGCTGGAGCTTCAGGATTGTTTTTAGCCATGTTGCTCGCACAACACAAATTAGAGATAAATCTTTTTGATCTCGGGAAAAAACCTGGACGAAAAATTTTAATCTCAGGAGGAGGCTTTTGTAATTTTACCAATCTAGAAGTCGACAAAGACAACTACTTAAGTCAAAATCCTCATTTTGTTATTTCCGCTCTTAAAGGCCTAACCAATTGGCAAATTATTAGTAACTTTATGCAGGCGGGAATTGACATGCATACCAAGGAAGAGCAAAAGTACTTTACCACTCAAGGGGCAAAAGCAATTTTAAATTATTTGCTAGAGCAAATAGAAACTAATGCTTTATATGCACAAGCACAGATAAATTGGTATTGGCAAACTCCTATTGTGGATATAGTTACTACAGATAATTCTCTTACGCTTGTCGATAAAAATCAACAAAAGTACCAAGGTGAAATTACAGTTATAGCTTCAGGAGGTATGGCTTATCCACGTTTACAAGTAAGTGAATGGTGTAAAGACTTAGCTTTACTTAAAAGTTTAGGGTTAAGTACTAAGAAAAAGCAAGGCTATAATCCTACGCGCCCAGGCTTAGTTTCTTTAGCTTATAATCAAGAAAATAGTTTTTATAAACAAATTATGGGCTGTAGTGTCTTTGTAAATATCTCTAATGCCTCACAAACTAAGAGCTTTACCCATAATCTTTTATTTACCCATCAAGGAATTAGTGGACCTGCTGTTTTACAGATTTCCAACTATTGGCAACCTGGAGAGAAGGTTTACCTTAACTTTTTACCGCAGTTAGATTTAGAAAATCTATTAGTGAAGATTCGTCAAGATGGAAAGCAAGACTTTATTTTTGCTCAATATCAAGTCGAAGGAGATGCCGATTATACGCAAACTACCAATTCTCAACTTCATTTAAACATTAGTGCCAAGGCTTTAGTAAAAACTCTGCTTCACAAGTTATTACCTTCATCTTTGGTTGATTTATGGGAGAAGGTACAAGCTCACAATAAGCTAACTACTTATATCCAAAAGCAAATTCAACCCTTATTACAAATGCAGTTAGGGCAATTGAGTAATGAGCAGATAACTACTTTAGTCAATTTCGTACAAAAGCAAGAGTTTGTCGCTCTTAATGATAATGGCTATGATAAGGCTGAAGTTATGTTAGGGGGAATTAATACCGAATTACTTTCATCAAAAACTATGGAATTTAATCAAGTACCTGGATTATTTGCCATAGGCGAAGTGCTTGATGTGACCGGACAGTTAGGAGGCTATAATTTCCAATGGTGTTGGTCTAGTGCTTATGCTTGTTATAAAGGAATTTGTGCGAGACTAAATTTAGAGCCATTAGATTTTACTTAAACAGAGCTAAGATTCGCTTAGCTCTTTTTTCTTAAAAAAATATTTGCAATTAACTAGTTTTTGTTATAGTATATTTATAGACTTTAAAAAACTATTTTTTATAATTATTTATTTAGGAAATATCTTATGAAGCTTTATCAAAAGTTCAGTTATTTAACCAGTGAGTTTAATTTACAAAATAACAACATCATTTCTGCTCATCATCACCATCATCACCATCATTAATTTGCAACTAAATTTATTCTAGCCCTTAGAGTAAGTTAGTTCGTATCCTTATGCACGCTAATTTTTTAGTGCTCGCAACAAAATTTCCATTTTTTACTTTAAAAACTTTTTACGTATTTATTTTTAGCGTTAGTTTCTACAGTTTGTATAAAATTTTTTAGTTTAGGCTAAGGGTGTCCGATTTTACATAGTTTTATTGGCAATCAATATTGGTATATATTATTTTTTTCATAAAGTGAGAAAAAGAGGAAGGTTGCCACTGTCTAATTATTAAAGTTGTTTTGATCCCTTAAAGCTTCAACTAAAAAAATAGTTTATTTTTCCTATAATTTGATAAAATATCTGCAACTTCTGCTATG
>NZ_NRJF01000098.1 GCF_003585965.1 Psittacicella gerlachiana | reverse complement strand
TTAAATTTTAATTTGTAAATCTTATTCATATTCAAAAAATGTATATAGGTAGCTAGAGTTTGCCAGCTCGAAAATGTAATACCCGCCTTTTTGATTACAAGTTACTTATATGCAATACATAGTCTATTCATCGAGACCTAAGGTTATAGCCTTAGGTCTTTTTAGTTTGAACAAAAAACTTTTACTTACTGCTCCTAACTTTTGTTCTTTTTACTTACTCTTCGTCATGTATTTTCTTAATTTTTAGATACAAGAAAACCCATCTAGTCATTATTTACATAATTCCTAGATGGGTTTTAACAGTTGTCATTAAGACAACAATTACAGTCTGAATTCATAAATTTAATCCCTATGCTTATGTGGTTAGGAACATAAAGGATTTTGTGGTTATTCTTTGGTTTTATCGATTATGTTTATTTGGTATTTTTTAAATAAGCTTTCCTCGTTTGAAATATTTATTTTTTAAGTTTGTAGTTAGGTTTTTGTAAATTTTAAGTGGTTAGGTTAAAAATTACAAAGGTATTTTTATTTTCCAAGCTGGTTAGACTCAAAAATAAAAATTATGTTTTTGCTTTGGATATATTTGTTTGTTATAGGCAACGTAAATGGTTAGTTTACGTTTATTCTCATTTTACCTACAAGTTTAAGTTTGATAAATAGAAAACAAAACAAAAAACAAATTGCTTTAGGTTTGGTTAAATTTTTCTTAAATTCTCTTGCAAAATTATTTTTTGTTTTTATTTCCCGATTGGTATATTTATATTTTAGCCTAAAAAGTTTAACTTTGCCAAAAGTTACCTCAAGGTTACCAATAAGGCTATTTTTATAAAAAGCATCATTCTTCCCTAAAACTTTCTTTATTACCTCTTATATAACTTTGATAATTAGACCCTTTGTAAAAATATTTTTAATAAGCTATAACTATTAAAAAATAAAACATATCCATATAAATTAGTAAGGGATTGCTCATTTATCTCCCGATCCTCACCTCCAACTTCCCGTTACTTTTTCTGCTTTTAGGCTAATTTTACGTTTTATACTTCTTTTTACTTACTAGACTTAAACTTTTGGGTTCTATTTTAACTTTTATTTTTTATTGATAGGTAAAAAATAAAAAAATCCTTACTATCTATAAGTGAATTAAAAATTAAGTCACTGATAAATAGTAAGGATTTAAATTATAAGTATATTATTATGGAGAATTTATTAAAGATAAATAACTATAGTAAATTATAAAACTACAATTACACAACAACTATAGTAATCAACACTTATCTTTTATCAAAGATAACAAGACAAGTGCAAACTATTTAATAAAATAGTGGTGTCCCAAGAGGAAAGTGTTTATTAAAGGTATCAAAATAAATGTTTTTAAGGAATAAAAATTTGTTTTTTAAGGAATTAATTGAAAAATAAATTGATAGTTTAAAATAAGTTAGTCGTCGATTAAGTATTTAAATAATATAGCGTCTTAATTCAGTTTGCTTTAGATTTACCTTTGTCTTTATCTTTAAGTCTTGTTCAAAACACCTCTATGATTTAACAAGTTAAACCATAGAGGTAAAGAGACTATTATGAACGATAAATACAACAAAAGAAATTAGAGTTAAGAGAAAAGAAAAATAAAGCAAAAATAGAGAACCTTAGAATAATCGTGAAAAATTGACAAACATAGGAGAAACTCACGAAACATGCACACATCAAGATAAAGCGATTTTAACTAATCTTAATTTTACTCTTAAAGTTCTCTAGTATTTAGTAGTAAACGCATGTTTAAGTTAAAAAATGACTTTAACCTCAACCAAAAGCAAAGTAGCTTTCAAAAAAACTTACTACTTTTGATTTAAATACTTTTTAAGTTAAACATGAGTTTAATAAGATAAAGCAACTTTCTGAACTCTAAAAAAGGTAAACTTAGCTTTCAGAAAGTTGTACTATAGCACCTTATTCAGAATATGAACACAATAAAGATCTAAAAATTATTCGGATAACCTTGAGTATGTAACCTTCTGGGAGCAAGCTCCCAGAAAGTTCAGAGTCTCTTAAGCTATGCACTTAAGAATTGGGAGGTTTATTCATTTGAGAAAGCCATTAAACCTATTACCGAGCCTAGGAGCACTAGAGCTGCTACTAAAGCTGCAAGACCACGTCCGATATTGTTAACAATCGCAACAGTTGCCATACGTGCAATACGGATACGGCGTTTTGGTTTTGGATGGTTTTCTTCGAAAGAATTTATAGCTAAACGCCCGTGAGAATTTAAAGAGAACTCATGCTCTAAAGTCTCATCATTTACTGCTTGTTCATGAGTAAATTCTTGCTCATAAGCTTTTGCAGCACGAGGGTCTAAAGATGATTGTCTTGTATCTAGCGTCATAGAGCCTCCTTTTCTAATCTAAATTAGAAACTAACTAATATGCTTTTCCTCATGTTTAAACAAGCTAAAGCACTTGGAATTCATACTAGTGACAACTATAAGAAAATTTAGAGCAAGACAAATAATGCTTTTTATGCGTTAACAATATTACAAGACCTTTGTTCTTAGATCCCCTTATTTTAAAAATAAGATAAAAAACAAATCATCTTGCCTAAATCAGAGAATCACCTTAATTGCAAGGATAACCTAAAATTAAGTTACTTAATTGCTCACTTAGGTGAATAAGAGAATTATTCACCTAACTAAGTTAACTTAATTCCTCAAAACTTTTAGAAGAGACACTAACACATTTATTTTAAGGAGTAAGGTAACTAAGTTAACTTAATAATAGATATCCGAAAAAACCTAGAGCAAAGCATTAATGTGGATATATAACTTAGAACTATAGAACCAACAACCTTTGGCTCTAGGTGTGTGAGAATAGGTTTATTTCCTCTACAGAGGAGTACTAAGTCCTAAAAAATACTTTTCATTTGCCATTTAGTTTAGTAAATAATTTCTGACTTAGTAATAAGGAAAAGGAAACAGCTACTTGGAGGAATTAGTAATCTAAATTCACCTAAAAATTAAATCTTTAAGTTTATTTAAATACTAGCAAGTAATTCCCTTTTCTTTATATTTTTATTATATGAGGGATCTAAAAGTTTTTTCTAAAACTTTTATAAAAAGTTGTCATAGATCACATTTTTTTCTTCAGAAAGAAGAAAAAATAGAATAATTCCCTTATCTTTTAATGGGTTACTCTAGAAAATTTTAGAGTTTTCTCTTAATTTTATTCTTTTAAATCTAAAATAAATTCTCTTAAAAAACTCTATTTTCCAATAAGATAACCCTTACCTTTCTCACTCTTTGTTTTTAATCAAGCTACATCTTTAATTACTTAATTGAAAATAAATTAAGTATCTAAATCAGCTGAACAAGTAACAAATTAAACAAGCTCAACGAACTAAAAGATCTTATTCCCACTTTTGGAGTTCATATCACTTGAGCTTTCATAGTTAAAATTATCTTCGCTTGACTATCTTTGTCGTTTCCCTTTGTAATAACTCTAGTACTTGACGCACATGAGGCATTGCAGCTTTTACTCCAAGCTTTTGCACTGAAATCCCTGAAGTAAAAGAGGCAAGTTTACAGCAATTAGCTAAACTCAAACCCTGAGCTAAGCCATAACAAAAAGCTCCATGGAAAATATCTCCAGCTCCGGTAGTATCTACAGCTTTTACTCTTAAGGCTGGATAGGCTTGCACTTTAGTATCATAGTAAACTCCGCCTTTTTCACCTAAAGTAATAATCGGGATTCCTTGCGGAGCTATGCCTCTTTTGATTTCCATTAAAGCAGTCAGTAAATCTTTATTAGTCAATGGTCGACGTAATAATTGCTCTGCATAGTTAGTCGACACTATAGCGTAATCTACATAAGGTAATACTAAGAGCATTCCCGATTTAAATGAACCACCGTCCATGACTACAATACGGTGTTTTAAGCCTTGAATTACACGGAGAGCTAATTCAGGTTCATGCCCATCCACTAAAACTACATGCGTCTTATTCGTGGCATTTAGTCTTGCAATTAACTTATCAATCTTGGCAAAATCCTGACGATTAAATTTCTTTGCCTGTTGATTTCTATGAGTTACAACAGTACGAGTGCCTGTAGTTAAATCTACCCAAATACTGGCAAGGGGGGTAACTTGTTGCTCATTACAAATTACATACTCTACATTTACATCACCATCTTGTAACTCTTGTAAAATTCTCTGACCGTAAATATCATTTTTTACGCTAGTTAATAAATAGGTTTCAAGCCCCCATAAAGAAGTAAGATAAGCAGCATTAGCTGCTGGACCTCCTCCACTTTCTAGAAAGCGTTGTGAAAAAGTCTTTTGATTTTCTGCGGGTAGCTGTTCCACAAAGAAAAATTCATCGTAACAAGCCAACCCAATACAAACTATTGCCATAAGTAAGATGTCCAATTAAAATTTGCAATCAATTTTTTCAAAAATAAAATTAATTGCTTGTTGTTCTTCCCAAAGCTAAAGGACAAGAATGGACTTTAAACAGGTTAAAGTCCATCTAGTGTTTATGCTGATTTTCTTAAAAATTTATGCAAATACTTTTGTGTTTAATAAAAGTATTTTTAGATTTTATTAGAATACTTTTAGATGTTCGTGTAATTCTTTTGCATTAGTTCTAATTGCTTAGATTTTATTCTGCTTTCTCTTGTTGTTCTTTTTTCGGTAAGCATTGCTCATATGGTAAGGTATCACCTACTACTCTAATGCTCTTAATAAAGCTTGGAATAATTAAAGCGACAACAATAATTCCCGCCAAAATATATACCCCGACTTTACCAAACCAATCAATGAGTCCGGATAAGGTAATTCCCCACACAATAAAATCTACATCGGAGAAAGTGGTAGAAGCAAAGCCTAAGCTCCCTAAAGCAGGAAGTAAGAAAGCTGGTAAGAAAGCTAAGAGTAAGCCACCCACAAAAGCTCCAGCAATACAACCTACTTTACCACCAAGGCGATCTCCGTAAATTCCTGCGGTTGCTCCACAGAAAAAGTGTGGTACCATACCAGGGATAATAAGTGGAAGACTGAGAATACCAAGAATTCCCATGCCGATTAAGCCACCAATAAACGAACTCACAAAGCCTACAACCACTGCTGTTTGTGAATAGGTAAAGAATACCGCACAGTCTACGGCTGGGATTGAATCAGGAATAAGTTTTTCACTAATTCCTTGGAATGCTGGCACAAGATCCGAAAGAATTAATTTCACCCCGTTATAAACTATCGCAACCCCTACGGCAAAGGTTAAACCTGCAATAATCGAATAGATTACAAGGTTATGTTCAGAAATGGTACGCATATACTCTGTCCCTGCGACAATTGACACAAAGAGGAAAATAAGCACCATTACTATTCCCGTTGTTACGGTAGTATCACGCAGAAAAGCTAACTTATCTGAAATTTTTACATCAGTAAAATTATTCTTACGATCACCAAAGTGTTTACCGATCCAAGCTGCTAGATAATACTGTAAGGAACCAAAGTGTCCCATGGCAATGCCGTCATCATCGGAAACGACTTTGGTATATCTTTGTCCGATTGCTGGAGAGATTGCTGACCAAGCCCCAAGGAAAAAGCCTCCTAAAGCTACTAATTCCCAACCTCTTAAGCCTGAAGCTTGTAACACCGCTGACATTAAACATGCCATAAAGAAAGTGTGGTGTCCCGTAAGGAAAATATATTTGTATTTGGTAAACTTCGCAATGACGAGATTAATAATAAAGCCGAGGAGGAGAATTGACATGGTCTCAACTCCTAACACTTTTTGGGCAATTGAAACTATAGCTTCATTATTTGGAACTACCCCTTTAATACTAAAACCCGCTTCAATTATCTGCCCTAAAGGAGTAAGCTGACTTACAATGACATTAGCACCAGCTCCAAGCATTAAATAACCAAGGATCGGTTTTATTGTTCCTGTTAATAACTTATTTGCCGGAGCTCTTAAACATAGTAGACCTATGAAAGCAATTCCTCCCATGAGGAATGCTGGTTGACTTAGAATGTCAGTAAAGAAAGATAGCATAAGCAATCCTTACACTAGTTACACTAGTAGCTAACAAAAAAGAATTTGAGATAAGTTGGGTCTGTTACTTAACTAAAGTCTTCAAGAATTGTTTTATGCAACTTATCTCAAAAAACGTATTAAGATTATTTTCCAGCCAGCTCTTTTAAAGTAGGCAAGATATCTTCTTCAATCTTTGGTCCTGAAACATAACTACGTATAGCTACCGCACGTAGGCCATTTGCTTCTAGATCTACAGCCATTTCTTTAATGGTCACATAAAGATCAGCTTTTTCGGATGGAGCTTCACTAAAGCCAATTGAAGCAACATCAGCTTGAATGCCATGCTTTTCACAAATTGCTTTTACTTTAGTTGCACACATGAGGGAAGAACCTATCCCATTACCACAGACTGTTCTAATTTTTAGCATAATATCCTCGAATGTTGGAGATAAATAAAGCTCTAAATAAATATCTAGTCCAATTTTATAATCAAAATGATAATAAGTTTGCGAGCACCATTTCTTTGGTGATTAAAAAGTTTAACCTTATATCTCAATTATAAAAAGAAGAACCGAGGTTTTTATGCTTTTGTACAACTTTTTCTTAGTTTTGAATAATTAGTCACACTAAAACCATAAGACAGGAATTAAAAATGATCGCATGCGATCAATAATGGCTTAATCAGCTTCTCTTCATTTTTTAAATTAAAAACCAAAACTTAAACTATCAAACTTATTATTGGTACTCCTTTAGATAAGAACCTAAGTAACTAAAACTACATTCCCCCTTAAGTGAGATCACTTAAGGGGGAATATCAAGCTCATACCATAGTAATATGTTAATACAAAAAAGGGAACTAAGGTCTTGATATTACTCTTGGAGTTCACAAAACTCTAGTTCTCTTAAAAAACTGTATAACTCTATAAAGTAAATTATAACGCTATTTGAATCAACCTTTACAAAACTTTCTTAATTTAGAATAAATTAGAGATTTTTTATTTTTAAAATCTATACCCTTGATTTTTTTCTCATGCTAAACCTTTAGAGAATCGGAAAAACTTACTATCATTTTTTGGAAGAGAATATGCTACCTCAATAACAGTAGTAAAAACAAAAATATTACCCCTTACTAAATAAAAAACAGATAAAATATTACTTCTAAATATTTACTAAACATTATACGAAGATGCCAAATTTTAAGGAACATACATAAATACAGGAAGATATATTTACAATGAAGAAAGGAAAAATGAATTTAATTAGCTTATTTGCAGGGGCAGGAGGTTTAGATCTAGGTTTTACAAAAGCCGGATTTAAAGTTGTAGTTGCTAATGAATATGACAAAAGCATTTGGGAAACCTATGAGAAAAATCATTGTTCACAGTTAATCAAAGGCGATATCCGCACTATTCCTTCTGAGGAATTTCCTGAATGTGATGGAATTATCGGTGGACCTACATGTCAATCTTGGAGTGCAGGTGGAGCCTTAAGAGGCATAGATGATCCTCGAGGACAATTATTTTATCAATATATTCGGATTCTCAAAGATAAACAACCTAAGTTCTTTTTAGCGGAAAATGTTAAAGGGATGATGGCAAAAAGACACCATCAGGCGGTAGAAAATATTATTGAGCAATTTGCTCAAGCTGGCTATAGGGTTTTTATCTGTCTCTTAAATGCCAGTGACTATGGTGTCCCTCAAGATCGTGAAAGAGTGTTCTATGTCGGCTTTAGAAAGGATTTAGAGGTTAACTTTGTTCCTCCACCCCCTTATACTCATAAAGTAACTTTTAAAGAAGCTATTTTTGATTTAAAAGATTTAGCGATTCCTGCTTTAGATAAAAATAAAACTAATGGAGATAAATGCAAAGTTGCCAATCATGAATATTATCTTGGCTCCTACTCCTCGATGTTCATGAGTAGAAATCGGGTAAGACAATGGAACGAACAAGCTTTTACCGTACAAGCTTCAGGTAGACAATGTCAACTTCATCCTCAAGCTCCTCCTATGCTAAAAGTAGAAAAGGATAAACACATCTTTGTTCCAGGTAAAGAAGCTCTATACCGTAGATTAACGGTAAGAGAATGTGCAAGAGTGCAGGGATTTCCTGATGATTTTAAATTCTACTATAAGGATTTAAATGATGCTTATAAGATGATCGGCAATGCAGTTCCTATTAATCTTGCTTATGAAATAGCTAAATCTATCTTATTAACTTTAGATAATACACAAAACAAAGTGGCATAAATCCCAAAATTTTTATCTTAAGTAAGATAATAACTATTAATAGCTTCTAGTTATAAATAGTATAAATACAAAAAAGAGGTCGACTTGACCTCTTTTTTCGTATGGTGATTTTGATTCTTTCTCTTCTAGTTAAGCCTACTTAACCTCTGTTATTACCTTAATTAAAGATAATTTAGTTAATTGTATCTAAAGCTTTAACTGGGAAAGACTTTTTCTCATAAGCTTCAAGCACAAATTCGATTTCAGGAATTGCATTACGCACCCCTTGTTGCTCGATCTTAATTGCTGAAGTTAAAGCAGCTACACGTACAGTTTTTGCTAGATCCCAACCTTGAGCGACACCATAACAAAAAGCACCGTGGAAAATATCACCTGCACCTGTAGTGTCTACCGCACGTACATCATAAGCTGGATAAGCGTGCATTAAACCATCGTCTAAATAGACTCCCCCACGCTCACCTAAAGTAATTACAGGTTTGTTGCCAGGAGCACAAAGTTTTTCCATAGCTTCAAGAGCACGCGCAAAGTTACCTGGATGTAAATCGGTTTCATTAATTAATCTTTGAGCAAATTCTTCTGAAGCTACACAGTAATCAACTAAATATAATAATTCTAATACCGGCTCACGTACTGCATCTGCATCAATTACTACGATTTTATTGTGAACACGAGGAATAAAATATTTACTAATTTCTAATTCATGTCCATCAAGAAGAATAATGTGAGTTCCTTCTTCAGCGTTTAGTTTATCAGCAAGATCATTTAATAAACTATAATCTTCTGCGGTTAAAACTTTTGCTCCATTGTTTTTGTGGGTCACAATCGTACGAGCTGCCGTTTGTGCACTTACCCATACAGCCGATAAAGGTGATACTTGATTATCGTTCATAATCACAAAGTTAGTGTTTACCCCAACTTCGTTGTGTTCTTGATTAATCTTACGCCCATAAATATCATCTCTCAGGGTCGTAAGAATATAAGTAGGAGTTTTCCACTTCCCAGTTACATAAGCAGCGTTTCCAGCTGGGCCACCACCTGACTCTAAAAATTGCGTTGAAAAGGTTTTTACATTTTCTGCAGGCGTACTCTCAATAAAGAAAAATTGATCGTAACATGATAAACCTATATGTACAATTGCCATTGTAGAGTTTCTCCATAATATCTCTAGTCGGGACTTTGACTCCCCCGACATTTAACTAATACTTCAAAAAAAGTAGGTCCTCCACTACTTTTTTACGCTGTTAATTATACTAAAAATCAGCAAAAACAACCTATCTTTTTCTTTCGCCTTCCTCTGCAAGAAGAAGTTTAGAGCTTGCTCAACTTTTTTCTCTCACTACAAACTCGAACATCTTCTTTATTCTGAGATTTTTTCCTTAATTATCATCTCATCAATAAAACAAAGAAAAATTTACTCTTTACTTGCTAGCATACTTTTAAAACATCTCTGCTTCTATATCCCCCGCTTGCACTAAATTATTGCCTAAATTTAAGCGAAGAACTTATAAGTCACGATCGTAAAGAGTTCTCAAAAAAAAAGCGTCTCATTAAGACCTTTCATGCAGATGAAAGGTCTTAATGAGAATATAAATAATCTCAAGCAAAATAATCAATAATGCTAAAGATTAAACAAAATTAACCGTGAAAAATCAGTCCTTTACAATTGTGCTTGACACTTAGATGATTTCGCCCAAGCGTTCACGTTTTTCTTCGAGTTCAAGCCAGCGTTCTTGTAACTGCTCAATTAGAGCTTCTTTTGCAGTTACTTCGCGTGATTTAGCTTCAAGTTCAAGATAGCCTTGAGGATCGGCACTTAAACGTTCAATTTCTGCCATTAACTCGGCTAATTCACTTTCGTGAACCTCTAATTGCTGAGGAATATTGAGTAAGTCTTGCTTTTCTTTATATGAAAGACGTTCAGTACGATTTTGCACTCTAGCTGTTGGTGTCGCTGGTGCTTGAGCCGGCTCACTTGCTTTTGCTTGGTTACGAGCAAGTTTTTGCTCACGAGCTTCTTGCTCCTTGGCTCTTAGCTGCTGATGGAGTTCAATATTATCGCTATAGCCTCCAACATATGGATAGATGTGTTGGTTTTCCATAAACCAAGTTTCTACTGCCACATTGTCAATAAATTGACGATCATGGGAAACTATAAGAATTGTCCCCTCATACTCACTTACTAGTTCTTCGAGCAACTCTAAAGTTTCTATATCTAGATCATTGGTAGGTTCGTCGAGTACCAGTAAATTTGATGGCTTAGCGAGAATTTTTGCTAAAAGCAGACGGTTACGCTCTCCTCCCGACAAACTTGAAACCTTAGCTCGAGCTTTATCGGCAGTAAACATAAATTCACCAAGATAACCAATAGCATGACGAGTTGCTCCATGGACATAGGCTTCAACCTTACCATCAAACACATTGTCGATAGCGGTTTTATCGAGATCTAACTCAGCACGGAGCTGATCAAAATAGGCTACTTGTAAATTTGTACCTATATGTACCGAGCCTTGGCTTGCCGGTAACTCGTGTAATAATACTTTTATTAACGAAGATTTTCCACAACCATTATCCCCGACAATAGCAATACGACTTTTGGCACTTACACGATTAGTAAAATCTTGGAAAATAGTTTTACCGCCCAGTTCGAGTCCTAGGCTTTCAATTTCAAAAACTAATTTGCCTGAACGAGTTGCTTGGACATTAATATTGCCAAAGTCGGTAAGTTTACGCAGATTCTGTGCTTCAACCCGCATAGCTTTTAAAGCTCTTACACGTCCTTCATTACGGGTACGACGAGCTTCAATCCCTTTACGAATCCATTTTTCTTCTTCGGCAAGATTCTTTTCAAAGAGAGCAACTTGTTTTTTCTCATCTTCTAGACGCTTATTACGTCCTTCTAAATAAGAAGCAAAGTTTCCTGGGTGATCATAAATATGCCCGCGATCTAGTTCGACAATGCGCGTGGCCATATGATCAACAAAGGTACGATCGTGGGAAATAAAGACTATTGCTCCTGGAAAGCTTTGTAAAGTCGTTTCTAACCATTGAATTGAACTTATATCTAAGTGGTTGGTTGGCTCATCTAGTAATAATACATTAGGATTACTCACAAAAGCTTTAGCAAGTTCAATTCTTCTTAACCAACCGCCCGAGAACTCTTGGAGTTTACGATCAGCAGGAATTCCTAGTTGTTCTAACACCGTAAGAATACGTGCATCTATTGACCAATAGTCATGAGTTGAGATCTCTTCTTCTAAACGGGAAATAGTAGTAGCTAACTCCGGAGTTGCTTGTTGACTATAAGCTTCTAAAGCTTGCTGATGAGCTGCTAGCACTTTATAGGCGTGCTCTGCTCCTTGGGCTACATATTCTTGGGTAGTTAAATCGAGACGAGCAGGAGGATCTTGGCGTAAATAGGCAATTTGTACATTATTTTCTAAGATGCGACTCCCCGAATCTAAATCTTCAGTACCAAGAATAACTTTAAGTAAAGTTGATTTTCCTGAACCATTACGACCAACAATACATACGCGTTCGTGATTTTCTACGCTTAAATTAATTTGCTCTAAGATAACATGTGAGCCAAAGGCTAAATTAGCGTCAGTTAATCTAACTAAGGACATAAAATTCTTCTTTCTAAATTAGTTATTTTTCGATCCTATGATTATAACAAGAGCGAAAAAAAGTTGCTCTGTTAAAAACAAAGCAACCTTAAAACTTGTGCATTGTACTATTCTCGATCTAGTACATTTAAACTGATTTAACAATTATTTTTTATCTTCGATATAGCCAATTGCGGTTACGTTACGATATTTTTGTGCAATTTCAAAACCATAACCTACAGTAAAGCGATTCTCTACTTCGAAACCAACCCAATCAACTGGAACGTCAACTAAACGGCGAGCTGGTTTGTCAGCACATGTAACTATATGTAAAGATTTAGGGTTACGGTCTAGTAATAATTTACGTACTTTATTTAAAGTATGACCTGTATCGATAATATCTTCAATAATTAACACGTGTTTACCTGAAATATCCGTATCTAAATCTTTTAAGATTTTTACGTTTAGCGTTGATTCAGTACCATCACCATAAGATGAAACTGTCATGAAATCAATTGTTAATGGAATTGTCATTTCACGAGTTAAATCAACTAAAAAATATACAGCACCACGTAATAAACCTACACAAAGAACTTCTTCGCCAGGATAGTTTTCATTATAGAAACGTGAAATTTCTTCACCTAACTCAGCGTTACGTTTTTTAATTTCTTCGTGATTAAACCAAACATGGAAATTTTCAGGAGTAAATTGTTTTAGTTTCATTATAAAAAATCCAGATCTAATGAATAGTGCGATTATTACCCTTTATTATATCGCAAATTCCGAATTTTTGCTTAAAGTTATTCCTTAAACTTGAGTTCGATTAACTCTTGAATCGATAATAGAGTTCCTAGATATCTTAAGCGAGCTTTCTTATAGGTAGGATCACTAGCATCCATCCCAAAAAAGATCGGATTTTCCTGAATATACTTTTGAAATTGTTGCTCGCGCAACTGTAAAAACTGTTTAAATGCTTCTTGATCTTTGGCATCAACTTCTAAAGCTAAGGCATCAAAGCTAAAAAGATCAAATCCCTGATAAAATTTAACCTTGCTCATATTGCTAACCACTATTTCTAAAATAAACTCAACTATATTTCTATTATACAAGCTTAGAGAAAATAAACGCTTAGTTTAAAAACTTTTTGGACTTTATCCTCTTGTCAGCTAGTCTCATCTCGTTAAGCTCTTTATTTTTTAGTAAGCAAAGTTAGCATTTATTTCCTATTTTTTATCTACTTACCTTAAACTTAAGCTTAACAACTCTCATGTTAAAAACTGAAAATAGCTGTGAGAAACTGAGAATATTTACACGAGTTGTGGTTGATTTAGCAAAAAAGTAGAAATTAGACGAGCAGATTTTAAAGTTACTCTTAAACCGTAAACTCTTTGTAGCCGTCATAAACTTTTAGCATCATTTCTAAACAAATGAACTTAAACTTTAAATCAAACAAAAGACTCAACTGCATGTCGAGTCTTTTGCTTGATCCCTTATCTATTTGTAGTTTATCTTTTACTTACACAAAGATTGTGCTTACTTAGTAACAAACAATTAACCTTTTCTACAAAAAAAGGTTTAAAGCTTTTGTTTGTTATGGACTTATTCTAAGTACCTAGCTTATTCTTCAAAACTAAATACTTCTTCAACAAATTTTGGTCGTACTAAAAATGGATTCTTACTGCGATATTTATTATCTTCAACCTGACTCGGAGCAAAGATAAGAAATAAAGTAAACGCTCCACTAATAAATATCCCAATCGAAATTAGTGTAAGAGATTTATAACCAAGAAACACAAATAACGACGAAACTATTACGACCAAGAGAAATAGAATCCCTGAATACCCCATATCATGAAGTCGACGCACAAAAGACCCAAAAGTACTAATAATCGTCGTAAAGGCAAAAGCAAGAAGTAAAACTCCTAAAAGTAAAGTAGTAACTATGGCTAAAGTGTGATTATTAATCCATGCCGTAACCTTTGCTTCTAAATAGACTAGAGCTAATACTATCAAGGCTTGGAAAGAAAATCCAATGAGAAAGTACATAAAAGATCTGCGATCTTGGTAACCATTAAAATTAAAAAGATTGGTATAAGTTAAGAGCATTACCTTAAAAAATCCAGCTGGTTCCATTTTTATCCTCCCCCACATAATAGAAAATAAAAAAGCGTAATTTAATGATTATTCTAATAGATGTATCTATTTTCTTAGACAAAAATTTAACTTCTTTACTCTCTAAAATTTTTAGAAAAATTTTCTTGCTCTTGATCAATTAAACATTTAGGAGTAAATTACTTTTCCTTTCACCTCAACTCTTGATTTTTTATAAAGTTACAATTACAGATGTATTGCAATATTGCAGATATTCCCCCTCTCCTACTTTAAAAGCTTACTCTACGAAAAATGGGTTTTTACGAGGGTTATCTTGCAGCTCTTTACTTGGAATAAAACATAAAATCCAAAGATAGACAAGATAAACAATTAAAGATAATAATGCAAAAAATCCTGAAGCAGTCAAGAGTTCTACAAATAGTAATCCAACTTGGAGTACAACAAATAATAAAACAAAGTAACCTGAAGCTCCAAAGTCATGAAATCTTCTTACCGCTGCCGCAATACTTACAAGAGCATCAATCAAGAAATAAATCGATAATACAAATACATAGATATAAAATAAATTTTCTCTCTTAGCTGCAAAATCTTCACCTAGATTTAAAGTCAAATTTAACAAGCAAAGTAGCCCATATACTAGCCAACTAAAAAGTGTCCAAATAATAAAACTGCAACGATTTTCTCGTCCACGATAGTTAAATATATTTAGGTAATGGTAACCTACATTGCGTAACAAGGAAACTTGTTTGCTCATAAAAAATTCCTCAATAAAAAGTAGAATAGACCAAAGCGATTTTTATCAGCTTAAACTTTGGATAAATAAATTAAATACTGTAAGCAGTACTCAAAATATTATAATCTAAAAGAGATACTTAAAATTGACTTTTTCAGAGGAACTTTTGGAGATTTTCAGTTCGCTCGACAAAGAGAATCTCTAAGTCAATTTTTGATTTCTTCTTCATACAAATAAGTCTCCTCTTTTACCTTTCTTTTCCTTCTTCTTTTCTCACTTAAAACAAAAAAAGCTATCTTACTATTTTTAAGCACTTATACTCTATTTTATAATTGCTTTTTTACCTCTACTCCTATATAATTATTTCAACTCTTGGCTCGAATCAACTTCGTGTCCATCTCAACTTATAAACTTATACATGTAATAGAATTATGAAAAATTTATTTAAAACAGCTTTAGCTTTCTTTGTGCTTGCGGGTTCAGCAACTTTTACTCCTGCTCAAGCAGCAACTGGTTATTTAGTTTCTCAAGAATTTAGTGGTGGTTACTTAATTTGTAACTATCGTGTACCAGGTTATTCAGGTTTAGTAAGCGTAAAATTACAACCTGGCAGAACTTGTCCATCTACTTGGAATTTCTAAAATAGAGATTAACAGCCTAGGTACTTGCCTAGGCTGTTAATCTAAGCTCATATCCCCCTATCTCCAAAGGAGATGCTCTTTCCTCTTAATCCCACTTTGCATGATTGCAAAATCGTAAGCTTAATGAACTTAATGAACAATGAACTTAATCAACTCAATTTAGTTAGCTTAATAGAAATAAGTTAATTTGGTTTTCACTTTGCTGTTACAAGTATGCTTATACATTTTAAACATTCCTAAAAAATTCCTCTCTAGAGCATAAGTTTAAACTCTCTTCTTCTAAATTTCCAAGATAAGCATATGGTTATCCTAGATAATTATCTGACCTCTAAACTAAGTTTTTTTACTTACAAGTTACAAGGTCTTTGCCATGGTAATAATCTTAAGTTGCTGTAAACTCGAGCTATCTTCGCTTGTAACAACGTAAAGATCTTTGCTCCTCTTCTTTGTTCAAATACTTGAGTAAGCTAATTATTTTAATTTACAAATAAATATCTAATTCTTAATGTATAATAGGCAATAGATTCGATAAAGAATTTACTGAAATTTTATAACAAACATACACTATAAAATTTAACCAGTGTTAAAACTTCAAGTTTTAGCATTGGTTATTTTTCCGCAAAAATTTGCTGGTTCTCTCTTGTCCTTTAGGAAAATATGCTTTAATATATAGAGAAAATTTCTAGTTAATTTCTAACCTTAGCTAACTTAGCTAAGGGATAGAC
>NZ_NRJF01000097.1 GCF_003585965.1 Psittacicella gerlachiana | reverse complement strand
TTCTTATTCTCTCCACTAGTTGGAGCTAAAGGAATAGAAACATTAGTTGCAGTTGAATTAACACTTAAGTTTAATACTGAAGGGTTAAGTTCCACACTACCTAGAGCAAAACAAATACTTAATGCCCCTGGTGTAGTTGCTGGAGCACAAGTTTGAGCTTGTCCTACAGTTTGGATACTTGGTGCTTTGTAGTCACGATCTTGACTTCTAATACCAAAATCATTTGAAGTTTCTACTAACACCTGCGTAGCTTCAGGTCCTAAATTACGTACTGTATTTACATAGTCCCCTACAGAGATTCCATAAGGTCGGGTTGGATCCATTCCTTCCCCTGTAGTTGCCGTACGATTTAAGTCACTTTCACTTACTTGACTTTCTTCAGAATTTTCTCGATTTGCTTGTTCAACAGCATTTAAGCTATCAGTTAAATCAACATTTGCTTTTTCACGAGCTGCTGCAAATACAGCGTTAATGTTCACTTTACTTACAGAACGGAAACTTTCATCTGATTCACCATAAGGTAAAGCTTGATTTGCAACTCCAGCCTCTCTTACTTCATCTAGAGTTTCCTTACTTGGAGTTTTGTCTTCAGGGAAGAGTTCAACTCCATCTTTTTCAATACCTCTATAGCTATCATAGCCCTTGTCCCCAAGATCTTTATCAAAGGCATTATCAAAACCTGTTCCTTTTTTCGCTAATTCTTGCTGACGATTAGTTTCATCATCTTTAGTTGCAATAATTGCGATATTAGTTTTAGATTCTGTTTGTACCTCTGAATCGGTAGCCACCGAGCTATTAGCTTCAGTATTTGTATCCGCATCTGCATTTGCACTACGATTTGCAGAGTTTTCTAACTCTTCGGTATCAGTAGTTTCTTCATCTTTAATCGTAATCGTACCATCAGTATCAGGTGTAGATCCTGTAGCAGCCGCTCCGATTGAACTTGCGGTATCTGAAGAATAGATCTGCGTCGTATTTTCAGTATCTAAAATCTTAGTTACATCAACTTCAGAAGAAGCATTACTAATACCATTGATTTTATTGTAAAGATCACTACAACCCGCTCCATTTACGCCACAAGTAATTGAACCTGTAGTGTATTGGAAAGCATTAACGTCACCGGTAAAGTTCGAAGCATTAATGCCTAGATTTACCGCTTTTACAAGAGAACCATTACTTACATCTAATGAATTTGTAGCATTTAAAGTAACATTCTCTGCTGAGGCGTTAGTTGCATTTAACTGAATATTATTTGCGCCTATAGATAGATTAGCTACCGAACTTAAGTTACTATCATGTACATTAGTTTCATTTGCCTCGATATTGAGGTTTGTTCCCACAAATGTACCATTTTCAAGCGTAGCTTCTTGAGCACTAATAGTTGTATCCGTTGATCTTACTTCAGTATTACTTAGATTAACTTTTGTACCATTGATCGTGGTAACTACAGCTTCTAAGTTACTGTCACTAATAGTTACATTTCCTTTAATGTCTACCACTTTAGCTTCAACAGTAGCATTATTAATGCTCGTATTACCAAGAGCGAGATCTTGAGCAACTTTTAAGCTCGAACTATCGATAGTTGTCTCACCTAAAGAAGCATTACCTTTAACCTCAACTTGGCTAGCTGTAATTTGCGTATTTTCTGCAACTAGGTTATTTGCCTGCACTTGCGAACCGTTAGTTGCGGTAAAGGCACCACTAACAGTTACCTCTCCCGTAGAAGTAAAAGTACTATTATCTACGTTTAGATTTTGAGTTTCCACTTCTCCTGAAGTACTAACTGTACCTTTAGAGTCAATATTAATAGTCGTTGCTTTTAAGTCTACTGTAGTTACGCTACTATTGCTTACTTCAAGTGTTCCGGTTAAAGAGATTGAAGTGTTTGCTTCTAGATTTGCATTATTTTCTAGACTTAAATTCTCAGCTTCAACCGCTTGAGCTTGCGTAGAAGTATTATCTAAAGTTAAATCTGTAGCGGTTACAGTGCCGTTAACAGTTAACGTTGAATCAGTTAAGCTTGCTTGCTCCCCAAGATTAGCTTGCTCTGCGGTAACTGTTGCATTTTGCACTTTAGTTTGCTCAGTAACTTCTAGATTCGTAGCTTCAAGTTTACCTTGGTCAACTTCGAGGTTAGTTGTCGTTATATTCGTAACTTCAACTTGACTATCAGTTAACTTCGTAGAGTTATCTACAACTACATCGGTAACTGTAAGATTACTTGTAGTTGCAGTTAGATTCTCGGCTACAAGACTAGTTGCACTTACATTAGTTTCAGTAAAGCTTGCTTGACCGGCACTAATATTTGCAGCTTCTAGACCACCTTGGTTCACTTCAAGATTCGTAGCCGTTACATTAGTAACTTTTACTGCACTATCAGTTAACTTCGCATTTTCGCTAACCACTACATCGCTAGCAGTAAGATTACTGCCTGTAGTCGTTA
>NZ_NRJF01000096.1 GCF_003585965.1 Psittacicella gerlachiana | reverse complement strand
ATATTAATATGAATATAATTGTTATACAATTATAAAACTTGTTTAATGTTTTTAAAGATATAGAGGCTTAGTTCCAAAGTTTATTTCAATAAAATATATATTCCTGACTATTATAACAAAAAGGGAAGAAAAAATCAAAATTTTCTTAGCTGTTTTTTAGATTGTTAAAATCATGCCAGTTAAAAATAAACTTACCACCATCAATCTTTTGTAATTTTGCATTGATATGTGAGCCTATAGTAAAAGTTTTATCATAAACAGTAAATTCCATTGCATTGGAATTTATTTTAAATTTAGTATTAAAACTTTTTTCTAAACGGTTTAAATAGATAAAGCCTACAATACCCGTCTTAGTATCTTTAACTCTCATCCCTGACTGAATTACTGAAGCAATTTCGACAACAAAAGTATCGTTAAGATGTTTCTCTAGGTATTGGGTTTCTAATTCACTTGCTAAAGTTTTATAAATCGCTTTTGCTTTATTTTTCGATTCATCAATTCTTGATAAAATTTCTGTATCTATATTATCAAAAGGATTGTTAGTAATAAAAGCTTTTAATAATCTTTGGTTGATCACATCTACATATCTTCTAATAGGAGAAGTAGCATTTATATAAGCTTCTAATCCTAAACCAAAATGTTCTTTTGGTTCAAGTGCATATTCAGAGTTATTCATAAAGCGAAGAATACGATCTGAATAGATTTTATTATGCTCTAACACAATTTCTTTAATATTGTGATAAGAATCTAAGCTTATATCATCATTTTCATTAGCATTTTTAAATGCTTCTAAAGCTGTTATATTTTTCTCCTGATATAAAAAGTCGATGTAACTATTAAAATATTGCTTATTTACTTCTTTAATTCCAGATTGATAAGTATAAATTCCAGGAATATTAAAATGCTTAAAGTATAAAGCTGTATAGTGATTGTAACAAAGCATACATTCACTTACAAGTTCATGAGACTCTTTTAAGACAATAGGGATAATATCAATACATTTCCCATGCTCATCAATTACATATTGAGTATTACTCGTAGAGTAAGTAACGTTACGCTTATTAAGATTACGCCAATTTTTTCTTTTGAGGTAGAAATCATTAAGTGTATTTGTTACGAGACAAACTTTTTCTTTAGCTAATTTATGTCCTTCAAAAATAGCACAACTCTTATTTCTATCTTGTAAGTAATCAGAAGTATCGTTGTAATTTAGTTTTGCATGATTTTGTAAAGTAGCTAACTTAAATTCAACACCCGTAAAATTTGCATTTGCATCAAAATAAATAAATCCTACAATACTTGGTCTTATTTGCCCTTCAAGTAATGAACTTTGTTTAGTTATGTTATTAGGCAACATTCCTAAAGTATAGGCTGGTAAATAGTAGGTTTGTAAAAGTTGTTTAGCTCTATTTTCTGCTAAAGAATTTTTAGCAAAGAAAGAACTAGGATCTGCAATGCCAATAGCCAAAATATACTGGGTTTCTTCAGGAATGTGCAAATTTGCAGAGTTTAAGCTTTCTTCATGATTAAAGTTATACTTTAAGATTTTTCTATTGTTAGGGGCAAATGTTTTAAAATCAGGGGTATTATCTTTTTTCTCAATAATTATGTCTTTGTCATCTATATGATAAGCAAAAAGTACATCATCAATGTCTTCGGTAGTTTCGCTATCAATAGATATAAATGGAATATTATTTAAGTTAATTCTTTGCTCAAAGAACTCATCATTAGTTAAAGGAGCTACGGTTTCCTTAATCGGAAGCTGATGTTTTAATAGTTCCTCATACCACATAGCTAAAGGATTACCTGTCTCACAAACATAATCATCAATGGTAAAGGTGATTTCTTTAGCTGAATTTTCTAGTAAAGCATTGATATTATCTACGGTAACAAGAACAATTGAATTCAAGTTTAAGAGTTTAGTTGTTTCCTGATCAGCACTAGCTTTAAATTGTCTCTTAAGAGGATCATTACGGAGTTTAATTTTTAAAGGTGCTAAAGAAATAATTTCAGCCGGATAACGTGTATAAGGATGATCAATTACGTTTTTAAGATGAGCAACTTTGCCTTTTTTATTTTCCCCAATAGTATAAGAAACGGTACATTGATCGAGAACTTTTGCTATTTCGCTATGCGGAACAAAAACATCATTGGAGTTACAATCAATAAATCCAAAACCTTTTTCATGGGTTCTAATTAAACCTACAACTAGATTATGGTGTACTCTGTGCTTATTATCATGAACACAACTACAGATTTTTCCATCACAAAGATTAAAGGTAAAGTTTTTTAGTTCACGAATAAAATCACAATCACAAACAGAATAGTTTTTACAGTTAAAACTAGGATCTTTAGCTGTATGATCATTGGTTATATAATGCTTTTTTCCATGGAGAAAAACTTCATAGCTCTTGTATTTTTTGTTGTTTTTTTGATTTTTTATTTCCTGCTTATCTTTAGCTAATTGCTTTTTTAGCTCAAGTAGGAGATTTTGGTTGTTCGACATACAATAATAAGAGGTTGAGGAAAATAAAGTACGTAAAAAGCCTAATTCCTTTTCGAATTAGGCTTTTTTACTAGAATCTAATTAGTCATTTAAAAGGTTTTCGTTCATTGCAGCGATTGAGAAACCACCATCAACGTGAATTACTTCACCTGTAACACCTGAAGCTAAATTAGATAATAAGTAAGCAGCTGTTCCACCAACTTCTTTGGTAGTAACTGTACGACGTAAAGGAGCCGAATTCTCAAAGTAATCAAGCATTCTTGAGAAGTTTTTAATACCTTTAGCTGCTAAAGTTTTGATAGGTCCTGCAGAGATAGCATTAGCACGGATACCTCTATAACCTAATGAGTTAGCAATGTAACGTACATTAGCTTCTAAAGAAGCCTTAGCTAAGCCCATTACATTATAGTTAGGGATAGCTCTTTCAGCTCCTAAGTAACTTAAAGTAACGATTGATGCTTCATCATTTAAGTAAGGTAAAGCTGCTTTAGTCATAGCTGCTAATGAGTATGAAGAGATATCATGAGCAATTCTGAAACCTTCTCTTGTTACAACTTCTACATAATTACCATCTAACTGATCTGCACCAGCAAAAGCAATTGAGTGTACAAAACCATCGAACTTAGACCATACTTTAGCAAGATCTGCAAAGCACTGTTCAATTGATTGATCGTTAGCAACATCTAATTCTAAAACAATGTCAGAACCAAATTCTGCTGCAAATTTTTCTACACGAGGTTTTAATTTTTCACCAACATATGTAAATGCTAATTCTGCACCTTGCTCTTTTAATTGTTGTGCAATACCATATGCAATTGATAAATTAGAAGCAATACCCGTAACTAAGATTTTCTTATTATTTAAAATACCCATGTTTGTGTCCAAATAATTATTGATTAGCTGGTTTATCTAAGTAACCGAAAGAAGATACAAGGTTATTAGTAAATGTAACAACAAATACTTTCTCAGATACTTTACCGCGAGAATTAACTATACGTGAAATATAGTACCAAGAATCTTCACTTAATGTTTTATAAACATTAGGAGTTCCAAGGATATAAAGAACTTGCTCTTTTGTATAACCGTTTTGGATTTGTGCTATTTGAGCTTGATCTAATTCAGAGCCCTCATTTTTTACTGGTTGATAAATGATTGAGCATGAAGATAGACCAACAATACTAACAACGGCAAGACAAGTAAGAAGAAATTTTCTCATTAAAAACGAAACCTTATTATACAGAAAAATCTGTCAAGAAAACTACACGAAAAATAAGTCTTGTTCCTGACATTATAGCATATTCGCCACTAAAAAGAATATAAAAACTTCTTACTTAAATAGAGCTGAGCCAATTCTCACTTGGGTACTGCCATGAGCAAGAGCAATTTCTAAACTATCACTCATCCCCATGGATAAAGTTTGTACGCTAGGGTGAAGTTCTTTTAATTTCTTAAAAACAGCTTTAGCTTTTTCATATTCTTGAGCTTGGTTTTGTGTACTTGCAATAAACATAATTCCTTTTAATTTAATTCTAGGAAATTGGCTTGTAACTTCTGCTAATTTGTACACTTCCTCTTCTGTACAACCAGCTCTATTTTCTCCGTCGGCAAGATTTGATTTCAATTGAATTAAGATTTCCATGCTTCGTTGATACTTCTCAAGAGATTTAGCCAACTTAAGAAGAGATTTCTCATTACTTATTGAATCTATACTATGAGCAAACTGAGCTACTTGATCAATTTTTCTGCTTTGGACGTTGCCAATAATATGCAATTGTATAGAGTTAAGATTAGAAATAACTTGTTGGTAGAAGCTTTGATTTCTTAACTGATCTTGATAATTAAGAATAAAACTTATATCTTGCCAAGTTTGATCGAGAAAGTCTATATCTAGTAATGAGTTTAGTTTAGAAAAGTCTTGCTGTTTAATTAACTCAAAGTAAACTTGATATTTATCTTGGTCTTGCAAAACGATTTGGATAAGTTGTAATGAAGTAAACTTTCTTTGGGCTTCTTGGACGTAGTTTTCACCAATAAGCAAGCAATTATTAACTATATGAACAAAAAGTTGTTCAGTGGTCGCATATTTACTTACAACCATCAATTTTGGAATTTGAGAGGTAATGCTTGCTAAATATTTCTTAACTTCTTGTAAATTTTTGGTTAATTTTTCTTGTAAGGACATAAATTTTAATCACAAAAAGAGGAGGACGTATAGCCCTCCTTTTTCTTTCGAATATTTTTGTTTTAATTTAATTTTGTATCTCTAAGAATAGAAATTAAAGTGTATTTTTAGAGTTTAAGCTTTCCATAGCTTCACCAATACGTTCAACCATAGATTGTTGAGCGTGGCGTAACCATACACGTGGGTCGTAGTATTTTTTATTTGGAGCATCAGGACCATTAGGGTTACCTAATTGACCTTGTAAGTATGCTTCGTTTTCTTTATAGAATTTTAACACACCTTCCCAAGTTGCCCATTGTGTATCTGTATCGATGTTCATTTTAACTACACCGTAAGAAACAGCTTCTTTGATTTCTTCTTGAGTAGAACCTGAACCACCGTGGAATACAAAGCAAACTGGTTTGTCATTTGCAGTGTTGTGTTTTTCAGTAACGTATTTTTGACCGTTTAATAAGATTTTCGGAGTTAATTTAACGTTACCTGGTTTGTAAACACCGTGAACATTACCAAATGCAGCTGCAATTGTAAAGCGTGGAGAAACTTTTGATAATTCAGTGTATACGTAGTCGATTTCTTCTGGTTTAGAGTAAAGTTCTGCTGGATCACGGTCGCTATTATCAACACCGTCTTCTTCACCACCAGTAATACCTAGTTCCATTTCTAGAGTCATGCCCATTTTATCCATACGAGCTAGGTATTGTTTACAGATTTCAACGTTTTCTTCTAATGGCTCTTCTGATAAATCAATCATGTGAGAAGAGAATAGAGGTTTACCAAATTGTTTGAAGTGTTCTTCACCAGCATCTAATAGGTGATCAATCCAAGGTAATAATTTTTTCGCACAGTGGTCAGTGTGTAATACTACTGGAACACCGTATTTTTCAGCTAATAGGTGTACTTGTTTAGCACCAACAATTGAACCTAATGCAGCTTTATAGTGAGCATCTGCATCTAAGCCTTTACCAGCGATGAATTGAGCACCACCATTAGAGAATTGAACAATTACAGGAGAACGATATTTAGCTGCAGCTTCCATTACAGCATTAATAGAGTCTGTACCAACACAGTTTACTGCAGGAAGTGCAAAGTTGTGTTCATGACAAATTTGGAATAATTTTTGTAAATCATCACCAGTAACAACACCTGGTTTGATTACGTCTAATACTTTAGTCATTTTTGTTTTCTCCAATGAGTTAAAATTATTTGTTACGTTCTTCTAAAATTGCAACTGCAGGAAGTACTTTACCTTCAACAAATTCTAGGAATGCACCACCACCTGTAGAGATGTAAGAAATTTTATCTTTTAAGCCGAATAAATCAATAGCTGCTAAAGTATCACCACCACCAGCTACTGAGAACGCATTTGATTCAGCAATTGCTTGTGCTAAATCTTGAGTACCTTTACGGAACTCTGCAAATTCGAATACACCTACTGGACCATTCCATAAGATCGTACCTGCATTTTTAACAATTTCCGCTAATTCTGCAGATGAACGGTCACCAATATCAAAAATCATATCGTCAGCAGCTATGTCTTTAACATCTTTTTCTACTGCTTTTTCGTTTTCATCGAATTTTTTACCAACACGTACGTCTACTGGTAAAGGAACTTTTACTTGAGTAGCTAAACGTTGAGCTTCTGGTAATAAATCATCTTCACATAATGAAGTACCAATTTCGTTACCAGCTGCTTTTAAGAAAGTATTAGCGATACCACCACCAACAATAATTTGATCCGCTACTTTAGATAAGTTATCTAAAACAGTTAGTTTTGTTGATACTTTAGAACCACCAACAATAGCTACTAAAGGACGTTTAGGATCTTTTAGAACTTTTCCTAAAGCTTCTAATTCAGCACTTAATAATGGACCAGCCACAGCTTCTTTAGCAAATTTTGCTACAGCATGAGTAGAAGCTTGAGCACGGTGAGCAGTACCGAAAGCATCCATTACGAATACATCACATAATCTTGCGTATGCTTGACCTAACTCTTCGTTATCTTTTTTCTCACCTTTGTTAAAACGAACGTTTTCTAAAACTACAACTTCGTTTTCACCTACTTCTACTTTATCTTTACCTACGTAGTCTTTTTCAAGACGTACTTTAACACCTGGTAAAGCTTTAGCTAAGTAGTCAACTACAGGTTTTAGACTATATTGTTCGTCATATTCACCTTCAGTTGGACGACCTAAGTGAGAGGTAATTAAAACTTTAGCTTTATTATCTAAAGCATATTTAATTGTTGGAAGAGTTGCAACAATACGTGCATCTGAAGTAACTACTCCATCTTTAACCGGTACATTTAAATCTGCACGAATGAATAGTACTTTGTTATTAATGTCTACATCTTTTAATTGTTTTACAGACATGGATCTCTCCTGTAATATATTCAAACCGAGTGTATTATAACATGTCTATTGTTTAATAAAGAAAAAAGCAAGAGTATTACCTCTTGCTTTTATTTAAAAAGATCTAAAAATTAATAAGTTAACTTTCAAACTGTTTTTTAATAACTTAGCGTTGTACATGGTTATTATTCACATGTAAATATAATGAAATTTAATAGTTAGAAAGTAATCTAGTTTTAAATCTCTTTATGCAAGTTATTGTTATTTAATGACAAATAATGTAGATGGGCTATTTTGAACTTATTCCCTTTTGTGTTAACTTTTGTTAATCTCATGAGAGTTTTAACATTGAAATCACAAATCTAAATTCATATTGTCTTAATTTTTTTATTTTAAGCTTTGCCCTTTAAATAATTGCTAAAGAGTAATCTTTGAGGGTTGAGCTTTTCAATTATAGCGTCAGGTAAGGTAAGAGCTAGACCTAAAGCCATGTGAACAAGATTTACCGCTAAGATAGGAGCTGTATTAAGTCCTCTAGAACCTAAAGCACCTATATAGTAAAAGTTCTCCTTACTTGGAAGATAAATTTGTTCAAGTTTAGTAGAAGGTGAAAATTTGTGATGAATATAATCTTTTAAACAAGTAAGATAGCTTGTTTCGATTTCTTGCCCTAAGATTGGAAACCTATCTCTCATATTAATTCGAGATCCAAATTTGGTGTCCAAGCAGTTATTTCTTATTTTTTCAAGAAGCTTTTCTTTGAGTAATTCATAACAAGTTAAATTCTCAAGAATCCCAAGATCTTTTAGAAATACTCTTAGGTTACTAACGTTATCTTTTATAAAGTTATTAGGATCTTCATTTAGCGTTGACGCTGAAGTCTTATTATGATGAGTTGCTCCAAAAATTAATATTTTTTCAGATCCCACTTCTTTAGATTTTGCTTCAGGATTTATTTCAACTAGATCTAAAATTTCTCCACTAACAAAGTATCCATGTTGACAAAGAGCTTCTTTGTTATTTTCTAAATATAAAAGTATTGTGTTTAATAAATCTGCTTCATATTTACTATCTAGAGTCTCTATAGTTTCTTGTAAAACACCTATAAACTGATCTATTGATAGATAACTAGTTTTACCAGAATTTAGTTGCAATCTATATGACGGAGCAAAAGTGTCTACTAAATCTGCACCAGTACATATAAAGTTTAGGATCTCATTATCTAGAGGTACTTTAGTTTTAGGTGAGATGTAGTTGGTATGTGAAGAAACAAAATCTTTATAAAAACGATTTACAAAAAATTTATAGCCGTTAATTAAATAAAATTGCTTTGATGTATCTTGAGTAATAAAATCCCAGTTTAAACTAGGTTCAACGATCGAATTTTTAAAAATTCTAATTTTACATTCATCAATTGGTTTGAGTTTATGTAGAGAGTAAAACTGTTGGTTATAGATGAATCCATTTAGATGCAATTGATTTACTAAAGGATCATCGTCGACAAGTTGAGGATAGACTAAACCTATAGGATTTATCGTAGCTTTATCATTAGTTTTAACTTCAATTAGTTGATGTTCAATTTGTAGACTCTGTAGATAATTGCTAAGACTAATACCAGCAATTCCAGCACCATAAATTTTTACGATTTCGTTTTTATTTATAAGTTTATATACTTTTTCAGCACAAACAGGTTTAAAGGCAAAAACTTTATGAGGTAAATAATTATCTTGGGTTAGTAGATAAAGCTTGTTTATAAGATTAAGATTTATTTTACCAATAAAGTCATGAGTAAACTCTTTACCACGATAGTAAGGAAATCTCTCTTTTAAAATTGAATTTAAACTTTGTGCGAGGTGTTGTTGCGTGCTTTCTAATACCTTGCGTTTGCTTAAATTGTTACTAGTATTAAAATCAGTTAACAAGCTCTCTAGCTTTTCTCGTTGCTCATAAACAGCATGAATACTGTTCTTTTTATTAAATCCGGATACTTTATGACAGTTAAAGCCAACTTGCGCTAATCCTTTTAAGACTGAACTCGCACTGGTAAAAGTAGTGAGATGAGCATAAGGTTTGCTTACAAAGGCTAAACTCGCATATAAATTGGAGTTCCATAAACTAAGATTTTTACTTGGATCAAAGCCATCAAGAAGAATAATGTCTATTGTTTCTTTACCTATGGATACAGAATATTCACTAAATACTTTTTCAACGTCATCGTAGTAAAAATTAAAGATATTTTGTTCAATATTAAGACTTAATGAAGCACTTTCTACTGGGGTAGAGATACAGGTCAAAGAGTTACTAAGGGATGAACATAAATCTTGAATTTTATTACTAGTATATTCGAGAAAGTTTTCTAAATTTTGATCCGTAAAAATGTGGCTTGCAAAATTTACAAGGTAAGATTTAAAACTTATCTTTAAAAAATATTTACATATATTTAGTGAGTTCTCTAAACATTTGTTTTTAAATTGATTAAAGTTAAGATTTTGTTCTGTATTTACAAAGGTATTAAAGTTATTAAAAAACTCTTCACTATGAATAAATTCGATAAATTTGCGTTCACAGGAAGCGATATTTTGAAAAAGTAGCTCTTCTGATGCAAGGTTTTCAAATATAGCAAGGATACTTAAGTAAACAAAAGTATTGCTTTCCTGTGTTAATTGTGGAATAAAGTAATCTTGATGGATTTTTTTTAAGATGATATTTTCAATAGGATGTTTTTCTAAAGTTAAATACTGAAAAATAAACTCTTGCTTTAAACTAGTAACAATTTGTTTTAGATTCTCCCGAAAACCCTCACTTTTTACTAGAGTTTGCAGATTGTTAAAGCATAGACCGAGAAATTTTTTATGATAATTATTTACAGGGGAGTCTAGTAGATGTTTGATATATTTATCACTAAATAATGAATAGTAAATATCTTTGAGTTCAAGACGAAGATAGTGATATAAGTTATCTAAATCTACAGGATTATAAAAATTTCTACCAAATTTACTAGCAAATCTAGTATCATTAGTAGGAAATACTAATGATTTAGGTGATCTAAATATATTCGATAAAATCGATTTAATCTCAGAGCTATCATTTATTGCATTTTGAGATATAGAATACAGATTTTCAAACTCATAAGCAGTAATTGCTTTTTGCACTTGTCTATAACTTGTAATTCCTGCAAGATTAGTTAGCAAATTTAGACCAGTACCAAAGCCTATTTCTAAGCTTTTGATAATAGAATTTGCTTTTTCTAATTTGGTAGGAAGAAGAAAATTATTCTTTTGATTTAAGTGTAAAGAGTTATTAATTAAGTTTTGAGTTATGGTCTGTAATAAATTACTTTTCCAAAAATATGTATAACTAGTCTCTGCAATTGGATTATTTTTTTGGTAGTAAATATCATCATATTCACTACTAAAGACCTTGTCCTCTTGTACATTTATTTGAGCTAATGTTAATTTTTGCGGAGAGTAAGAGCTAAAGATATGATTTATCATAAGTCATTTTCAATAATGAAGTGAAAGTAGCGTTTTAAGATACTGCTGACCTTAGATAGGTTATTTTAATATAATTAATCTTGAGATAAATAATTTTATCTGGTGCTTTTTTTAGAAAATTAGAATATATGATATAATTTAACTGACTCTATATGGGTTAGAATAACCAATTAAATATAGGAAAACACTGATAATGAGACGAGCGGTTGTAACTGGAATCGGCGTTATTTCCAGTATTGGAAACAATAAAGATGAAGTTTTAAATAGCTTAAAAGAAGGAAAATCAGGTATAGTTTATATGCCTGAATTCGCAGAAGTTGGTATGAGAAGCCATGTTGCTGGAAAAATTAAAGATTTCCAAGCGAGTGATTTAATTGATCGTAGAGCATTAAGATTTATGTCTGAATCAAGTCAGTATGCCTATGTAGCTATGCAACAAGCGATCACTGATTCTCAACTAACTGAAGAAATGATTTCTAATGAGATGACTGGACTTATTGTAGGATCAGGTGGTGGTTCTCCAGTAGCACAAGTAGCAGCATTTGAAGCAGCTAAATCTCCTCGTGGTATTAAAACTATTGGACCATATGCTGTGACTAAGACTATGAGTTCAGGGGTGTCAGCTTGTTTATCAACTTTCTTTAAGATTAAAGGGGTTAACTATTCAATTTCTTCAGCATGTTCGACCTCTGCTCACTGTATTGGTAACGCATTAGAATTAATTCAACTTGGCAAACAAGATATTGTTTTTGCTGGTGGTGGTGAAGAACTTTCTTGGGAACTTTCTTCAATGTTTGATGCTATGGGTGCTTTATCAAGCAAATATAACCAAACTCCAGACAAAGCTTCGCGTGCATATGATCAAAACCGTGATGGTTTCGTAATTGCAGGTGGTGGAGCAATTCTTGTTATTGAAGAATTAGAACATGCTCTTAAGCGTGGAGCAAAAATTTACGCAGAGTTAGTTGGTTATGGTGCTACTTCTGATGGTTATGACATGGTATCTCCTTCTGGTGAAGGGGCTGCACGTTGTATGAAGCAAGCTTTACGTAATGTAACTGAACCTGTAGATTATATTAACGCTCATGGGACTTCGACTCCTGTTGGTGATATGAAAGAACTTCAAGCAGTAAAAGAAGTATTCCCTACAAATAGTCCATATGTTTCATCTACAAAATCTTTAACTGGTCATAGTTTAGGAGCAGCTGGTGCTCATGAAGCTATTTATACATTATTAATGTTAGATAATGACTTTTTAGCTGCTTCAGCAAATATTGATCAATTAGATGAAAATATCCCTGAGGGTGTAAATGTACTTACAACAAGATTAGATAAAGCAGTTAATGTTGTAATGTCTAACAGCTTCGGATTTGGTGGAACTAACGCAAGTTTAGTGTTTAAACGTTTTAAAGGTTAGTTTTTTCAGCAGGCAGTTTTATAACTGCCTGTATTAGTATTAGCACTCTTAAAAGTTAAGGTGATAAAAATGTATAATCCTATTCTCGATATAGATTCTTATAAAGCTTCTCATTATAAACAGTATCCTCCTGGAACTGAGAATGTATCTAGTTATATTGAATCAAGAGGAGGAAAATATTCTCACACTATATTCTTTGGTCTACAAAGATTTTTAAAAAAATATTTATTAAAGCCGATAACCCAAAAAGATATAGATCAGGCTGAGAGTTTTTTTAAGGCTCATGGTGTACCTTTTAATAAAAAAGGGTGGGAACATATTTTGCATCACCATAATGGTTATTTACCATTAAAAATTGAAGCCGTAGCCGAAGGTACACTTGTTCCTGCAAGTAATCCATTAGTGCAAGTAACTAATACAGATCCAGAATGCTTCTGGTTAACTAGTTATATTGAAACTGCTTTATTACGTGCAGTTTGGTATCCGACTACCGTAGCTACTTTAAGCTTTAAAAATAAGCAAAACATTTATGAGTACTTAAGAAAAACTTCAGATTTAACTGAAGAAGAGCTACTCACCCAACTTTCATTTAAGTTACATGATTTCGGAGCTCGTGGTGCTTCTTCAACTGAAACTTGTCAAATTGGCGGTTTAGCACATTTAGTTAATTTTCAAGGTACCGATAGCGTGCTTTCGATTATTGAAGGACAAGAATATTATAGTGCTTGTATGATTGGTTTCTCAATCCCCGCAGCTGAACACTCTACTATTACCTCATGGGGTAAAGAAAGAGAGTATCAAGCATATGAACATATTATGGATAACTACTTAGTTAATGGTGGAGTGGTTTCTATGGTTTTAGATTCATATGACTTAGATAAAGCTCTTGATGACTTTATTGCAAGATCTGATATTGTTGAAAAAATCAAAACTTCTAATGGAACCTTAGTCGTAAGACCTGATTCAGGTGATCCTGCAACAATAGTTTTAGAAGTAGTAACAAAATTAAGTAATATTTTTGGTTTTACTTTAAATAGTAAAGGTTATAAAGTTTTACCTCCTTATATTCGCATTATTCAAGGTGATGGCGTGAATACCAATTCGATTCTTAAGATTTGTCAAACTTTAGAAGAAAACAAATTTTCAATTGAGAATTTAGCTTTTGGTATGGGAGCTGAATTACAACAAAAAGTAAATCGTGATACTTGTCGTTTTGCTATGAAAGCTTCTGCAGTAAAAATTAATGGTGAATGGCATGATGCTTTTAAACAACCGGTAACAGATATTACCAAAACATCGAAAAAGGGACGTTTAAAGCTTGTAGAACTTGATGGAGAAATTACTACTGTACGCGAAGATGATCTCGAGTATAGTAATTATCAAGATTTACTTCAAACGGTTTATTTAGATGGTAAGCTCATTAGAGAAGTGAATTTTGACACTATACGCAAAAAAGCTAATAGTTACTTACATTATCCTGTAAAATATTTTGCAGATAAATAACTAAAAAAGGCAAGTGTAGGTCTTTACATTTGCCTTAAATTATATCTATAAGGAATTTAGATGGAATCAGGAATTCTATATATAGTTGCGACGCCAATTGGAAATTTACAGGACTTATCGCCTAGAGCAATAGAAGTACTAAAAAGTGTAGATACTATTTTATGTGAAGATACAAGACATAGTTCTTCTTTATTCAGCAATTTCGGGATTAAGAAAAATCTCTTAGCTTATCATGATCATAATGAAAGAAATATTGCCCAAAGCATAGTTAAACAGCTACTTGAGGGGAATAATTTAGCTTTAGTTTCAGATGCGGGAACTCCTCTTATTTCTGATCCAGGATATGTTTTGACAAGATTATGTCATGAACATGGGATTAAAGTTGTACCTATCCCTGGTTGTTGTGCATTTATTTCAGCTTTAAGTGCTTCAGGCTTAGCTTCGGATTCTTTTACTTTTTTTGGATTTCTACCAGCAAAAGCTAAACAAAGAAAAGATAAATTTGCTGAGATTAAGAATAATCAAGAAACTTCAATTTTTTATGAATCTACGCACAGAATTAAAGATTCAATAGATGATTTAATTGCCGAGCTTGGAGAAGAACGACGTGTATGTCTTGCCCGTGAATTAACTAAACAATTTGAAACTATTGTTACTGCTTCAGCAATAGAGATAAAAGAATATTTACTGGCGAGTAATGATCATACTAGAGGAGAGTTTGTACTTATTATTGAAGGTAATCATGTTCAAGCCTCTAGTAGTTTAACCAAAGAAATCGAAGTCCTCATTAAAGAGCTTGCCACAGAGTTACCACCAAAAAAAGTAGCAAAAATTATAGCTAACTCTTTTAATTTGGATAAAAATGAAATTTATAATTATTTAATCGAAAATAAATAATGAAAGAGAAAAATAATAGTTTTGTATTTTTTACAGGATTAAGCAGTTTAGTTGAGGCTTGTAAGTATTGGCGAGTATCAGTGGTTATCCTTTTATTTACAATTATAGGGATAAAGTTATTCCAACAGCCTGTACTACAAGAAACCTTAACTCAGGCAATTTTAACTATAGTGGCCACTAGCTTTATTATCGCTCTTGGGGTTACTATAGGCATTTATACGATTTTAAAAATGGATTTAATCCAAAGTCAACCAAGAAATGAATTGTTAAGTAGGGCTTCGCTTTTTAACCAAAGTATTTGGAGTGCTTTTAAAGAGATGTATTTTTTAGGTAAGCCTTTATTTATCTTTTGGGTAGGAATTACAATCATTCTTTTAGCAAGTAATATTGTAGAGTTTGTGGTAATTCGTAGCATACTTATGGTAATCTTTTTAGTTTATCTTTTCCCTCTTGCAAGTTTTATGATAAACAAGAGAATCACAGGCTCATTAGATAAAAGTTATAAAGGGTTTTCTAAATTTATCCTTGTTAACCTTTTAAGTACGATTATTAGCTACTTTTTTGCTTTTTTAATTAGTGTAGTGTTTATTGTCTTTTTGGTCACCTTAGCTTTGAGCAATGAGCAACAAAACTTGGCATTTGCATTTAATTTTATTCTTATTCCAATTTTTGTAACCATCTACTTTGTTTACTTACAAGTTGCATTTCAACAGATTTATAATCAAACATTAGTAATTTCAACAAAAAATTATGAATAATTCCTTTGCTCTAGAAAAGAAACCTAATGTAAATGTGGTGATTTTCTCTTTAAGATTCTTTTTTCATAATTGGCAGGTTTTAACAGGGGTATTTTTAATAACCATAACTGTTTTATATGCTTTTAATCATCTCTTTGAGGCTTTAGTTCCACAATTATCATTGAAGTTAACTACGACTAATACTGATCAGTTATCTGCATTAGCTATAGTTGACCAATTAAATATTCTTAATGTTAGCTGGTTAATTGTAAAAACTTTTGTCGAGTTCTTTATAATGGCAGTAATTGCTTTAATTTTAAAATCAATTGTTTCCGTTATTGAAGATAAAAATCCAGACGTAGAATTTAAAGAAATTAAAGACTTAAGCTCAGGAATTTCTTTAAAAACTCTTATTGCAGGTTTTTTACCTGTAGTCTTTTCTGCTCCAATGTTAAAATTAGCTTTACTAGCAATATGGCGTAGCTTTCAGTTTTTAATTCTACTTATTTTTATCGCCATCATCTTAAATATTTTATTGTTTAGTCTCGGTGGCGGAGTTGTATCGATTATTTATATAGTGTTTAAAATGCTGGGAGTTTTAATTCCCCTAATTGTTACCGTATTGGTAGTATTTAAACAGTATACATT
>NZ_NRJF01000095.1 GCF_003585965.1 Psittacicella gerlachiana | reverse complement strand
GTATAATATAATAATCTACGTTACTTAGCTGTCTTGTGTGAACTACGCAATTTGTAAAGTAGAAACACACAAAAAGACTCAAATTAAAAAAGAATTGTTTGGACAGACATTTTAAATGTCTTTAATGTTCAATTAACCAAAAATAGAATTTTGGTATAAGTTCATGACACATGAACTTATTTAAAACTTATAGGGTTCATATGAAAAAGACTTTATTAACTTTAGCTTTAGCTGGTTTAGCAGGTTCAGCTTTCGCTAACACAACTGTATACCAATCTGATGTTGCTCGCTTATATGTAGACGGTAACTTACGTTATGTATATGCTAATGAGCAAACAAAAACTGACAACTCAAAATACACAGCTAAAGGTTCTTTAGCACGTTATCGTGTAGCTTTTGGTGGTGATTTTAGAGTTGCTGATTCTACAGCATTTGGTTTCAAATTACGTGTACAAAATAATTTTTGGAGACATGTAAGTAGAACAAATCTTTCTCCACTAAAAACAGAAACTCAATACTTTGTATTTGACCGTGCGTTTGTATACTTAGCAAATGATAACTTCGGTAAATTATCTTTAGGTCGTCAAGCTACTGTTGTTGATGGTGCAGCTGATAGCGATCTAGAATTCTTAGATTTTGATACTGCATTACGTGCAAACTTACGTACTACAGGTAATAAAGTTGCTTACTGGACTTCTCCAACTTTCGGTAACTTTGTATTTGAGTACTCATACGCAAATACAGATTATAACCGTAAACTATATAGCAGTTTAACAGGTCAAGTAGTACAAAATGCATTTGCAGGTACTTATGCTTTCTCAACTGGCACAGTTGTTAAAGCAACTTTCGCTTTAGAAAATGCTCGTAACTCATCAGGTTACTATGCTACTAAGAAAAAAGCAGCTGAAGTTGCAGTTGTTCAACAAGTTGGTGATTTAACTTTAGCAGGTGCTTATGATTATGTACGCGTTCAACTTAAAGACGGTGCAGCTACTCAAACAACAACAAGCACAAATACTCATCATTCAGTTGTAGTTAAAGGTTTATATAACTTTAACCAATTTTTCCAACCATATGCTGGTGTTACTTACCAAAGCTTAAAAGTTCCATCATTATCAGTTAAAAATGATATATGGGGTGGATACTTAGGCGTACAATCTGATGTATTCAAATATGATTCACTAAATGTTCGTGTATTTGCTGAAGCTGTATACTTACATACAACAGCGAAAGGTACTGGTTCGAACTCTGGAACAGAATCGAAAGTTAAAGCTCCAGCTTATGCAGCAGGTGTTAAAGTATCATTCTAATCATAACTTTAATTTGGTACTTTTATAAACAATTCATTTTATAAAGAGATGAAAGACACTGTCTTTCATTTCTTTATCTCTCAAGAATTTTTTTGGCACAGCCAAATTTAGATAGAATAGGTTTTCCCATGAAAAAAACATTATTAGCTTTAGCTGTAGCTTCAGTTGCTACATCAGCATTTGCAAATACAAATGTTTACTCTTACTCTAACGGTAATACAAGTGCTAACTTAGGTGTATTTGCAGAAGCTCGTTACGTATATAGTAGTTTCACAGATAAATCAAGAGATACAACTCTAAGTTCATACGATAAAACTACAAATAAATTAAGCCAAGGACGTTTACGTTTTGGTGTTTACGGTAGTATCACTGATTCAAATAACTTAACTTACTCTTTCTATACACGTTTCCAAACTAGATACGCTTACAACTACTCAAAAACTCGTGGTGAAGTTGCAGAAAAAGATCATAGCCGTAATGGTGTAGATCTTAACCGTGCTTATGTTCAATTAAGTCATCCTACTTTTGGTTCATTCTTATACGGTAAATATGTTACTGTAGCTGATGATAAATTCGGTGATGATTTAGAACATGGTTTCTTTGGTTCATACGGTGATAGCACACCTTCATTTACAGCTTGGTCTGCAACTACAGGAGCTTTTGATTCTGTTGCAACTTACTTAGCTCCAGAGTTCTACGGAGTTAAAGGTGGTTTAAGCTATGCAGAAGATAAATCTTCACAATATGTTTACACTAAACAATTAGCAGCTAAAGCTTCTTACAACTTAGCTGGTAACCACGTTGTATTTATCTATGCAAATACACGTGACCGTGCAGACAGACAAACTCTTGTGAACGCTAACTCTTATGATTTAGCTTTCTATAACGATGGTTTAGTTCAAGACTTCGTTCTTGGTGCTGACTTTGCATACCAAAAAACCAATGATACATCAGACTCAACAGATCCAACAAAACATAGAGCTTGGTCTTTAGCTGGTAAAGTTTCTTACACAGGTTTCCAATATGTTCAACCTTTCTTAAATGTTGCATATGTGAATGAAAAAGTAAATTACTCTTCTGAAAGAGTAAAAAGTAAACACTACAACCTTGCTGTAGGTGCTTCTTCTGACGTTTATAAATACCAAAGTGCAAAAGTTACTGTATTTGGTGAATACTTCTACTCTAAAGGTAAAGAAAGAACAGTTGGTGTAGAAGGTCATACTAAAGATACTTTCCAAGGTTTCAACGTTGGTGCAAAAGTATCATTCTAATTTAATTTAGAATCTTAAAAAGCAGGCAATTTGCCTGCTTTTTCTATTTTATATTCATGAAAATTAAGAGGTGATCTGATATACTAGACAAGATATTTTATTGAATTGTTTGCCATCAGATAAAAAGGATATGAAAAAAACTCTCGCAACTTGCTTATTTGCAAGTTTTATGACTACATCTAGCTTTGCTTCGATTAATCTATATGATTATGACAATGGAGACTCAGGAGCTTCATTAGATGTCTTTGCTCAAATTAGATATTTATATCACAACGAAAATAGCACGGTAAAATACTCCAATATTGCTAGAGATAAATTAATTTTTCAAAGCAATTTCTTACGTACAAGAGTAGGCGTACAGGGGAAGATTTTTGACCAAAATCTCCTTACTTATGGATTTTATACAAGATTCGATCATTACTATTTAAATTATAAACAAAAATACTCTTACAATAATTTCTACGAGAATACAGGCTCGATAAAATACCGAGAAGGTTTTACTTTAAATAGAGCTTATGTTTACTTATCTCAGCCTGAAGTTGGTACTTTACTTTATGGTAAATATATCACCGTGGCTGATGATCGTTTTCAAAATAATCTCCAATATGATTTTTTTGATAATAACTTAAAATTTACTGCTTTCTCAGTTTCAGCGGGTGACTATGATTCTACAATAACTTATTATTTACCATCCATAAACAATCTAAATGGTGGAGTAAGTTTTGCACAAACTAAAAATAGTCAAAATAACACTACCTCACAAATAGCTTTTAATTCAAATTATACCTATTTAGGTCATTACTTTAGTGTTACTTATGCTAATACTCAAAACAAAATAAATAGTCGTGTAAATAATATCTTTAACTCTTACGACCTTGCTTACTATAATTCATCTTTAATAAACAATCTTACTCTTGGATTTGATCTAGCTTATCAAAAATCACAACAAAATATTATCGAAAATAATTTTGCTAACTACTATTTTAAAGAAAAATCTTGGTCTTTAGCTTTTAAAGGTGAATACTACTTTAGTCAATATTTCTCTCCTTACTTTGCTTTATCTTTTGTACATAATAAACAACAAGGAGATATCTACTCAGGATCAAAAATTAAACAATTTAACTATATTTTAGGAT
>NZ_NRJF01000094.1 GCF_003585965.1 Psittacicella gerlachiana | reverse complement strand
TAAAATAATAGCTCAAGAACTTCAATTCTTGAGCTATTATTTTATTTGTAAAACTCTGGATGAGACTCTGTAGGAGTTTCTTGCTGCATTTGTTCGTGCAAATACTGTTCTAGTTCTTCAGGAGAATAGAGAATATCTGCAGGAGGTTCAGTTTCGGGAGCAAAAGCACATAACTCTTGTTCTGTGAACTGAGACTCTGCGAGCAAGGAAGCTTGAGCTTGCCAAGCGAGTTCGGAAGCACTAAGACTTGCCTCTGCAATATTTGGCATTGGCTCATCTAGAGTTGCTTTCTCAGGCTTTGCCTCAGTCACATTTACTTTCTTAGAATTTACCTCAGCAAGAGCTTGCTCGCTGGCTGGCGTTTGGCTTGAGGTGGTTTGAGAAGCTGAGGCTTGTTCTTTAAGTGAGTTTAGAGCTTTCTCAACAAGTAACTCTGCAGAGCTAGATTGCTCTTCGAGTTTTACTGACTCAGTTTTTTGTGCTTCTAATGTAGGAGAAGCTATGAGCAATTCTTGCCCTAAACCTTTGGTAGTTTGGGCAAAATCTTCTTTAACTTGGGTCAAAGAAATCTCAACTTCACTAGGATCATGATGTTCAAGAGCTTGAGCATTAGTAAAACCTTGACTTTCACGAGTGCTTTTTAAGGTAGCTTGATACTCATTTTGTTCTTGAATTTTTAAGCGACGCATTTTTTCTTTTTCGCGTAAATCTTCAACCCTAAATGCAGAAATTAGCATGCTATTAATTTCAAACATATCTATTTCTGGATGGAGGCTTGACCACAGCGGAGCTGAGAATTTACCAAGATGGATCAGGTCATAGCCGGGCATAGGTTGTGGATTTGGCGGATTAATAAAAGAAATTAGGTACGAGTATTGTTGCATGTGCAACTTATCATAATCATGAAGAAATTGTTGAGCTCGTTTTAAGTTTGCCTGCTCAACTTCATTATTATGCAGAGTTTGATGCTGTAAACGACGGAGATCTTGTTGTAAGAGTTGCTCTAAAGAGCGCAAGTAAGTCATTTCTACATTGGCATTATTGATATTGTCGGCAAAGCTTTGCACAAACAGTTGGCATAAGCGACAAATACTAGTTACCAAGTTAGTATAGGTTTCTTGCATTCCTTTATTAAAAATATAAGGAGCATCTTCGGGATCAAAGTTTACAAGGTTATCTTCAAAGTCTCCAAAATAATTTTGTAAGTATTGCTGGTAGTATTTTTTTACTACCTGAGGTACTTTTTCTTCGACTTGACTTGCGGTTAACTCTCCATCTCTTTCTTGATCTCGAATTTGGCTTAAAGCAAAATGGAGATGATTAAAGCAAGTAAAGCCCGGAAGATTAAATACCGTGATATAGCTCAACATACTATGAATCGCCACTAAAGGACGATGATAGTACCAAGAAAGCAAAGTAATGAGGCGATTTTCAAATCTACGTGCAAATTCATAATAGTTGCTTACGAGCGTAAATCTCGAGCTATCTGCAAAGAGTAAATGCTCTAAATCTACGGTCAGATTATGAAAACTTATTTTGTCATAAGCAAAGCGGGTAGCAAATTTGAGTTTAATTTGCGTGAGTTTATTTTGAATTTGTTCTCGCTCGAGAGGAGCAATTTTGGTTAAAAGTTGCTCCGGATAAATTGGAAATTCGTTTGTCTCTTCCTGCTTAGCTTGCGGGAGAACCTTAGTTTGAGGCTGAGCTAAGATTTCTGGTAGAGGAACATTGTAGGCAATACTTTGAGCATACATGTGTTTAGCAATGCGGAGCATTTCTTGTTTAACGCTTTCTTGATTAAATTCAAGAGGCTCACGAATTTTTCTTCCATTAGCTATTGCCGTTCTTTGTAAGCGTAAGCGATAGTTAAGGTTTTGTACCGCTTGATCTTGGAGCTTTTCCCACAATTGTTGATTGAGGACAGCTCCTTGAGCTTGCTTTTCTTCTTGGCTATAAGCATTGGCTAATAACTCTCTAAAAGCATGTTCGTAAGAAATGGTATATTCCGTATTGGTTGATTCTTGTACCGAACGTTCAATTTGCTTTTTTAAGTGTTTATTTTTTGCTTGCTCATTAAGTTTTTGTTGTAAGCGTAACACTCGATTATTGAGAGGATTATTGCGATTTGCCTGCTCATAAGTACGTACACTGCGTAAATCCGCAAGACTTGGCTCAGTTTTGCTTTTTCTTTCTCGAGGAGCTCGGGGTTGATAGCCACTAGCTCCTAAATTCGTTTTTACTACGGGAGCTTGAGTCGAGGCTTGAGGAACTGAAGCTGGTAATGAATTCTGAGTTGAAGACGAAGCTGAAGGAGAATTCGGAGCTACAGACGTATTTTGCACACTATGCTTAAAAATTTGCTCAGGTTCTTGGTTTGTCCTTTGATTTTGTCCAGTTGTTGTTACTCCCGCTCTTGATCCACCTATCCCCTTACTCGGAGCTGGGGATCTAGTTGGGGTTGAAGATCTCTCAGTTCTTGCTTTAAGTTCTTGTTGACGGAGATTAAATTGAGTTAGTCTTTGTTGTTCAAGCGTTTGCTCTTGTTGATAGGTTTGCTGAACTTGCGCGAGTTGTGCCATGAGAGCTTGGTAGTCTAACTCAAAGCGACGAATTAGTTTATTAACTAAATCATTTCTGTAAGCTTGAGCTTGGATTTGGGCATAGTATTCACCAAGTTGTTTAAGAGCTAAACGTTCAAGGTCATGTTCACTTACTTGCTGACTTTGCAGACTACTTAGCGTATGGTCAATGAGATAGTCAATTAGACCTATGCTTTTAGTTTGTAAAAACTGGTCGTAAGCTTGAGGACCATATTTTTTTAAATAAGAATCAGGATCTTCACCATCAGTTAAAAAGGCAAATTGTACCATGTATTGATCGGTAAGAATCCCGAGGACATTTTTGGCTGCTTGCACTGCGGCTTTATAGCCGGCAGCATCTCCATCAAAACAGCATACCAGACTTTGGGTATGCTTAAAAATTTGTGCTAATTGTCCTTGCGAAATTGCCGTTCCTGAAGCAGCCACCCCTTGATAAATACCATATTGGCTTAAAGAAATTACATCAAGATACCCCTCGACAAGAATAATGCGAGGGATTTTTTGGCGATTTTGACGATGGATTTGGACTACTTGATAAAGCCCATAGAGTTCTTTGGATTTATCGTAAACGGTCGAATTATTCGACGGGTTAATGTATTTGGCTTTGTCTTTTTCATTGGTGAGGATTCGCCCGCCAAAGCCAACAATTTGTCCATTTAAATTAAAAATCGGAAAAATAATCCGTTCTCTATAGGTATCATAAAATCCTTCCTTTTGACTCGAACGACGTAAAATATCGACATTTAGTAAATGGGTCAAAGGATCCGGAATTTGATTTAGACCTTGAGCAACCTGACTATTGTAGTAATGAAGAATTGCATTATTTGCAGGAGCATAACCGAGGCAATAGAGTTGTGCCATTTCTTGACTCATGCCACGATTAACTAAATAGTCAACAGCATGTTGACTATGAAATAATTGGTGTTGATAAAATTGTGCTACTTCTTGAAGAATTTGGTGATCAAGTTGTAAAGATTGTTTGCGTTGTTGTTCACGTTCTTTATCTTGATTACTCCGATGGTCTGCTTCATACTCAACTGGCAAACCTACGAGGTTTGCTAGTTCTACCACCGCATCTTTAAAGTTCAAGCCATTATAGTCACGTAAAAAACTTAATACATTCCCTTTGGCTCCACAACCAAAGCAATGGTAGACACTACGTTCATCATCAATATAAAAAGATGGAGTTTTTTCGTGATGAAAAGGGCAACAACCTTTATATTTACGTGCCCCTGCATTTTCTAATTTAACATAGCGACCGATAATATCACTAAGAACAGCTCGGTCTTGAAGCTCTTCGATAAATGAAGGTTTAATAAAGCCTTGCTGATTATTTATATCCATAGAACAATAAAAAAGTTAAGAAAATGCGATAATTTTGTGCAAAAGATCTCAATTTCTTTAGTAAAGAATAAGGGATTTTTTGCGGGATAAAAACTACAAAATTCTTGTGTTTTCAATTAAATATCAAAGCCTAGACTAGAAGGTAAAAATTTTTTGAGCAAAAATTTCTGTTAGTAGGCAACGACAGTATTTGTTAAGCATTTGTAAAAAAATGTCACAAACTAAGATTTATTTTTATAATACCTATAGAGAAACAGCTATTTATAGAGAAACAGCTCTCTTAAATCATCTTGGATAAGGTATCTGAGTTGATTAGTTTTTGAAATTCTATTTTATCATTAAAAGTAGTAAATTCAGGTAAATAATATAGTTCAGAAGAACTTTATCTACTACTTATTGAAGCTCTAAATTAAGGCTTTTCAAGCTCTGAGGGAAAGTCTTAGTTTGTAAGTAGTAGATTTAGTCGCAGACATTATGTCTGCATCTATTCAAGGTGGAGTCTTAAGCATTGCTTGAGACTTTTTGTTTATTGGACTCTAAGAAAATTCTACTTGATAAAATCATGCCACTTTATACTTATTTGTCATACTTAAAGCCAGGAGTTACTCCTGGCTTTAAGTACAGATAAATTAGAAATTATATTTTACATAAGCTGCATAACGCTTAGATACAGATTTGCTTTTGTTTTTGCTCACTTGCATCTTGGTAAGTTCACGACGATATGAAGCTTCTACTCCGAGTTCAACTGCGGTGGTTTTATAAGTATAAACCTCAGAAGCAACACGAGTATACAGGGTATGAGAGTCAGTTTTACTATTGCTACTACTATTGGTTACGCCCTTATTAGTACGGTGATGATAAGAGTAGCCAAGAGTAGTTGTAAAATAAGTTGAAGGACTATAGCTAGCTGCGAGATTTCCGACTACATAAGTGGAAGTTAGGGTTTGGCGAGTTTGATTCTTCGCATAACCTAACGAAGCTACTCCAGTAAACGTCGGACTAAATTGGTAGTAGGCTTCAACATCACTCGACCAAGAGTTTTGGTTAGGGTTAGCTCCATAGCCATTATAATGACCTGCAGAAACTAAGAGTTGGAGTTTTAAATCTGTTACTCCTTGGTAGCCATAAACCGCTCCATACTGATTATAATAAGTGGTTGAAGAACCAGTTTTGGTATCAGTATAGGATAAACTTAAATAGTGCTCTTGAGCTTGACCAAAAGTTAAATCATAACGCAGGGTACGTTTATCATATCCTGAATTATCATCATAATCAGCAAGTTTATTTACTAAATCAAAAGCACTACGGTTACGTTGTACTATATCTACTGGTGGTAAATATTGATAGTATTCTACAGCATCCTTTTCACCTCGCACACCAACGGTGAGGCGTCCATAATCTAAGTAAGAAAAGTAGAAACTAGCTACGGTGATTGCCGGATGTTCACTATCGTGAGCTTTAGTAAAAGTTGAAGTACTTGTGGTTTCACTATAATATTTTGCCGAGTAGAATTGATCTTGATAGCGTAAGTAAAACCCACCCTTTCCTTTTTCTCCTAAACGGGCATCAGCACCTACGGCAAAACGGAGGCGTAAATTATCTTGGATAAAATTGCGGTAACGAGAAGTTAAGCTATATTTAGAAGCATTAGCACTTTTGCTAAAAGCTTGAACATCAAAATCTGAATGGTAATAACGTAATTCACCATCAATATAAAAGCTGCCCTCATCAGAGCTATACACATTGGTTTTTGCCCAAGAGCAACTAGCGATACTTGCCATGAGCATAGCCACTAAAGTTTTTTTCATTTGCATAATCTAACCTATTTAATCTTATTAATCTTAATCTAATCGAGAAAAATATTTTTTAATTTAAAATTTTATTTTAATTTTTATATTTTTCTTTTCTTTTTTATCTTAAAGCAAAAAGAAAATAAATTTCTATACTTTTAGCTAAAAAAATAAATAGATCGAAAATAAGTTATTGATTTATAAGGTAATTTTTTTCATGGGTTTAAAGTCCAGAGAGGAAAAATCAATTTACACTCAAATTAAATTTGCACTCAAGTTAAACTAAATTTGCATGTAAAGGAGGGAGGAGGATAGGTTAAGAGGCTCTTAAGGGGTAAGAGGGGAAAATTTAGAGTTTGAGGAGATTGGAAGAGGCTATTTATGTTGTCTGGATTTCGAACTTTGACTTTTTAGATTTAAATATCAAGGTGTTAAGTAATTTAGGCTAAGAAAATTTTTATTTAGTTATAGACATTTCAAATCTTTTTAGTTTAAGATAAATTATAGCTAAAAATTATTTAGCAAAATTTATGAAATAAGATTAGATTAAGATTAAATATTTAGGTTTTAGATAATATGAAGAAAACTCTCCTCATTTTTACCCTTACTATGGGTATAGCTAGCTTAAGTCAAGTAAGCCAAGCTTATACAGTATATTCAGATGCTAATACTGCTTTAAGAGTAGCAGGTTCGGCATATATCTCACAGACTTTAAATCGTGATCTTGGTTATGACCAAGAAGGAAAAAATCGTTTTAATCGTACCCATACTGTATATTTCCGTCCGGATCTTGTCTTTATTAAGAAGATTAATAGTGATTTTATGTTCCGTTTAGATACACGAGCGTATTTTTATCGTAAAAATTGGAGTTATAGATATGTTAGAACTCTAGATGATAATAATGAACGTCAAGTTAATCTCAACAAAAGTCAACGTCAGTGGGATATGGCCTATGTAGATCGCTTTCGCGTAACCTTATATTTTACGGGTAAAGGATCATTAAGTTTTGGGCGTTATACTAGTTTCTTTGGAGCTAATACGAGCTCCGGAGGCTATGCGAGTTACTTTGGCCTCTATGATGTAGGTTGGTTAACTAATGCAAGAACTTTTCTTGGTTATTCTACCGATAAAACTGTTTCTTACAGTAGTCCAACTTTATTTAAAAAACACCGTGTTGCTTTAGGTTTAGATTTACAAG
>NZ_NRJF01000093.1 GCF_003585965.1 Psittacicella gerlachiana | reverse complement strand
AATTAAAAGTTAAGATTTTTTATAAGTTTTTTAATAAAAAATCGATAAAATTATATCTTGTTCAATATTTATAATTTTATTTTAGTTAAAGCTATAAAATCTGTAGTGGGTTGTTTTATGATTTACTAAAAAAATAGAAAGATTTTTATACTTTATATTGTTAGTAAAGAGTTTTATTAGTAACTTATCTAAAGTTATGGTCAATTTACCTCTAAGATCTAGTTATTTTGCAGAGGAAGAAATTTTTCCGATTTAAAAGAGTTTTTATTGTATTATTACTTTGTAAAAGTAGGTCAATAATTATTTGATTAAGAATTATTTGTTAGGGAAAGGAAAGATGAAGTTGAAAAAATTTTTTCTCGTACTTTGTCTAGGTGCTAGCCTAGGCGGTTGTGCCTCGGTTGCTGAATTGGCAGGATATAATACGCAGAAGTTAAATGAAATTGGAGCTCAAAGTTATCAAACGATTCGCCAAGAAGAAAAAAGTAATATAGATACTACTTCGGCAACTGCACAAAGAATTAATGCTGTTTATCGTCGTTTAATTCCTTTTGCGAATCAATTAAATCAGACAGGAGTTGCTTTTGATTGGCAATTAACGGTGATTAGAAAAGATGTGCTAAATGCTTTTGTCCTTCCTGGAGGACGAATTGTTTTTTATACAGGACTAATTGAAAAGTTAAAGCTAAATGATAATGAAATAGCTGCGGTTATGGGGCATGAAATGATTCATGCTTTAAATGAACATTCTAAACAAAGAATCGGGCAGCAAGTATTAGTTAGTGGAGCTATTGCGGTTGGAGCGGTGGCGACTGGAACTAATAATAGCTTAGTTACAAGCGGTGCGGGTTATTTAGCGGATTTAGGGTTAGTTAAACCATTTAGCCGAGCAAATGAAACCGAAGCTGATATCGAGGGATTATTTTTAATGGCTCGTGCGGGTTATAATCCTGAATCGGCAATAACCTTATGGCAAAAAATGGAAAAATATAGTGGTAGTTCGAATTTTTCTTTGCTTTCAACTCACCCCTCTGATGAACAAAGATATAAGACTTTAAAAGAGAATTTACCAAAAGCTATGGAACTCTATCAACAAGCACGTAAGAGTTAATAAGAGAAAAGCAAAATAATATAAAATAAAAAAGAGAGCAGGTTTGAATCCTAGCTCTATTTTTTATTAAAACTAATATTAAATGTAATAGGTCAACTTGCAATTATTTAGCTAATAAAGTTTTAATTTTTTCAATAATTTCGTGAATAGTTTCATTATTTGCAGTAGCTGCAGATAATTTATCTAATAAATCTGTAATTTGCTCTTTAGCAATAGGTAAAGCTGGAATAATAGTTTCTAATTTTTCTTTAGCTTGATTAAAGTCTAAATTTTTAATTTGATCTAATAATTGACTAGGATTGCTTAAATCTAAATCTTTTAAATCTTTAGCTGCATTTAAGATGCTTGAAGCTTTGTCAAATAAATTATTAAACATAGATAATTCTCCATATAGTTATATGTTTATAAACCATGGTATATTTTATCTAAATTTTTTGAGAAATAAAAATTTTTTAAAGAAAGAAGACTCCTTGCTGCAAGGAGTCTTCTGTAAATTTATTCTTAGAGGAAGCTTTTATATGGTAATTCTGGCTCATCAGTAAAGATGTCTTCAAAACCACGATAGTGTTGATAATGAATACGATCACGATCTGTAGGGAAAGTAAACTTACCACCTACTTGCCAGAAGAATGGATGGAATTTCCATTGTAAACGTTCTTTTTTGAGTAACCATAATTCTTCGATTTCACGTGGATCAGATTGGAAGTTTGACCAAATATCATGGTGTACAGGAATTACCACTTCAGTACGTAAACACTCTGCTGCACGAAGAACATCTGAAGCAGTTAACTTATCAGTTACCCCACGTGGGTTTTCTCCATAGGCCATAAGTGCTACATCTATATGATGTTCATTACCGTGTTTTGCATAGTAATTTGAGTAGTGAGAGTCTCCAGAGTGATAAATATTTCCACCTGTAGTTTCGAATAAGTAGTTAACTGCACGATCATCCATTTGATCAAGGATAGATTTATCGGTAGAAGATACACCTTGTGGTAAGGTTACTAAAGCCGTACGGTCAAAAGCGTCTAAAACTTTAATTTTTACATCACCTACTTCAATAGTGTCACCTACTTTTGCCACAATACATCTATCTTCAGGAACACCCCAGCCTGTCCATAATTTAACACAAGCTTTTGGACCAATGAATTTTACATGAGATCCGCAGTTTTGCATTACCGCAGCTGCTACGTTCACATCAATGTGATCAGCATGGTCATGCGTAGCCATGATTACATCTACTTCTTTAATCGCAAATGGATCTAATGGGAAAATAGCGGTTCTTAAGTTAGGTTGTAAAGCACGTACTCCTCCCATACGCATCATTTGATGTTGTTTTTTCATGAAAGGATTACGGGTGGTACGTTTACCTGTACCACACCAAAAGTCAACGCAGATGTTAGTATTACCAGCTGTTTTTAGCCAAATACCTACACATCCTAGCCACCACATACTAAAAGTATTAGGTTGTACTTGCTCATCTTCGATTTGTTCATTTAACCAAGTACCCCATTCAGGGAAGGTAGAAAGAATCCAAGATTCGCGGGTGATTTCATTGACTTTACTCATAGTTAGCTCCTTTAAGAGATTAAAATTAAACTAAAATAACGTTAATTCCTTGTGCTTGTAATGAAGCAATTACACGTCGATTAGCTTCTCGTCCTGTGATAACTATGTGAATATTTTTCGCACTTGCAAAAAGAGATCCTATACGTTGTCCTACCTTATCTGAATCAACCAGACAAACTAGTTTTTGTACTTGAGGAATAAATTTTTGCTCGGCAAGCAAGGACAATAAATCATTTTTAAATAATCCTTGCTCAGTTAATCCAGAACCACTAGTAAACATATACTTGCCAGCATAACTCTGAGCACTGGAAGTTTCGTTAGTAATGAAAAGATTACGTTCTGGATAGTATTGGCCACCGATAACTATGGTATTGCCTTGATGTTTTTCAATCAAAAAATTAAGGAGGGGCAAGTAATTGGTTATAACTTGAACGTTTTTCTCAATTAATTCTTGACCTAGCAAAAAAGCCGTAGAGCCACAATTAATAATAATTGAATCATTATCTTGGCAAAGGCTTGCCGCAGCCTTGGCAATTCTTACTTTTTCGTCATAATTATTTGCATCTATAACGTTAAAGCTATTCCAATCTTGTTGTCCTTTAACTTTATATTTTGATAAACATTGACAACCATTGCGAACGCGCATTAGTCGACCTTCTTTATCTAAAGAGTTGATGTATCTACGTGCAGTTACTTCAGCAACCTCAAGAAATTCTGCCACTTGAGTCACTGACATTACTTTACGTTTATTAAGCTCATCGACTAACTGTTCTTGTTTAATTTGTTTATTTATAAGTCCATTATCGTCGATCATTTTTTATTTTACAGATCCAAAGATTTATACATCTGGTAAGGTTCATACATATGATAATTCATTTAATTACTAAAAGTGTGATTATAAATCTTAGTTTTGATTGCGCAAGAACAAAAAAAGCTTTCCTTTATGCCGTTTTTTGTGATTTTACGGGGTTATCTTTTTTTGGGTAAGATTTATAAAGTGTGAATTAAAACATATATTAACCATAAAATAATTGTGGTTAATATCAAAATAGGTAGGAAATTAGGGAAATTATCTAGGGTTTTAAAGGTTGATGAGATTTTTTAAGTAATAAATAGGAGTATTTTTTCTAAAAAATTAAAGTTTGTAATACCTAAAATAAAAGAGGGTGATTACTTTTGATTATTTGTGTTTTTCTTGTGATCACTTTTGATAATTGATCAAAAAAAGGCATAAAAATTGACTTTGAATGGGAGAAAAAAGTTGTCACCAGTCTCAATTTAGCAAAATTGTTTTGAGAATGTAAAAAATCCCTTTCTGCATGCATTATTATAGAGATAGAAATTTTGGATAGTATGGTTCATTAATTAGATTTATACAATTGGCTAAGGTTCATAGTTAAATGTCTATATTCTTTTTAAAAGGATATTAGATGGCGGTAGTAATATGCTTAAATTTAAGCATTTCCATGAGGAAAGTATATGGACTTTCTATTTAATATTTTCTATATCTTTTATAACCAAGTAATGACAAAGGCGCCATTACTTTTAGGTTTAGTAACCATGATAGGTTACATCCTCTTAAGAAAAGACGCTACTACGGTTATTAAAGGAACTATAAAAACCATAGTTGGTTTTATGCTAGTACAGTTAGGAGCAGGAGCTTTAACTTCTAGCTTTAAACCAGTAATTGAAAAGCTTTCTGAATATCACAATTTAGAAGGATCTGTAATTGACCCTTACACCACCCTAATTGCCACTATGGATGCCATGGGTGATGATTACTCTTGGGTAGGTTATACCGTTCTTATTGCTTTAGGCTTAAATATTCTGTTAGTGGCTTTTAGACGCTTTACAGGTATTCGAACTATCATGCTTACCGGACATATTATGTTCCAACAAGCAGGTTTAGTTGTAGTGTTCTATTTTGCAATGGGTTCTTCAATGATTGAAGCCATTGTTTATAGTTCAGTGCTAATAGCTTTATATTGGGCAATTTCTTCTAACATTATGTACAAACCTACGCAAGCGGTTACTGGTGGTGCAGGTTTCTCAATTGGTCACCAACAACAGGTTGCGTCTTATATAGCTGTTAAAGTCGCTCCTAAAGTAGGTAATGCTGAGCATACGGTAGATAACTTAAAACTACCAAGATGGTTAAATGTTTTCCATGATAGTATTTCGGCAACTACTTTAGTAATGACCTTATTCTTCGGAATTATTTTATTATCATTTGGTATTGATCGCCTCCAAGAAATGGCAGGAAAAACCAATTGGGTAATTTATATCTTTGAAACAGGGTTAAAATTTGCCGTAGCCATCCAAGTAATTGTTATGGGTGTGCGTATGTTCGTTGCTGAGCTTTCAGAAGCGTTTAAAGGTATTTCAGAAAGAATCATTCCTAATGCGGTTTTAGCAATTGATTGTGCTGCTATCTATGCTTACTCTCCAAATGCAATGGTATTTGGTTTTATCTGGGGTGCTTTAGGTCAATTCTTAGCGGTAGGAATCCTTTTCCTCTTTAATGCACCAATTCTTGTAATTCCAGGATTTATTCCAATGTTCTTCTCGAATGCAACTATTGGGGTATTTGCAAATAAATTTGGTGGTTGGAAAGCGGTAATTGTTTGCTGTTTCACTTTCGGTATTATTGAAGTTTTAGGTTCTGCTTGGGCAATTCATTTAATTTCAGAATATGGCATTAAATTTAATGCTTGGATGGGAATGGCAGACTGGGCATTAGTATTCCCTGTACTCTTCCAAGGTTTATCAATTAGTAAACTCTTCTTCTGGGTAGTAGTAATCCTTGCTGTAGTATACATGTTCTTCGCTTCTCGCAACTTAAGAGCTGCTGAAGCTTTAGCAAAAGAAAAAGGATTAACTCTAGATCAATTAGATGGTTATGGAGTTGAAGAAGATACAGCTCCTGCAGAAGAAGCAACACTAGCTACAACAGATGCGAGTGTAAAACCTATACGTATTCTCGCAGTATGTGGAAATGGTCAAGGTTCATCAATGATGCTTAAAATGAAAATTAAAGCTTATCTTGATAAACGTGGCATTCCAAATGTAATGGATTCATGTGCAATCTCTGATTATAAATCTAAATTACAAAATACCGACATCATTGTAAGTTCGAAACACTTATCTGATGAAATGGAAGTTCCTGACAGTAAAGCAGTGTTAGGGGTACAAAATATGTTGAATCCAGCAAGCTTCGGTGATGAATTAATCGAGTTAATCAATAAATTTCAAAGTAAAAAATAAATTCAAATAATTCCTTAAGAGGCTTTAAGCCTCTTAAGGGGTCTCCTAGGAGAAAAATATGTCAGTTAATTTAAAAGATTCTCTTATTCAAAATAAATCTGTTCTTTTAAATCAAAAAGCAGCAACTTGGGAAGAGGCTGTAAAAATTGGTACGGATCTATTAGAGAAAACTGGAGCAATTACAGAGAACTATTATAAAACTATTGTTGAAAGTGTAAAAAAACATGGTCCATATTTTATTCTCTGTCCAGGCTTAGCTATGCCTCATGCTCGTCCTGAAGATGGGGTTAATTTCACCGCATTTGCGATAGTGACTCTAGTTGAACCGGTAGTATTTGAAGATGGTTCTGAAGCAGATGTGTTCTTTACTTTAGCGGGAGCTGATTCTACAAGTCATGGATATGCTTTAACTCAGTTAATGCAAATTATCGATGATGAAGATTCACCTGAAGGCGTAGATTTAGTTCGCTTCCGTAACTGCCAAAGTCTAGAAGACGTGGTAAAAGTAATCGAAATTTATGGTGATGTAGACGCATACGCTCAAGCATAGGATAGAATCATGACAAATAAACCTTTATTACAAATTGCTTTAGACTCTTTAAACTTAGAACAAGCTCGTGAAACTGCAAATAAAGTGGCTTCATTTGTTGATATTATTGAGGTAGGAACAATTCTTGCCTTTGCTGAAGGAATGAAAGCAGTTGAAACAATTCGTAAAGAGCATCCTAATCATACGGTAGTTTGTGATTTAAAAACTACAGATGGTGGAGCAATTTTAGCAAAAATGGCATTTACTGCTGGAGCTGATTGGTTAACTGTTTCTGCAGCTGCGCATATTGCTACGATTGAGGCATGTAAAAAAGTAGCAGACGAATTTGGGCGTGAAATTCAAATCGAGATCTATGGTAATTGGACCTATGAAGATGCTAAAGCTTGGGTAGATCTAGGTATTACACAGGCAATTTATCACCGTTCTCGCGATGCTGAACTAGCTGGTCGTGGTTGGGAAGAGGAAGACTTAGTAAAAATGCGTACTCTTTCTGATTTAGGATTAGAATTATCTATTACCGGCGGAATTGTACCTGAAGATATTCACTTATTTAAAGGAATCAAGGCTAAAGCGTTTATTGCAGGGCGTGCTTTAGCGAAAGAAAATGGTGAGCAAACTGCACAAGCAATTCGTGAGCAAATCGATCTGTACTGGTAAGAGGTAGCTTATGCAAAAGGTTACTATAGGTATTTATGAAAAAGCTCTACCAAAAGATTTAACTTGGCGTCAAAGATTAGAACTAGTTAAAGAATTAGGTTACGACTATATTGAAATTTCAATTGATGAAACCGATGAGCGTCTCCAACGTTTAAATTGGGATCTTGAAACAAGAAAACAATTAAAACTGGATATGTTAGATTTAGGGGTTGATATACGTAGTATGTGCCTCTCGGGTCACCGTCGTTTTCCTTTTGGTAGTCATAACCCCGAAACTCGAGTGGAAGCTAAAGAAATTATGCGTAAAGCAATTCAATTAGCCGTAGATCTTGGGATTAGAAATATTCAGCTTGCTGGTTATGATGTGTATTATGAAGAGCAAGATGAGCATACTCTAGAGTTCTTTAAAGAAGGAATGTTATGGGCTGCTGAATTAGCTGCTAAACACCAGGTAATGCTTTCGGTAGAAATTATGGATACTGAGTTTATGAGTTCGATTACTCGTTGGTTAGAGTATCAAGAACTGGTAAATAATCCATGGTTCTGTGTCTATCCGGATCTAGGAAATCTTTCAGCTTGGGGTAATGATATTGCTGAAGAACTGCGTAAAGGACTTCCATACATTACAGCAATTCACTTAAAAGACACTTATGCTGTAACTAAAGATTTTCCTGGACAATTTAGAGATGTTCCTTTTGGACAAGGTTGTGTTGACTTTGTACAGGCGTTTAAAATCCTAAAAGATTTAAACTACAAAGGAGCATTCCTTATTGAAATGTGGACAGAGAAGTCTCCTGAGCCAAGAAAAGAATTAGTGCAAGCTAAAGAGTGGATTCTTGAGCAAATGCGTTTAGCTCAATTTATTGAGGAGTAAAGATGTTAGAAGAATTAAAAGAAAAAGTCCTCAAAGCTAACAAGATGCTTCCTAAGTATAATCTAGTAACTTTTACTTGGGGCAACGTAAGTGAAATTGATCGCAACTTAGGGTTAGTGGTAATTAAACCTTCCGGGGTTGAGTATGATGATATGACTGCTGATGATATGGTCGTAGTTGATCTTGAAACTGGTAAAGTAGTAGAGGGAAGATTAAAACCATCATCAGATACCCCAACTCACTTAGAAATTTATCGACAGTTTCCTGAGGTTGGTGGAGTTGTACATACACATTCGCGTAATGCGACCACTTGGGCTCAAGCTGGCTGTGACATAGTTCCTTTAGGAACTACTCATGCCGATTATTTTTACGGGACTATTCCTTGTACACGTCGTATGACTACGAGCGAAATTCAAGGTGAATATGAATTAGAAACTGGAAAGGTAATTGTTGAAACTTTCCGTAGTCGTGGTATTGACCCTAATATGGTGCCTGGAGTTTTAGTAGCTTCTCATGGTCCATTTGTTTGGGGTAAAGATTGTTTAGAAGCAGTGCATAATGCAGTAGTGTTAGAAGAAGTAGCTTTAATGAATTTTAATTCTTTAATTATTTCTCCGAACGCTCAAGACATGCAACAAGTACTGATTGATAAACATTTCCTACGTAAGCATGGTAAGAATGCTTACTATGGACAAAATAACTAATTAAAGTAAACGAGAATGAAAAGTTAAGTAGATTTAAGCAATTAAATCTACTTTTTTATTTGTTATTAAAATTTGAAGTGGCATGATCTTCAAAAGTTGAAGTAGAAGTGGATATTTTTGATATTTAAAGTTTAGTAGCACCTTACTTTAAGCTAAAGTTGCTTACGGTAGATTTTATTCTTAATTTTTAGTAACTAACTTAAATATTATTTCATTTAGGGTTCTAAAAAGTTTACCAAAAAATTTAAAATTTTGTTATAATGGTGCGTGTTTATTTTGTACTAAATTATCTTAAGCAAGTTTTTAAGAGGTAAACTTCTTTAAAATGAATAGAATAAATTGATTTTTTCTTCCTTACTTGCCCTAGGGTTTTAGGTTTTTTGCTAAAACTTTCTTTAGAGGACAGGGAGGCAGAAAAATAAGATTTATACCACAGAGGTGGTTAGATTTATTGCAAAATAAGGGAATAATGAAATAGGAATGTGAGATTAATGTTTCGTAGGTTTGTAGTTACAGCATAATCTCTCTATCTCAAAGGAATATCTTAAGATGTCAAATATTAAAATTACTCTACCTGATGGTTCTGTAAAAGAATTTTCAGCTCCAACTACATTAGCTGAAGTAGCAAAATCAATTAGCAATAGTTTATATAAAAATGCAATTTGTGGTCGTGTAAATGGTGAATTAAGAGATTTAGTAGATCCAATCACCAGTGACGCTGAAGTAGTTATCTATACGGGCAAAGATCCTGAAGGTTTAGAAGTAATTCGTCACTCTTGTGCTCACTTACTAGGTCATGCGATTAAACAATTATATCCAGACGTGAAAATGGCAATTGGACCAGTAATTGACAAAGGTTTTTATTATGACGTGCAAATAGACCATGCGTTAACTGATGAAGAGTTAGCTGCATTAGAAGCACGCATGAAAGAATTAGCGGCTACTAAATATGATGTAGTTAAAGAAAATGTTTCATGGCAAGAAGCTTATGATACATTTAAAAAACGTGGTGAAAACTTTAAAATGGAAATCTTAGAGGACAATGTCCCTAAAGATTCTCGTCCAGCGTTATATCACCATGAAGAATACATTGATATGTGTCGTGGACCGCACGTACCAAATATGCGTTTTTGTGAACACTTCAAAATCATGAAAACTTCTGGTTCTTACTGGAGAGGAGATGCTAAAGGTATTCCTTTACAACGTATTTATGGTACTGCGTGGGCTGATAAAAAATCATTAAATGAATACTTAGCACACTTAGAAGAAGCTGCTAAACGTGACCACCGTAAAATTGGTAAAGCTTTAGATCTTTTCCACTTACAAGAAGAAGGTCCAGGTTTAATCTTCTGGCACAATGATGGTTATACTATTTTCCGCTCAATTGAAAACTTCATTCGTGAAAAATTACAAGAGCATAACTATCAAGAAGTAAAAGCTCCAATTATCCTAGATAAAAGCTTATGGGAAAAAACAGGGCACTGGGATAACTATCGTGAAAATATGTTCACTACTTCATCAGAAAATCGTGATTATGCGATTAAGCCAATGAACTGTCCTGGACATATTATGATCTTTAAACAAGGTTTAAAATCATACCGTAATTTACCGATTAGAATGGCTGAGTTTGGTTCATGTCACCGTAATGAGCCATCAGGTTCTTTAAGCGGAATTATGCGTGTACGTGGCTTTACGCAAGACGATGCTCATATTTTCTGTACTCAAGACCAAATCCAAGAAGAAGTACAAGGATGTATTAGTTTAATTCGTGAAATTTACAAAGTATTTGGCTTTGATGAATCTAAATTCGAAATTAAATTATCAACTCGTCCTGAAAAACGTATTGGTGATGAAGCTACTTGGGATTACGCAGAACAAGCTCTTGCAAATGCAATTACTGCGAGTGGTTTAACTTTTGAGTATCAACCAGGTGAAGGTGCTTTCTATGGTCCAAAAATTGAAGTTACAATTTATGACTCATTAGATCGTGCATGGCAGTGTGGTACAGTGCAAGTAGACTTCTTTATGCCACAACGTCTAGATGCAACTTACATTGATGAAGATGGTGAGAAAAAACATCCAATTATGATTCACCGTGCTTGTGTAGGTTCTCTTGAACGTTTTATCGGAATTCTTATCGAGCAGTACATAGGTTCATTCCCTGCATGGTGTGCTCCTACGCAAGCTGCAATTTTAAATATTTCAAGTGCTCAAGAAGAATACGCATGTGAAGTATATGCGAAATTAAGAGCTGCAGGTATTCGTACGAAATTAGATTTACGTAACGAAAAAGTAGGCTTTAAAGTTCGTGAGCAAACAATTAAACGTGTACCATACATTTTAGTATGTGGTGACCAAGAAGTTGCAAATGGTACAATTTCTGTACGTACTCGTACAGGTAAAGATTTAGGAACATTTAAAGTGGACGACTTTGTAGCTCAATTACAAAATGAAATCGCTACACGTTCATTAGTGTCTTTTAGCGAATCGGAGAAATAATTATTAAAGCTAATAATAATCGTAGACAAAATAATACTAAGCCTAATCGTATTAACCGTGAAATCCGTGCCAAAGAAGTACGTGTAACCGATACTGAAGGTAAACAATTAGGCATTATGTCTCTTCGTGAAGCTCTTGAATTAGCAGAAGAAAGAGATTTAGATCTTGTGGAAATTAGTCCAACTGCAAACCCTCCAGTTTGTAAAATTATGGACTACGGTAAATTCCTTTACGAAAAACAAAAAGCACAAAAAGAACAAAAGAAAAAACAAAAAGTTGTGCAAGTGAAGGAAATTAAATTCCGCCCAGGTACCGATGAAGGGGATTATCAGGTAAAATTACGCAACCTGATCCGCTTTTTCGAAGACGGTGACAAAGCTAAAATTTCGATCCGTTTCCGTGGACGTGAAATCGTTCACGTAGACCTTGGTGTTCGCTTAATGGATCGTCTAAAAGAAGATTTAAAAGACTACGCTGTAGTTGAATCATCTTCTGGTAAAAAAGTAGACGGTCGCCAATTAGTGATGACCATGGCTCCTATTAAGAAGAAAAGCTAAGGTTTAAGTATTAATACTAAATAGGTAAGAGGCTTATTTAAGTTAATCACCTTACTTTTCATGTAGACAATGCGTAATTAACAACAATTTTGGAAATAATCATGCCAAAAATTAAAACAGTACGTGGCGCTGCTAAGCGTTTCAAACAAACTGGTTCAGGCCGTTTTAAACGTAAACAATCACACCTTCGCCATATCTTAACTAAAAAATCTCCTAAACGTAAACGTCAATTACGTAATAAATGTTTAGTTGCGAAAGCAGATCAGGTTTTAGTTGTAGCGTGTCTTCCATACGCAAGATAATTTTTGAAGAGGTGAATAAATGGCTCGTGTAAAACGTGGTGTAGTGGCGAGAGCTCGTCACAAGAAAGTATTAAAAGCAGCTAAAGGTTACTATGGTGCTCGTAGCCGTGTATACCGTGTTGCTTATCAAGCAGTAATTAAAGCTGGTCAATATGCATACCGTGACCGTCGTCAGAAAAAACGTCAATTCCGTCAATTATGGATTGCTCGTATTAACGCTGCGGCTCGTTTCAACGGTTTATCATACAGCCAATTCATTAACGGTCTTAAAAAATCTCACATTGAGATCGATCGTAAAGTATTAGCTGATATCGCAGTATACGATCAAGCTACTTTCTCTGCTTTAGTTGCTAAAGTAAAAGAAGCTCTATAATATTACTGATTGATATTATAAAATTTAAGACTAGCACTAAGATGGTGCTAGTCTTCTTTCGTTTAAGAAAGCTTGGGAACATTCCCAAGCTTTTTTGCTTAAAAAATTTGTGTAAAAACTTTAAGTTGGTAGGTTTGTTCTTCGAGGGTACAAACCTCTTGTCCTTGTTTAAGTTGGGAGAATAAGGTTAACCAACGTTGACGATTTTCTTCTTGGAATTGAGAGCGAATTGCTTCTTGGGCAAGAGCTGAGCTTAAGCTCTGAGCTTTCTCTTCTTGAAGAGTTAAATTTAAAGCAAGAATTTGTCCAAGAGCATAAATTATTTTAAAGTAGTCATCAAGATCGAAATGCAATAATTGTTGTTCAATTTCACTCCTTGTCTCCATACGCAGTAAACTATTGGCTAGTAGTGGATAGCTTAGGAGTAAATTTAAAGCTAAGAAGAGATTATTTCCTTGACAGATTTTACCAAGACGCAATTTATCTAAGTATAAATCAAAGAAAGTTTGCTCAATTTTTGGAAAAGCTTGTTCTGGTTGCAAAATATTTAAACTTAAAGCAATAAGAAAGGCATTAGTTTGCAAGAGCTTTTCGAGTTTAATTCTTTCGTTTTTACTAAGTTGATTAATAAATAAGGCTCCGATAAAGTTAGGCGTTTGCCAAAAATCCCATAGTGATTGCCATTGTTGAGGATTTAGGACAAAATTATTAACTTTTGCTTGTTGCCAATAATCATTGAAACACAGATATAAACACAAGTAAATGAAGTTATCTTTAGAGACAACTAAAGAGGTTGGTAGCTCATGTTCTAAATCTTCAATAGTATTGGTTTTAAAGTATGCTTGATAGTAATTTTTTAAGTTAAATTCTTTTTGCCATTGCCCGATACTTATATTTGGCTGTTTATTACTTTTAAATAATTGTTCGGGAGGAGCTGGAATATAACTTGCGGTTAAAAAATTACTTTCAAGTAAAGCTGGAAAAAACTCACTAAAGACTTTGTCTGCCTTAAGAATAGCGTTTAATTCTTTACGGGTACTTGGTTTTTCTTGAAATAAGCTTAAGTAGTCTTCTCGGGAAAGTTTAGAACTAACTTCTTGAAGAATCTTTGGATCTAAACGAAACAGTTTAGTTGCTTGAAAGCGCAAACCACGGATAAATCTTAAAGGGTCTTGCCAAAAGGTTTGATTAATTGCTCGTAGAAACGGTAGATTTTTATAACTACCATCTCCAAGGTCTTTAAGTCCTAAGTTGGTGGGATCAAGAATTTTTTCTCTTTGCTCTCTAATTTTTTCTCCTGTAAGATTAATTTCTTGATCTAAATCTTGAGCTACAGGTAAGTAGAGAGCGTTAATGGTAAAGTCTCGTCTTTGACAATCTTGAACTAGATTTATATTAGTGGTATTGAAGATAAAACCACCATAACCTTGTCCTACCTTTTCTTCTGTACGAGCGAGGGCATATTCGCATCCTGTACTTTTACGGATAAATACCGGAAAGTTATCTGCAACTTGCTGATAATCAGGATGCTGTTGTAAAAGTTCAATACTTGCTCCCGTAATTACATAATCATATTCATGAGGTTCTAGATTTAAGAGGGCATCTCTTATTGCACCACCAACTAGGTAGATTTGAATTTTTTGCATAGTTAACAACCAATAATTGAAAAAGAGGTAGCAACTACCTCTTTTATTTTTTCTCTTCTTTTAATGGCGTATAAATATTATTATCATCGAGTCCAATATTTAATTGGCTAAAGAGATATTCAGAATGTTCAAATTCTTCAATAGTATCTATATCTACCGAAAGATGATGGTTAATATAAGGATAAGCATTTTCATCAAGTAAAACCCCATTAAGGATATTCTTTGTTGAAGAAATGTAAATTACGCCATCTTCAAAATATAGAGGCTCGAGATCTTGAGATCTTTGTCCAATTTGATAGTTCCAAGGAATATATTTGTTGTCAATAATTTTTCCTAATTTAGCAAAGCTACGCGTTACCGAGAAAAGACTTTGTAAGTTTAATGAGTCTTGTATATAAATTTGCCAAACATTTTTTAGTAGATCTCGCTCACGTAAAGGATTAGTAGCTTGTAATAAAATTACATCGGTAATACTTGGATCATTGAGTTGTAAGAGAGCGTCGGTTAATACTGGCAAAGTTGGTGAAGTATCAAGAGCTAGCTCGTCAGGACGTTTAATTACCTTAGCTCCAAATGCTTGTGAAACTTGGGCAATTTCTTCGTTATCAGTAGATACGTATACTTCTGTAACTATTTCGGGAAAGAGTTTAGCATATAAAATCGAATGAGCGACTAAAGGAAGCCCATTTAGATCTCGAATGTTTTTTCCTGGTAAACGCTTGGAGTTGCCACGTACAGGAATAATAACTATAGCTTTACGTTCTGTCATTTATATTTTTCTCTTGGGGTAAATATTACTTTAATTATATCTAATTTTATGAAGCTAGAGAGGATTAAAAATTGTCTAGAGATTTAGTCTAGAGCTTTATTACTTAAAAATCAAAAGCATTGAAAAATAACCTTACTTTAATTAAGGTTATTTAAATAAATTTTTATAGGGTTTAGAGATTTTTTATCTTTATAAAAAATAAAAAGTGCAAGTGTGTTTGTGTATTTTTGTTCAATAAATGTTGAGTTTTTATCTTGTGATCTAGAGTCTATACAAAGTAAAAATCACCTTGAATCACAAGAGTTTAGTTTCTTGTTATTATCGATATTAAGTTATTGATAATTATTATTTTTATTTTAAAGTGGTTGGGTAATTTAGACATAAATCTTTAAGGAATTTAAAAAGATGGAAGCTGGTATTTTTTGCCTCTCAAAATTATGCTGATATTGAAAGTCAAATAAAATTTCTAAAGATATTTATATAGTGATTTGGCTATTTTAAAT
>NZ_NRJF01000092.1 GCF_003585965.1 Psittacicella gerlachiana | reverse complement strand
CAGTCATTGGTATTCTCATTCAACTAGTCTTTGAGAAGAATCAACATACTTGGCAATTTCTTATTTATATTGTATTGGCAATTTTTAACTAATTTAGATGAAATTTCTAACTTAGATTGTATTGGTAATTTTACTTAATGCCTGTAAAAAATATTTTGTTTCTCAAATAGGAATAAAGCAATGAGCAAAATAACTTTATCTCCCCAAGAATATAAGCGGATTGTGAGTAAAGCCTCGATCGCTGCTATTTGCACGGCCCTAACTTTAATTGTTATAAAGTTAACGGTCGTAATTATGAGTAACTCCATTTCTTTGTATGCTTCCTTAATGGACTCTGTATTTGATGTGGCTTGTAGTGTCATTAATTTACTGATTCTACGTAAAGCCCTAAAACCAGCTGATGCAGATCATACTTTTGGGCATGGAAAGTTAGAGTACTTTGGGATTCTAGGGCAAAGTATTTTTATTGCCACTTTGGCAATAATGTTAATAGTGAGTGCGGTGAGTCGTTTTTCGACGCCAATTCCGATTGAAAAGACGACAGCTTCAGTAATCATTTTAATTATTTCCATTATTATGACTGCAATCCTAGTTACATACCAACAAAAGGTGATTCGTCAGACAGATTCAGAAATGATTAAGGTAGATCAGGCTCATTATAAAATGGACTGCCTCATGAATGGTTCGGTAGCGATTGCCATAATTTTTGCTCATTATGGTTATGCTAAGGTGGATTTAGTCTTGGCAATCATTATCGGAATTTATATGCTCTATTCCGTATATGAAATGATTACAACTGCGATTAATGGTTTAACTGATAAGGTCCTACCTGCAGAAGATTTACAGTTAATTGAACTTACCATTCAAAAGCATCCACAAGTGCTGGGGATTCATGAATTAAGAACTCGTCAAGCAGCCAATACTAAATACATTCAGTTTCACTTAGAGCTAGATAATAATATTCTCTTGCGTGAAGCTCATGATATTTGTGATGAACTAGAAACTACGCTGTTAGCTGTGTTTCCGGATGCTTTAATTACTATTCACCCTGAACCAAAAATGGTTGCCCAAGCCGAAGCTAAAGGGACATATCAAGCAAAAACCTCTCCTGATCTCGTGGATATAGTACAGAACTTTGCGGAACAAGATGAACCGGAAAAGAAAAAGCACTTTTGGCGACGTCGAAGTAAGAATCAAGATTCTGGGGATCAAGAGGCTGAGAATTAATGGTGTTTATAAGTGTACGTAAATAGAGAGTTTTATCAATAATTAAAAGAATTTGACCTCTAATTTAATTAAAGTATGACTTCAAATTAAAGGCTTAGCTCAATAAGAACAAAGTTATAAAGACTAATAAATAAAAATCTTCAAAGATCAATAAGTTAAAAGCTCC
>NZ_NRJF01000091.1 GCF_003585965.1 Psittacicella gerlachiana | reverse complement strand
GAATTATGTAGAGCAAATTGTTGTTCTATTAGAGAATCCCCTAAATTCATAATAAAGCAACAAAGTACTTTATGTTAATTTAATCAAATATTAAGCTAACAAAATTGTAAAAGGACATAAAATGTCAAACATCAATACTAATGATATCGATCCTATTGAAACACAGGAATGGCTTGATTCTTTAAACTCAGTATTAACTAATGAAGGTAAAGAAAGAGCTAAATACATTATCGATCGTTTACTTGCTCATGCTGGTTCAAAAAATATTGAACTTCCATCAGCATTAAACACTCCTTATGTAAATACTATTTCAGAAGCTGAAGAAGTAGAGTATCCTGGTGATGTAGCTTTAGAAAAACGTATTCAAGCGGCTATTCGTTGGAATGCGATTATGATGGTTCAACACGCACAAAGAAAAGATCAAGAGTTAGGTGGTCACTTAGCTTCTTACCAATCTGTTTCTGATATGTGGGAAGTAGGTTTTAACCACTTCTTCCGTGCTGCAAATGATGTTGATGGTGGTGACTTAGTATACTTCCAAGGTCACTCATCTCCAGGTGTATATGCACGTGCATATGTTGAAGGTCGTATCACTGACGAACAAGCTAATAACTTACGTCAAGAAGCGTTTGCAGATGGTCTTTCTTCATACCCTCACCCGCACTTAATGCCAACATTTTGGCAGTTCCCAACAGTATCTATGGGTCTTGGTGGTTTAACTTCAATTTACCAAGCTCGTTACTTAAAATATTTACACAATCGTGGTTTAAAAGATACAAGTAACCAAACTGTATGGGCGTTTTTAGGTGATGGTGAATGTGATGAAGTAGAATCAAAAGGTGCTTTATCAATCGCTGGTCGTGAAGGTTTAGACAACTTAGTATTCGTTGTTAACTGTAACTTACAACGTCTAGATGGTCCTGTATTTGGTAACGGTAAAATCGTTAACGAGTTAGAAGGTATTTTTGCGGGAGCTAAATGGAAGGTTATTAAGCTTCTATGGGGTTCTTCATGGCAAAAACTTTTAGACAAAGATACATCTGGTAAATTATTACAATTATTAAGCGAAACAGTTGATGGTGATTTCCAAAACTTCAACTCTAAAGATGGTGCTTACTACCGTGAACACTTATTCGCAAGATACCCAGAAACTTTAGAATTAGTTAAAGATTTAAGTGATGAAGAATTAAGCCACTTAGTAACTGGTGGTCACGATTTCAAAAAAATCTATAACGCATTTAAAGTAGCGAAAGAAACTAAAGGTCAACCAGTTGTAATCTTAGCTCAAACTATTAAAGGTATTGGTCTAGGTGCAGCTGCTCAAGGTTTAAATATTGCTCACCAAGTTAAAAAATTAAATAAAGACTCATTAAAATTCATTCGTGATGAATACAAATTACCTCTAACAGATGAGCAAGTTGAAAACTTAGATTTCGTTAAATTTGCTGAAGGTACTGAAGAGTATAACTACTTACACGGTCACCGTAAAGCTTTAGGTGGATACTTACCACAACGTCGTGATCGTTTCGATGTTGAGTTCAATGTTCCATCTATCGAAGATCTAAAATTAGATCACTTATTACAAAAACAAGAACGTCCAATTTCAACAACTTTAGGTTTTGTACGTTACTTAACTGCTCTATTAGAGAACAACAACATCGGTAAAAACATTGTTCCAATTGTTGCTGATGAATCTCGTACATTCGGTATGGAAGGTTTATTCCGTAAAGTAGGTATTTACTCTCCATTCGGTCAAAACTATGTACCACAAGATAAATCATCTGTTGCTTTCTATAAAGAAGAACAAAACGGTCAGTTATTACAAGAGGGTATTAATGAGTTAGGTGCAACATCTTCATGGTTAGCTGCAGCTACTTCTTACTCTACAAATAACGTACCTACAATTCCATTCTTTATTTACTACTCAATGTTTGGTTTCCAACGTGTAGCTGATTTATTATGGGCTGCATGTGACCAAAAAGCACGTGGTTTCTTATTAGGTGCAACTTCAGGTCGTACAACATTAAATGGTGAAGGTTTACAACACCAAGATGGTCATTCACACATTATTTCAAGTGTAATGCCTGGTGTAAGATCTTATGACCCAGCATTTGTATATGAGTTAGCTGTAATTCTTGAAGATGGTATTAACCGTATGTACGGTCCACAACAAGAAAACGTTTACTACTACATTACAACTCTAAACGAAACTTACGATCAACCTGCAATGCCTGAAGGTGCGAAAGAAGGTATCGTTAAAGGTATTTACAAATTAAAAGAAGTTGTAGCTGAAGGTGAACAAGTTGCTGAAGTTCAATTATTAGGTTCAGGAGCAATTTTACGTCATGTAGTTTTAGCTGCTGAATTATTAGCTAAATATGGTATTAAATCACACGTACACTCTGTAACATCATTTACAGAATTAGCACGTGATGGTCAACGTTGTGAACACAAACATCGTTTAAATCCATTTGCAGCACAAGACATTCCATACGTAACTAGTCACTTACAAAACTTACCAACAGTTGCTGCAACAGATTATGTTCGTGCATTTGCAGAACAAATCCGTGCATTCTTACCTACAGCAAACTATAACACTTTAGGTACTGATGGTTACGGTCGTTCAGATAGCCGTGAAAACTTACGTGAATTCTTTGAAGTAAATGCTAAACACATTGCTTTAGCGTCAGTTTACGCATTATTACGTCAAAGAACATTAAAACCAGAAACTGCTAAACAAATTATTGCAGACTTAGGTATTGATCCAAACAAACCTTATAGTCTTGATGCTTAATTTAGTGTAATATTTTTGTTAGTTTTTACAATTAGGCTAAATGGGGATTCCCCCCATTTAGACTTATAATTTAAAGTTTAAATAAGGGTTTTTTTAAATGGCTAAACAAGTTCAAATGCCTGATATTGGTACAGATGAAGTGAATTTAGTATCATTAACTATTAAAGTTGGTGACGTAATTACAGCTGACCAAGAAATCGCAACTGTAGAAGGTGATAAGGCTTCTATGGAAATTCCTGCTCCTGAAGGCGGTAAAGTAACTGAAGTTTTTGTAAAAGTAGGTGACAAAGTTCAAACAGGAGTTCCTTTCTACGCTGTAGAATCTGCAACAGAAACGGCTGAAGCTCCAAAAGCAGAAGCTGCTCCGGCACCGGCTCCAGCAGCTGCACCTGTTGCATCAGCAGTTGAAGTAATCAACTTACCTGATATTGGTAATGATGAAGTAAACGTTGCTTCATTAAAAGTAAAAGTTGGTGATGAAGTTAAAGAAGATCAAGATTTATTAACAGTTGAAGGTGATAAAGCATCTATGGATGTTCCATCTCCTAAAGCTGGTAAAATCGTTGAAATTCTAATTAAAGAAGGTGATAAAGTTAAAACTGGTACTCCAGCATTCAAATTTGAAGTTGCAGGATCTGCTCCTGTAGCAGCACCAGCACCTGCACAAGCAACTCCAGCTCCGGCTGCAGAAGCTCCTAAAGCAGCTCCTGCTCCAGCAACATCAGGTGCTGCAGTTAAAGGATTGCCTCAAGAGCAAGTTGAAGCTTCTGCAACATTCGCTCATGCTTCTCCACTTGTTCGTCGTCATGCTCGTGAGTATGGTGTAAATCTTGATAAAGTTAAAGCTACAGGTCCAAAAGGTCGTGTGTTACCTGAAGATGTATTAGCTTACATCAAATCAGCAGTTGAAGCTGTACAAACTGGTAAAGTTACAGGTGGCACTTCAGTTGGTGGCTTAAACTTATTACCATGGCCAAACGTTGACTTCTCTAAATTTGGTGAAGTTGAAGTTAAAGAGATGGGACGTATTCCAAAAATCTCTGGTCAAAACCTACACCGTAACTGGGTGATGATTCCTCATGTAACTGCTTTTGACTGGGCTGATGTTACTGATTTAGAAGACTTCCGTAAACAACAAAATGCTTTAGCGGCTAAACGTAAATTAGATGTTAAAATTACTCCTTTAGTTTTCATTATGAAAGCTGTTGCGAGAGCTTTAGCTAAATATCCTAAATTTAATGCAAGTTTATCTGCTGACGCAGCACAAATGACTTTCAAAAAATACATTAACTTAGGTATTGCTGTTGATACTCCAAACGGTTTAGTTGTACCAGTAATTCGTGATGTTGATCAAAAAGGTATTATTGAATTAAGTCAAGAATTAGCTGTAATTAGCCAAAAAGCACGTGCTGGTAAATTAACTGGTGCTGATATGTCTGGTGGTTGTTTCACTATTTCATCATTAGGTGGTATCGGTACTTCAGGATTTACACCAATTGTTAATGCTCCAGAAGTTGCAATTTTAGGTGTATCTCGTTCAGAAACTCGTGCAGTTTGGAATGGTTCAACATTTGTTCCACGCTTAATGTTACCATTATGCTTATCATTTGACCACCGTGCAATTGATGGTGCTGATGGTGCTCGTTTCATTACTGCAGTAAATGAAGCGTTAAGCGATTTACGCACATTAATCATGTAATTGTAAGAGGAAACAATGTCTAACGAAATTTCAACACAAGTAGTTGTGATTGGTGCTGGTCCAGCTGGTTATTCAGCAGCTTTCCGTGCAGCTGACTTAGGAAAAAAAGTTGTTTTAATTGAAAAACACAGTACTTTAGGTGGTGTATGTTTAAATGTAGGTTGTATTCCTTCTAAAGCATTATTACATGTATCTAAAGTAATGAATGAAGCAAAAACTTTAGCTTCTCATGGTGTTACCTTTGTTGATCCAAAAATCGACATCAACGGTATCCGTAAGTATAAAGAAGGTGTAGTTAGTAAATTAACTACAGGTCTTGCGGGTATGGCAAAAGGTCGTAAAGTTGAGGTAGTTAGAGGTTGGGCTCAGTTTAAAGATAAAAATACTATTACTGTAGCTTTAACTGATGGTGGTGAAACTGTAGTTAAATTTGAACATGCAATTATTGCATGTGGTTCTACTCCAGTAACTTTACCATTTATCCCTCATGATGATCCTCGTGTTTGGGACTCAACTGATGCATTAAAACTTGAAAATGTTCCTAACCGTCTTCTAGTTGTAGGTGGTGGTATCATTGGTATGGAAATGGCAACTGTATATTCTACTTTAGGCTCTAAAGTAACTGTAGTTGAACCTGCTCCACACATTATTCCACCAGCTGATGCTGAATTAGTTAAAGTATTAACAACTGCATTAAAAGATAAAATCGAATTCCGAGTGAATACAGGTGTTAAAGCTGTTGAAGCTAAAGAAGACGCTGTATATGTAACTATGGAAGGTGAAGTTAATGCTACAGAAGGTTATGATGCTATTTTAGTAGCTGTAGGTCGTCGTCCTAATGGTAAAACACTAAATGCTGAAGCTGCTGGTGTTAAAGTTACTGATCGTGGCTTCATTGAAGTTGACAAACAAATGCGTACTAATGTAGAAAATATTTTTGCGATTGGTGATGTTGTTGGTCAACCTATGTTAGCTCACAAAGGGGTACACGAAGGTCATGTTGCTGCTGAAGTTATTTGTGGCAAAAAACACTTCTTTGATCCACGTGTAATTCCTTCAATTGCATATACTGAACCAGAAATTGCTTGGGTTGGTAAAACTGAACGCGAATTAAAAGAAGCTGGCGTTAATTACGAAGCTGCAGTATTCCCTTGGGCTGCTTCAGGTCGTGCGATTGCTTCAGACGCTTCTAATGGTTTAACTAAACTATTATTCGATAAAGATACTAACTTAATTTTAGGTGCTGGTATTGTAGGTACAAATGCTGGTGAACTTTTAGGTGAAGTTTGCTTAGCAATTGAAATGGGTGCTGATGCTGAAGATGTAGCATTAACAATCCATGCTCACCCAACATTACACGAATCTGTAGGTCTTGCTGCTGAAATCTACACAGGATCTATTACAGATTTACCTAATAAAAAAGCAGTAAAAAAATAATCATCTAGTTGTTTTAACAAATAGCTAAAGATATTAGTTTTAATTATATTCGAACGTTAAAAGCCTATCCACATTGTGGATAGGCTTTTAAATTATTCAGAAAAGCTAGTCTAAAGAATCTTAAATCTGTTAATTCTGCGTTGAGATATTTTTAGGAATATTTTTAAGTTAAAGTTATAAAGAATTGAATACAGGTTATATTTATATCGGT
>NZ_NRJF01000090.1 GCF_003585965.1 Psittacicella gerlachiana | reverse complement strand
CCTTATTCTCTTGAATAAGGTGTTTATTTTGTCGCTAAAATTTACAAAAAGTATTAATTTTTTGGTATAATTAAAGGGCGATTTAGCATATTAGCCATAGTATCTAAACTCATAAATTTATATTGATAGTCGATACTTAGTTAATCTTAATATAACTCGGCTACACAATTTATTCATCAATTTATACTATTCACTATAGCAAAGTGAAAATTTTCTTTGAGTGATGTCTAATGTCTGAAATCGAGTATAAAAGTAAACGTCGTAAAAGACGTAAAAATAATTTACCAGACCCTATTACCTTAGCAGAGAATTATTTAGATGTATTAATAGCTAAGCTAGCTATTAGAAAAAAAGATCGTTTAGAGATCCTAACTAATAAGTTTGTTACCTCTGCTGAGTATGAAAACGGGTTTATCGCTAAAAAAATTGATGATTTAGTTTTTCAAACTTTTGATCAATGCTATGAGCCTGAGACAGTAATAGTCAAGTCTGATGGTGCTGTTAGAAGTATTTATTCTGAAAGGATTAAACAGTTAAAAGTGTTTACCTATGATATAAATACTAAAATAAATTATCTTACACACGATCCTTCAACGCCATTAAGACGTTTTTATGAACGTGAACATGTAAAAAATGTTGAGCGTGAGGTAGGATTTACTAACAGCGTAGTCAATAAGTAGATGTCAAAATGGCTAATCTCTTTGAGATTAGCTTTTATTTTGCTCTTTCCTTTCCACTTTATTAATTTGATGAGTCATAAATGGTCACATCACAATTAAGCACAAAAAACGTAAAACAATTTTTTAAAACAAAAGTATTTAGATCTTTAGAGAGCTTATATAAAGAACTAAGTACTAATTTCTCAGAGTTTTCTAATTTTTCTTATGAAGAAGTTATTTCGAGCTTAAGAAACTTAAATTGGTTATATGCAGGAGCTTTTGGGTATTATGTTTACCCTACAAAAAAACCTCTAACTCTTTATAGAATATCGGTAACTAATTCAGGGGTAGCTTTTGCAAGTGAATTAACTGAAGCTGAAGCTAACAGCGATTTTTTCAAGAAAGAAAAGAAAGAAACTGACATCTTTATTCCAAGAAACATCGTTGATGCAAATCATTTTTTGGATGGAGATATTTTTTATTCGAACTTAAATAAAAATAATGCAGATTCGTCAGCGAATGTATTTATTTTTAAAAAACTTGCAAATGATCGTCGAGTTTGTGATGTAAGACGTAATACTAATAAGTTTGTCAACAAACTATTTGTAGCTTATGTACCAAACGGTGATCATATTGATTTAATTAACCTTACAGCTACCCAAAGAGCGATCGAGGAATTTAAAGGCAAAGAAGGATATCTTGGGATTATTCGTCAAGTAAGAAATTTTGCTTTTGCTGAGCGTGGTGGTTTTGTAGTTATAAACCATGAATATGTTCTTGAACGTATTTTTAATTCAGATTCAGAAGTAGAAAATACTATTGAATCTGTATTAAGTAAATTTGAACTGCCAGTAGCCTTTGCTGATGATGTAGTTGCAGAAGCTCAAAGCTTTGGTGAAGAAGTTCCTGAGTATGATCTAAATGTACGTAAAGATTTAACCCATTTAAACTTTGTCACTATCGATGGTGAAGATGCACGTGACTTTGATGATGCCGTATATTGTGAACAACTAACTGATAAAAGTGGTTGGAGATTATATGTTGCAATTGCCGATGTATCTTACTACGTAAGAGAAAATACACCATTAGGAGAAAGTGCTGCTCAACGCTCAACTTCGATTTATTTTCCAACTCGTGTAGTTCCAATGTTACCTGAAGAGTTGTCGAATGGTTTATGTTCGATTAATCCACAGGTAAAAAGATTTACCTTAGTTTGTGAAATGATTATCGACAACAAAGGTAAATTAAAAACTTATGATTTCTATCAAGCATGTATTATTAGTAAAAATAGATTTACTTATAATCAAGTGCAGGAAATTATAAATTCTGACTTTACGAACTTAACTAATTCAACGGCAGAGTTAAATCAAGATTTAAGATCCTTATATAAGTTATATCAAAAATTAACTTTAGCCCGAGAAGAACGTGGAGCTATAGCTTTAGAAACTTCAGAACCACATTTTAGATTTAATCCTGATGGTTCTATTGCTGAAATGTATTTTGTTCAACGTCATGATGCTCATAAAATGATTGAAGAACTCATGGTAATAACAAACGTAGCAGCTGCTAAATTTGTTTACGACCATGGAGTTGCTGCTCCTAATCGTAATCACAGCATTCCGACTGTTGAAAGAATTACAACCCTAAATAATTATCTTGCTAACTTTAATTTAGCAGTACCTCCGTTTCCACAACCTAAGGACTATCAAAACTTAGCTAAAGTAATTGATACTTTACCAAGTGAAAAAGAACTGGTATACACACAAATGTTACGCTCTCTACCTCGAGCTGTTTATGAAACTGACTCTCATGGACATTTCGGGTTAGCTCTTGATAAGTACGCTCAGTTTACGAGTCCAATTCGACGCTATCCTGATTTATTATTACATCGAGTTATCAAAGCAATTATTTTTGCTAAGGTTCCACAAATTGGCTATAGCCAAGGAGCATTTTTATATCAAGATGAGCGTATGGATGCTCTATGTGAAACTTGTTCTAACACTGAGTTCAAAGTTGAAAAGGCATGTTATGACTTTTTAGATTGGATTAAGTGTAGATTTATGCAAAGATACATAGGTAAAGAGTTTGTGGCAATCGTATCCACGATTACCAAGAACGGACTATTTTTAACCATTCCAGAGTTCCAAATTGATGGTTTCTTATCTTTTTCAGGTGAAGATAAAGCTTTACTTGAAAAAGTAAAAAATAATACCGAATTAAGAGACAAACTCAAAATTCGTGTCCATAAAATATCTTTACATGATCGTCGTATCGAGTTTGTATTAAATACACAAAAGGTATCTGCAAAATCTGCTCCTAAAGAGAGGTATGTAACTCAATTAGGACGCACTGATCATTCTGAATCTAAACCTAAGACTTTTAATAAAAAGAAAAGTTATAAAAAACCGAGAAAACGCAAGCAAAAATAAATTACCATGAAACTATTACGTTTAGATAAAATAATTGCAGATAATACTTCCCTCTCACGTAGTGAAGTACAAAAACTTGCAAAAAATGGTCTCATAATTGTAAATGGTCAAACTTGCACTAAAGTCTCTGAAAAATTTAGTTTAGATAATCTTGAAATTATAGTAGATGGTGAGCAAATTAACTTTGCTCACCCTAAGGTATTAGTATTTCATAAACCTAAAGGGGTTATTTGTGCTAATAATGATCCTTATGGGAGTTTAAATGTTTTTCATCTGTTACCATCTACTTATCATCAATTTCATACTGTTGGACGTTTAGATAAAGATACCACAGGACTTTTGTTGATTACTGATGATGGAAATTTTTCTCATCAATTAACTTCACCAAGAAAACATGTAAGTAAAAAATATTTTGTTACTTTAGAAGAGCCAGCTCTTGAAAGTTATCAAGAAGTTATTACTGAAGGAATTTTGCTTCACGGTGAAACCGACAAAACCAAACCAGGCATAATTGAGTTTACAGATAATCCTTTTCAAGTATATTTAACTATTACTGAAGGTCGTTACCATCAGGTTAAAAGAATGTTTGCAGCTTTAAATAATAAGGTTATTGATTTACACAGAGTTTCTATTGGTAACCTTGATTTACCTGCGGATCTTGCTGAAGGTGAGTATTTTGAATTATCAGTTCCTCAAGCTTTAGAATTAGTATATGGAGAAAAGTGAGTGTCTGAAAAAGAGATAAGTTTTGCAGAATTATCATCAACTCAAGATCAACAACTTAATTCAGAGTTTACGCTAAAATTTGAAGAGTTAATTGGTGAGTTTGATAATTTAATGCAAACTAATACAAATTTAAATGAACAGCTAGTAATAGCTTGCTCTTTATTAAAAAATTCGATTGAATTAAATAAGCAGCTACTTGAAAAATTAAAGAAGTAAGTAATGAAAAAGTTAAGTATTTTTTCTAGTATTTTATTAGGGTTTAGTGTTACTTCTGCTGGTGCTTTAACTTTTACACATAATAATTTTACTCTAGATCTTAATAGCAGATTACAATTATCGGCACTAAATTTTAGTGAAGATTATTATCCTAATCTTGATGGATTTAAGCATAGTTTTATAGCGATAACACCTTCTTATAAAATCAATAATGTATACTTAGGTGCTACTTATGTTGGACGCTATGTTTTAGATACAAATAATAATTTAAATCGTGAAGATAATTCTAAGTTTTCTTCAAGTCAATATTATGTATTCTTAAAAAGTCCACAACTAGGACAAACATCCATTGGTAAAACTTCAGGGATTTTAGAAGATTACTTCCTTGGATCACAAAATTTTGGAATCAGTTCTACCAACTATTTACCATTAACTATAGCTTCTGATACCTATCATCAAGGTATGTGGAAATATGTAAGTAGTAAAGATAAGTACTACGATTATGGTTTTAGTTTTGTGCATAATGCAACCAATGATTACGGTTATTATTCACAAATAGCTGGTAATATTAATTGGAAGTTTAATTTAAGTGAGAACCAACAGCTTAAAGTCTTAGCATTATATGCTTCACAAAAGCAAGTTGTAAGCGATAGCTATCGTTTTAAAACTCACCCTTATTCTTTAGGTTTAGCATACAATTACGCAGACCTAGTGGAATTAAAAGTAGTAGGTTATAAAACCCATCAAAGAACTTTTGATTATTCTGATAGTTCTCTAACGAAAACTAATGTTTATGGGGTAATTTATAATTTAACGGTTTCACCGCTTGATTATTTAAAACTTTATGCACGCTATGCTTATAATAAAGTTGATAATAAAAATGATCGTGAAGCGAGAAGTGTTTTAGGTGGGAGCATTGAAGCTCATAATAGCTTTAAACAAAGAATAGCTACTTTTGGTGCTCAAGTTAATATTCTAAAATATGGTTTTATTTATGCAGACCATTCTAGAGTTTTAGAAAATACCACGAATCAATCTTCAACTGATGGCTATAATTTTACGCAAATTGGTTGGGGAGTACAATTCTAAATCATACCTTTTATATAGAGTAATTAAGAATG
>NZ_NRJF01000009.1 GCF_003585965.1 Psittacicella gerlachiana | reverse complement strand
TAATTTTATGATAGTTAAAATTAACTAACCAAATCTAATTTTTTATAACCCCTATCAATAAATTTACAATTGAACTTTGGGTTTTTCCTCCTAGCTAAGCTACAATCAATTACATTACTTACGATGTACCCCTAACCAAGCAGCGTCTATTGCTCCTGCAAGTAAACCTGCAGAGTTAGGAGAAAACTCACTACTAATCCCAATTAATTTCTTTTCCCATACTCCTGGGACTTTAGAGAGAGCTGTTACTGGATGTTCATGAGCCGCAACAGCATCTACTTCTGTAGCAATATAAGGATCTTGTGTCCAATCTTGGAGTTTTACTTGTACGGGATGCTGAGCCTCTTTACCATAAAGTCGCACTAGTTGTTGTAAGCATCGCTCTATAATCTCTGCAGAAGAGAGTTTGCTTCTTTCGCTAGCGGGTAAGGAAAGAAAACCAAATAGAGCTCCTATCTGATTTTTTGCATCACTAATATTATGAATTTCTCCCATAGGTCCTACGCCACTTCGTGCATCACCACTAAGATTATGGGCTAACCAAAAAGGTTGAGTATATTCAGCAATAAACTTAGCATGAGGAGCCATCCAAGTTGCTGTTTCTTGCCAATTTCTCTTGATCTTTTCAGGTAAAGCGGGAATAAACTCAATCTTTTTCGCTGCTACACGTGGAGCAACTGCTAGGAATACTTTGTCTCCGATAAAGGTTTGCTCATTTGAGTGCAAATGTACAACCACTTGATTGTCAACAAGTTTGATACTTTTTACTTCCGCTTGCAGATGTAATTTCTTTGGATCAAGTTTAGCGAGAAGAGCACGAGCAAGACTACTCATTCCTTGAGCTAAACGCTCACCATCAACAAAAGGATAATCATAGGCTTGAGGAGGAGTATGAAGACTACGTTCAACCAAAATACGTCCATGAGGTTGAGAAAAAGTCTCAAGTCCGAGATCTCTAATTAATTTAGCTAACTCCGGTTGATATTCGGGCCAAAACCAAGTTGCCCCTAATTCTAACTCATGAGAGGCTAATTGTGAAGCCATGCCTTTTGCTCTTCCTCCAAAAGAAGCACTTGCTTCTAATAGCACATAATCTTCTTGTTTTTGTTCTAGGAGGTAAGCTGCATAGAGACCACTTATTCCTCCTCCAATAATAATTGTTGTCATAATCTTTAGTTTCTTTGTTGTTTGTGTTTTTAATTTAGGTTCGTGATAAATTTGTTAAGCTTAGAAAGATCAAGCTTTGAATGAAGAGTTATCTTTAAAAGTTCTTACATGGGGACAGGCTTTATTGCCTTACTCTCATTAATTACAGTTTAAGCTTAAGCCAGCCTATTTTTGCTTAATATAAAGAGGCAAGTTTTACTGCGGGTTCTTCTCCTTTTAAAGCGGGTAAATAACTTGCTTGAGTTAAGCATTGTTCCCATAATCCTTGAGGTAAGCCATAGTAAGCTTTACGTTCAAGATCTAAAGTTTGTTCTAGCTCTTGCTGTTGGTATATCTTTGTTACCCAATCTGGATTTAAAATGGCAGCTTTACCAAAAGCAAAAAATTCTGCATAGCCACTTTGGCTTGCTTTGTTAATTGCTTCAAGATTAATAAGATTACCTACGCCAATTAGGGGTAGTCTTCCTTGGAGTTGTTCATGAATTAATTTAATTCTTAAACTTGGTACGGCAACACCTCTCCGTGCGGGTTTAAAGAAATCCCATAATGACACATGCAAATATTGTAAAGGTAAGTGGGCTAGATTTTCTACTAAAGCCAATGCTTCTTGCATGGTCATCCCATTATCTCCAGGCTCTTCGGGAGAAAATCTATACCCAAGAATAAAGTGAGGCGAATTTATGCGGGCTTTAACTCTAGTAACTACTTGGTTTATAAAAGCAAAAGGTTCTCCCCACTGATCTGTACGAGTATTAGTTTTGCGAGAAACAAATTGTTGTAATAAAAAACCATTGCCGCCCATGATCTCTACCCCAGCAAAGCCCGCTTGCTCTGCAAGTTGGGCTGCTTGGGCAAAAGCTTCAATGAGTTCTTCTATTTGTGCCGCCGTTAAATTTTGGATTTGCCACTTTGGAGCTAAAGCCTTTTCTCCTCCATGCTGTAACTGTAAAATTCCTAAAGCCCCTTGAGCTTGAATTGCTTGAGCTAGAGCTTGTAACTGCTTAAAGTTTTCTTGAGTTACTGCAGGTTGTCCTTGAAAAGTTTTGCCTTCAGAAGCAATGAGCATTCCTGCGGTAATCACTAATCCCGCTCCTTGTGCTCGTTGAGCGACAAAGCTAATTTCTTCATCTTTTAATATTCCTTGCTCGGTCGAAGACCAAAGAGTTAAAGGAGCTAGGACTAAGCGATTTTTTACTACTTGTCCGTTATTTAAGGTAAAGTTCTTTGCTAATAACACTATTTACTCCTAATTAGCAATGCTAGATAAAGCTAAATCAAGGAAAAAATCCTTGATTTAGAATAGCTTAAATTTATTTACCAGCCATTACTCCACCATCAACTGGAAGAATAGTTCCGGTAATCCATTGGGCTTCATCACTAGCAAAGAAAAGAATTGCTTGAGCAATATCTAGAGGTTTACCGTTACGGCCTAGAGGATGAAAACTATTAAAGGTTGGTAAAGTTTGAGCTACTTGTTCTTCACTCATAAAGGTATTGTATACCGGAGTTTCTACCACTGCCGGAGCAACTGTATTCACACGAATATTTGAACTAGCTAGTTCAATGGCAAGATTTTTTGTTAAAGCGTGTACACCACCATTAGCTGCCGAGTAAGCTGAAGAAGGGGTGGCTGCAACTGCTTGTAATGCCCACATGGATCCAGTTTGCACTATAGCCCCACCGCCACGTTTTTGCATTGCTCGTGCTGCCGCTTGCGCCATAAAAAACTTTCCTTTTAAAATTATATTTAAGAAGTTATCGTATTCGTCCGGCGTAATCTCTAAGAAAGGTTTAGGATTAAAAACTCCTGCATTATTAATTAAAATGTCTACCCCACCAAATTCTGCTTCCGCAGTTGCAACTAAAGCTAATGCAGTCTCAGGATTTGCAATATCTCCAGCCACTACTCGTACTTGAGTTCCTGTTGCATCTATTTCTTTAGCTGCTTGTTCTAGTTTTGCAAGATTGCGTCCACCAATTACTACATTTGCCCCTTCGAGTACTAGTTGTTTTGCTACTTCTTTACCAATACCAGAGCCACCACCAGTAATAATTGCTGTCTTTAAAGAAAATCTTTTCATTTGTTGTACCTCGTTGTAAAATATAACTATAATTATTGTGATAAATTTTTGTGTCTTTATCTTCCATAAGGCAAGAATAAATATTAAATTTATTTCCTTTGCCCCAATATTATAGAATTA
>NZ_NRJF01000089.1 GCF_003585965.1 Psittacicella gerlachiana | reverse complement strand
ATATAAAATTATTTAGTCTTAATTTAACTTTTTATAGAATTTCATTAATTTCTTTATTCAAGTTGATGTAATTTTTGTATTCTAAAAGGTAGGGGGAAAAGTTGTAAACTAAAATCTTATCATTTTCATCTCTTAACAAAGTACTATTTATGCAATCAACTAAATGAATAATAATTTCAAACTACTTTTTTAGAGATTAACACTCTTGAATACAATCTTTTACCATTTAAGTATGCTCGATCTAGCTTTCCTTTCCAGTTAACATTTATAATAGGATCTAACAACCTATCTTTAACATAAAAATCCATTCCTATAATTTCAAATTGATCAGGATTGTATTTATCTAAAAAGCTAATAGGAACGCCCATTACCCCACTATAATCACTTGGAATAGCATTTGTCTTTGGTACTTCTATAGCTTTATAGTTATCGTACTCTTGATAGGCGTTTGTTTTAGCTATTTGTTTATTAAATTTCAAGTTTTCATCCATTGTCATTAGCTGTAATGGGTCATGTCGTCTACCATGTTCAATATTAGTAAACCAACGAACTCCTTTAACCCTAATGAACTTAGCCCCATTTTCATCTATACGAAATCCAACAGCATTAAGAGGATAATTATCTGGAACTCTAAATTCACGATCTCCACTACTAATAGTCGCACCTAACCATAATTTATTTTTTTGTATTAAAGGGAATACATCTTTATAAGTTATCGAATTCATATTGCCAATAATACTAAACTCTTTTTTTGCTTCAAAAATCCATGCTAAAAATTCACGAAATAAGGAAAATGGTGGATTGGTAATAATAATATCTGCCTCATCTCGTAAAGATTTAATTTCATCACTACGAAAATCTCCATCCCCTTCTAGATATGTCCATTCAATATCATCTAAATCCATCCCCCTTTCAGTATTCTTACCTTTTGTTAATATAAACATCTTACCTTTATGAATAGATTTAGTTTTATTGTAATTTACACTATTCTTTTCGAATAGAATAGCTTGATCATTAGATTCTGATTTATCTTTAGGGGAAAAACTTGTGCTTATTAATTTTTTTAATCCTAAATTTGCGAAATTTTGAGTAAAATAACGAGTAAAATTACTCCATTCAGGATCGTCACATGGTAATAGAACAATTTTGTCTTTGAATACATCTTGATTAAATTCAAGATAAGCCTGCATTTCCTTTTCAATGTCATCATATTGAGTATAAAACTCATCATTTTTTTCATTTTTTGCTTTAGTTAATGTACTACTTTTATTTAATGACATATCGTAGATTTCTCTAAATAATTACATTGTGATATCTCCTCCCCTAAAGGGCAATATCACAGGAATAATAAAACTCCTAAAAACTTTTACTACACTTTTAAAAGCAATTGATCCTATTATTCCTTAGTAACTTTATACTTTTATTGGACTTAGGGGGGGGGTAGAATTTACCCTAGAAAGCTTAATTAACTTTCTAATACTTCGAGCATTTTCTTAGCTATAGCATTGATTACAGGTACTGATACCGAGTTACCAAACTGTTTATAACTTTGAGTATCACTTACAGGGATAATAAACTCCTCAGGAAAACCTTGTAACCTTGCAGCTTCACGTGGAGTTAACTTACGAGGATTGTTATTCTCTTGAGCAATAAGAATCTCACTCCCATCTTTATAGTATCTTGCCGAAAGAGTATTAGTATAAGGACTTTGAGCATCAAAAAGGGTATAACCAAAACCATTTCCTTTTTCTAGATGTTCGGCTTTTCTTCTTTGATGTCCTTCCCACAGTTTATCGGAAATAGTATATTTAGCGTCAACTTTCTTTTCTAAGATATCTCCAACTTTGGTTTCTATTCCAGTAACCTCAGGAAAAGTAAATTCTTCCCATTTTGCAACTTGCTGAGGATCAAAACCAACGATATAAATTCTTTCTCGATTTTGAGGTAAACCAAAATCTCTTGCTTTCAGTACTTTATAAAATACTTTATATCCCAACTCTTCAAGAATATTCAGAATGGTTTTAAAGGTATTTCCCTTATCATGAGAAACTAAGTTCTTTACATTTTCTAGTAAAAAAGCTTTTGGACATTTCCCTTGAATAATTCTTGCTACATCAAAAAACAAAGTTCCTCGAGCATCTGAAAAGCCTAACTTTTTTCCAGCTTGCGAGAAAGCTTGGCAAGGAAAACCAGCTAACAAAATATCATGCTCCGGTATTTGCTCATTGCTAACTTGAGTGATATCCCCTACCGGCATTTCTCCATAATTTATCGAATAGGTTTTGGCAGCAAATTTATCTATCTCACTACTAAAAACCACTTGAGTTTTTCCCGTAAGATGAAATCCTAGTCTAATTCCTCCGATACCCGCAAATAGATCTATAACTTTAAAGGGGGCTTGGTCTGGAGATTTAAAAGGAGCTAGGGTAAATAACTCTAAAATCCTTTGTAATTCTAAAACCGATGGCTCAGCTTCTCCACTTTCCCATTTTCTTAATAGCTTTTCTCTATCTTTGGGTATCCTTATAGCATTAGATAATTCCTCAAAAGTCATGCCTAAACTTTTTCTCTTCTCTCTTATCAGAACACCAATCTTATTTGCGTCGTTAAGTAACTCTTTACCCTTAGTCTTTGACTTATTCATAAGCCTCTATTAATTAAATGATTTATCTACTACTTTTGGTAAAAGGATCTAAAATCTTAAACCACTCACATTATAGCACTTTACATTATGCGTATCTTGTAAACTAACTCTTATAGATCATTGATTATTAATAAATTAAAAAATCACTAAACAAGATTTATCTCTTTCACTAAATTTAAAACATACCTACCCCGCACTCATCTATCACTATCTGAGTACTCAAGAACTGTATTTATATTAAAGGTGCAACTTTTTACTTTAGCTTCTCAAAATAAAAAACTTTTGATTATCTTTTTACCCCTAAAAATGGTAAGTCGACAATAAGCTTTCTTAACTTTGAGCAAGCCAACAAAATTTAGAGTAGTCTCAACCCGTACTCATCTATCACTATCTGAGCACTTTAAGAACTGCATTTGTATTAAAGGTGCAACTTTTTACTTTAGCTTCTCAAGATAAAAAACTTTTGATTATCTTTTACCCCTAAAAATGGTAAGTCGACAATAAGTTTTCCTAACTTTGAGCAAGCCAACAAAATTTAGCGTAGCCTCACCCCGTACTCATCTATCACTATCTGAGCACTTTAAGAACTGCCTTTGTATTAAAGGTGAAACTTTTTACTTTACCTTCTCAAGCTAAAGACTTTTTATCTCTCTTTAAGCTCTAAAAATAGGAAATCAGCAATCGATTTTCTTAACTTTGAGCAAGCCAACAAAATTTTGCTTAGACTAACCCTGTACTCAGCAATCACTATTTGAGTACTTAAGAAGTGCATTTTAATTAAAAAGCTAACTTTTGGTTAAAGTACAAAATTTTGCGTAACATACACCTGTACTTAAATCTAAACTATTTAAGCACTTTTAAGTTGCATTTATTTTAAAGCTCAACTCGCCTCAAGAAGTTGTAAAAACAAACATCTCCTACATAGCTCATGATTTATAAAATTTAGGTTAACCTAACCTCGTACTCATACAAAAAATATTTGAGCACTAAACCATAGCATTAGAGATATAAGCTTTACTCTTTATGTATCTCAAAATTTGGCGTATAAATCACCTGTACTAAGTTTTTTCAAACTTTAGCACTAATCTTGCAATCAATAAAAAGTTATAGACTTTAATCTATGCGTAAATGAAGATCATATGTATAAAATCGCTAGTTGTGATCTTTCCAACTAGAAATTTCTTTCGAATATAAAAATAGATTTAGCTCAGGATTAAGATAATTTCGATGATAGATAATACTGCATGCAAGGTCAGCAAATGGAGTTGCTAGCCAGGTTTTATCGTTTCTCCCAACTCCTGAATATTGATAGAAAGCTATAAGAATTAGATTAAACTTTTCATAATCATGATTTAAATACTTTTCCACATATAGGTTTGTTGAGGGGAGAGCAAAGAATACTAAGCTAAAGGTATTGGCGTTTAAAGCTTCAAATCTACGATTGAGTTTAATTAAAAAATCTAGGCTTTTAGGTTCAAGAATTAGGTGGTTACAATAAATTTTTTCATTAATTAAAATGAATGGATTTTTATAAGCAGTAACAGCTTGGCTATTATGATGTAGTGTAAAGTAGTTTATAGCTAAAGCTTTATCTATATTTTCCAGAGAATTAAACTTCTCTAAATTTTTTTCTAGAATCTGATCTGCAGGTAGGGTTAAGCAGTAGTCTTCTAAGAATCCGAGATACTCTTTGTTTGAAGTTAATTTGTTAATGTAATTACTAACTGTATGTTCTTCAATGGTTTCTTCAAGATTTAATATTTTACAGAGCTTAGCGAGATATTGTGTAAGATGAGGTAGTTCGTCTTTTATCTCATTGAGTAGTTCATGTATAAGTGAATCTCTGTATTTAAGAACTCGTTTTTGATTTGCAAATTTACAAAGACTTATATAAGTAAAATTAAGTAGATATTTTTCAAGATGAATTTTAAGAATAGGATTATTCAAAGAATTATAAATTATTTGCATAGATAGAAATAGAGCTTCAGAAAAGGAAACTGAAGCTCGTTTTATAATTAATTGTGATGTAAATGTTCTAAATATAGACTTGCGTCAACTTCACCATTTTTTGCAATAAAGCGAATTTCGGGGGTAAGTTGAACACCAAATTTTTCAAAAACTTTAGTTTTTACTATCGCCGCAAGATTTGCGATATCCATACCAGTAGCTTTTTCTCTATTGGTAAGAACTAGTGCATGTTGAGGAGATACTTGAGCGCCCCTAAAGGAAAAACCTTTAAGACCTGTATTTTCAATTAACCAGCCTGCACTTAATTTAACCTGCTCTTGATTTAAAATAATTCCTTGTAAGTTAAATCTTTCTTTTAAAACTTGATATTCTATTGAACTAATAATTGGATTCACAAAAAAACTACCACCATTACCATATTGATTAAAGTCTGGTAATTTTGCTTTTCTTGTTTTAACTACGAGTTCTTGAATTTGTTTTGCCGTAACTTGTTCTTTATCCAGTTCGGTTAAAGGGTAGTAAGTTAGTACGGGTTGGTAATTTTTTGCAATCTTTAAGACTACAGTTAGTACGGCATAACCTTTGTTATACTCAGTTTTTAAGATGGAGCTACGATACGAAAACTGGAGTTGTTCATGAGTTAAAGTTATCTTTTCACCTCTTTCTAAATCTAAGAGAATAACTTTATCTACAAATTTTTCAAATTCTACACCATATGCCCCAATATTTCCGATAGCTGCTGTACCTATAGAGCTAGGGATTGAAGCTAGGTTTTCTAAACCATAAATTTTAAATCTATGGCAATAGGCAATTAGCTCATCTATAGTTACCCCTGAGTTTACTTGCAAGACAAAATGTTCTTGAGTGCAAGTTAAGTGGATTCCTTGGTACTGATTTACTACGATTTCTCCATTAAAATCTTCGAGAAAGAGGACGTTACTACCTTGACCAAGAATAATAAGCTCTTGGTTGTTTTCTTTTGTGCGTTGGTATGCTTGTAAAAATTCATGAGGCCAGCGAGCAAAAGAAATTTTATCAGCCTTTATGGGAATTCTAAAGGTTGTTAACTGATGGTTATCAATTTTAATGTTTTCGTTCATTTATTTTTTAATTCTTTTATAAA
>NZ_NRJF01000088.1 GCF_003585965.1 Psittacicella gerlachiana | reverse complement strand
GCTATAGCTTGAGCATTATTGTCACTAGGAAAGTTATAAAAGTAAGGTGCTTGTTTTTGGTATTGCCCATCTTGTAAGCTCGTAGGGGCAAAAATACTAGTGGCCGTAGCCCCGAGAACTATATGTTTACTCAGATATTGAGTATCAGTAAGCAAAGCTAGAGCTTGACGTACTTTTAAATCAGCAAAGCTTTGACTATTCAAGTTTAGATAATAAGAGGCATTACGAGGCGTTAAATAAACTTCGCTAGGGCGTTCGGCAAAAACCTGTTTGCTAATCCCCTTAAAGACTTCGGTAACAAGAATTTCTCCAGTAAGGTAGCGATAGTAAGCAATACGAGGTTCAGAAAAAATTGCCTTAGCTTGGGTAATATAAATATTTTGACTATCCCAATAATCCTCTCTTTTTTGATAAGTAATTTGGTCATTAGGCAGATAAGTGCTTAAAGTATAAGGACCATTACCGATAAAGTGTTCAGGTTGCGTCCAAGCACTGCCATATTTTTCAATTAGATCTTGGCGTACGGGAGCTAGTGCGAGATTAGCAATAATTTGGAGTAACCATGGCGTTGGTTGGTAGAGTTTAATTTCTAGGGTATGGGAATCTAAAGCACTAATCCCTAATTCCTCGACCTTTATTAAACGTTGGTATACTCCATCTGCATTAACTACATGCATATTTACAAAGGCATTAGCAAAAATTGAGCGACTATCATGAGCAGCTAAACGTTGCCAAGCATAGATAAAATCTTGAGCGGTTACGGGTTTACCATCATGCCAAGTAGCTTCCGGACGTAAGTAAAAAGTCCAAGTTAGTTGATCATCACTAACCTTATAACCTGAAGCGGCAGTAGGAAGAAAATCCCCACTTGATCCAAGACGATATAAAGTATCAAATAAAGGTTCGGCCGCTCGAGCAGAAAGAGTATCCCCAATTAAACCTGGATCTATAGTTGCAGGAAAACTAGGTAAATTAAAAATATACTCTTGTTTAGGAGCTAAGGTTACTCCTTGAGGAATGGTAATCGCTTGAGCATTAAAGCTCGAGGCTACAAGCGAGAAAAGACTTAAGCTAAAAAGAGAGAAAAAATATTTGTTTTGCATAGAAAAATCGATAAATATTTTGCACAAACTAACAAATTTAGTTTAATATATACTAGTAGAGATGTCTATAAAAATATTAATTTTAGGTTAGCTAATAAGTCAAGTGAGGTATCATGACTGCCAACTATAAAGATTTTATAAAAGAATTAACAAAAATTGTTGGGGATAAATATGTCCTAACAGATCCAGCGGCAACCAAACGTTATCGCACGGGATTTTTCTTTGGTTTAGGTGATGCCTTAGCGGTAGTAAGACCGGATAACCTTGTAGAGTATTTTAAAGTCGTAAAACTATGTGTTAAAAACAATATTATTGTTCTTAACCAAGCACAAAATACAGGGGTAACTGGGGGATCAACGCCTTGGGGTAATGATTACGACCGTCCAATCGTAATTATCAATACTTTAAGAATAGATGATATTCATCTAATTAATGAAGATACAGATGAGCCTCAAGCTGTATGTCTCGCAGGATCTACCTTATTCAAATTAGAAGAAAAATTAAATAAAATAGGTCGTGAACCTCACTCGGTAATAGGTTCGTCATGTATTGGAGCTTCGGTAGTTGGAGGGATTTGTAACAACTCTGGAGGAACCTTAGTCCAACGTGGACCAGCTTATACCGAATTAGCTTGTTATGCTCGTGTTAACGATGAGGGAGAACTTGAGTTTATTAATAACTTAGGGTTAGACTTAGGTGATGGTTCTCCAGAAGAGCAATTAGAACGCTTAGAAAAGGGTAAGTTTAAAGTAGAAAACCCTCAAGTGAAACTTGCTTCTTCACGTGACTATAAATATAAAGTCGTACAAGTAGATGCCGATACTCCATCACGTTATAATTCAGATCCTGATCGCTTAAAAGAAGCTTCTGGTTCGGCTGGGCATCTCGCAGTATTTGCTGTACGTGTAGATACTTTTGCCAAGGCTAAGCGTCAACAATTATTCTTTATCGGAACAAATAATCCTGATGACTTAACCGCAATTCGTCGTAAAGTTCTTACTGAATTTGATGGTTTACCTATGCAAGGTGAATACATGGGAGCTTCATCATTTGATGATGCGGTTAAATATGGTAAAGACGTATTTTGGGTACTCGATAAGTTTGGCACTAAACATTTACCAAAATTATATGCGTTAAAAGACGCTTACGATCGTAATTTTGGACGTTTACCCTTCTTACCAGCTGCGGAAACAGTAATGCAATTTTATGGTGATTGTTTACCTAACCTCTTACCGCCAAGAATTTTAGATTTCCGTAAAAAATATCAGCACTATTTAATTTTAACTACAGCTGATGATTTAATTGAGCAAACCGATAGCTACCTTAAAGAGTATTTTAAAGAACATTCTACAGGCGACTATTTTGCAGCGACTCCAAAAGAAGCGAAAAAAGCACTATTATTACGTTTCTCAGTAGGTGGTTCTTTAGCAAGATCTATGCACATGCTCAAAAATGAAACTAAGGGAATGATTGCTCTAGACATAGCTCTTCGTCGTAATGATGAGCAATGGGCAGAGCCGTTACCAGCAGAGATTTTAGAACATTTAACGCATGTGAATTCTTGTGGACACTTTCTCTGTCATGTATTCCATTTAGATTACTTAGTGAAAAAAGATTCTCCTTATTCTGTAGAAGAGATGAAAGAGAAAATCTTAGAGTTTTATCGTAATCGTGGAGCTCAGTATCCAGCAGAGCATAATGTTGGACACCTTTATCATGCTCAACCTAATTTAGAAAAACACTACCGTGATCTTGATCCGACTAATCAGTTCAATCCTGGGGTAGGTAAGCTTTCTAAATATAAAAATTGGGCTGATACCCCATGCTCTTGTGGTCATGATTGTTCTAAAAAATAATAAGTTAAAGAAAAAAGTTGTAAATTAATGCAACTTTTTAAGTGAAATTGTGTCATAATAATAGTAGTAGTTAAGATTTAGGGCAAAGTACTCTCGGGTATGCGTTCTAAAGATTGGCTATTATAAAAATAATGACAAAAATAGTAGACTGTGGCAATGGGAATTCGCAAGAATTTTCATTGCTTTTTTTTATTTATGCTAAAATAAAGAAAAATATACAGGTTTCTATCGTGGATAAATTTAAGAACTAAATTTATTTTCTTGTGTAAATGCTTTTATGAAATTAATTCGATACCTTTGTTATCTGCTATTTTTAATAGCACTAATTACAGTTATTTTTATTTTTACCTCAGCTAATGATCAATTAGTGCATGTAAATTTTCTTTTTGGTGAGTTTGACGGACGTTTATCCTTTATTTTAGGGATGGCTTTTATTTTTGGTTTTGTCATTGCCTTAGTTGTACTCTTTTTACTCTATGCTGTACTCAAAACTAAGCTAGTTGTAGCAAGATCTCGTGTACAAACTTTAGAGAAAAAAGTACAAAAGCTCGAAGTAGCTTTAGAGACTTTACAATTAGATGCTAAAGAGCCTAAAACCACTTCTCTTACTGCTACCACAAAAGAAAGTTAAGGTAATATTTTTAGGATATAACTGTTAAGGTTTGACGTTTACGTAAAAATTATGTCAGAACTTCTTTTCCTGATTATGCCTTTGATTGCGTTAATTTCGTTTTTCTTAGGTTATATTTTTAAAGGTAGTTTTTCTACTTGGCTTTTAAAAAGACGGACTAAGCAATCTTATTTAGATGCTATGCCTTTGGTGATAAAAGATGATAATCCACAAGCAAATGAAGTTGTGGAAAAACTTTTAACCACGGTAGAGTATATTGTAGATGGGAATTTAATTGCGAATACGCCAAGTCTACAAAAAAATAATGTCAATAAAGTTGCTAAAGTTAGCAAAAAAGCAAAGGAGAATTTTGAACAACAGATCAAAGATCTTGAGCAAAGTTTAGCCCAAAAGCCAGAAGTAAATGTGTTGGTAGATGACTTTTATAGTCAAATTAGTCAAGTTCATTTGCAATCTAAGACTAAAACTTGGAGTCAAGAGTCAGCTATGCAAGAGCAACAAGGAAAACTTGAAGCTCTTGAACAAACCCTGTCTACCTCTTCATTAAATAATCCTGCAGTTAGTGCTTTAGAGCAAGCTTTAGCTAAAGGAAGTAAAAAGAGCAAAGGGCAAACCGAAGAGCAAGAACCTTTTGCTGCTCGCTCCTTAGAGGATTTATTTCATCCTTATAGTGTACTCGCAGATGATGTTGGACATTTGTTAGAAATGCAAATGATGGCTGGAGTAATCTGCATGCAAAGAGGAGATTACTCGAGAGCAATTAAGATCTTTCGTCATATTCTTGCGATTCCTTCTTGGAAAAATGAAGGTCATAGCTTGGCACAAATAAATCTTTCCCGTTGTTACTTAAAAGCGGGAATGTATTCTTCTTGTTTACAAAATCTTCTCCCTTTAATTGGTAATGATAAATACGAACACGAGGTATTAGACTTACTTCTACAAGTATATTTATTACTCCAAGACTGGCAGTCAGCATTAGCGGTGGCTAAAGAAATTTATGCTTTACGCAAAAATAATTCTAATTTAGAGCAGCTGTGTCATTTTTACTTATTTCGCCTTTTAAGTACCTATTTAACTTTAGGGCATAGACGCACCATGTTCTCTTTTCAAAGAATTATTGAATTAGCTCCAACTTGTACCCGAGCCTATGTAACTCGAGCGAATTATCATTTTGCTTTAGGGGATTATCATAGTGCCCTTGAAGATTATGAACAAGCAATTAAGTTACGTTTTGAGTTGCTTCCCGCTTTGATCAATAATCTCGCTTACTGTTATGCTAATATTCGTTCCTTTGGAGGTAAGAGCTTAGAAACCTTTTTACAAGGTTTAGAAGTTCCGGAAAAATGGCAGTATATGCTTGATTTATATCATGATCAAATTGTGAGCAATTTTAATTTCTTACCCTATGTTCATAATTTTGAGTTTCAGGATAAAGCTCGTAATTCTGCAGAAGTTTTTCGTGAACTAGTCATGGGGCAAAAAACTTTAGAAGCTCGAGATTATGAAGCAGAGCTAACGCAAAAAGCTAAACTCTATCAAAAGAAAATGTCTACAGGTGGGTTTATTGAGAATATAGTTTCTTTAGTGAAAGAAACTAAAACTCAAACTGAACCCGAGATTTATGAACGCTTAGAATCTTTGCTTGAATCTTATCAACGCAACCCGCAAAGCATTATCTTAGAGCGAATTTTTGCTTTAGTGACCGAACTTCTCACCCAAATGCCTGCTGAAGAGCAAGAAACTGAAAAACATCATCTTCTTGCAGCTATGTTTAGTTTTAAACGCAAAAAAGCTGAAGAAGGAAAACAAGTAGAAGTAACTTTAACCGATAAACAAATCAAATTTGCCGAGTTTTTAACAAGATTACAAACTCAAGATTTAGAGGCAAGAATCAAAGCGACCTATGCTTGTAGTTCTTGTGGTTATCAACATCATGATTTATTTTGGCTTTGTCCATCTTGTCATAAACTTGAAACTTTTACCTTACATCGTTTAACTTTTACTAAAACCTAAAAGCCTCTAGATTTCTAGAGGTTTTTTTGACATGAGAGTTTATATGCTAGAATTAAATTCGCAAACCCTAAGAAAAAATCTTGCAGCTTATTTAGAACTGCATGCTGTAAATGAACTCGAGTTTTTACTAATTCAACATCCACTGGTTAAAGCGATAATTAGCTTGCAAGGAGCACAGTTGTTAAGTTGGCAAGCTCAAGGCAAAGAAGTACTATGGCTTAGTGATATAGAACCTTTTGTGCAAGGTAAAGCTATTCGAGGCGGGATTCCTTTAAGTTATCCTTGGTTTAATAAAAATGGAACGCCAAGTCATGGTTATGCTCGCATTAATCCTTGGCAATTAGAAAGTTATCAAATGGACGAGCAACAAGTAGAGCTAAGTCTAGTCTTAAATTATGCTCAAGAACTTAAAGCTCGTGTAGTTTTTACTTTTAGTGAGAAGTTAAAGCTTGAGTTTTATCAACTAGCTCAAGAGCAAGCTCAAGTAGCTTTACATAGTTATTATCGTCTTGGTTCTCTCGCTCAAGCTCAAGTTTTAAATTTACCGCCTCAAGCTTTAGATCATTTGCAAGATAAGCAAATTTCAGTAGATTCTCCTTTACAAATAACACAAGCTTTTGATGCCGAATTTAAACTTACGCCTTTCACCCAAGAGCAAATAATTGTTGATCCGAGTTTGCAACGTAAGCTCAAAATTAAGCATGATCGAGCAAGTGAAGTGGTGGTTTGGAATCCCGGTCAAGCTACGCCTCAAGATATGCGAGCAAGTGAACATCAACATATGCTCTGTTTAGAAACCGCAAGGTTAAGTGAGCTTTTAAAGCAAGGAGAAAGTTTTGCGGTAGAGATTGAAAGTTCGCATTTTGCATAAATTCTTTTATAATAGAAGATAACTTAATAATATCAAGCTAAAATAAGTTAAAGGAGTAAATTATGAGTTTAGTTTATAGCACCGATAAGGGGCGTATAAAACCGGAGATTGAAGAAGAACTACCACCTGAATCAGATGGAATTGTCCGCTTATATCGTCAATTAAAAGGAAGAAAGGGAGCTGGAGTCGTGCTAGTTTCGGGAACAGGGCTAGATAAAAAAGAACTCAAAGATCTTTGTAGTTTTTTAAAGAAAAAACTAGGGGTTGGCGGAAGTGTTGAAGACTGGGATATAGTTATTCAAGGTGGGGATAAGAGACCACAAATTCAACAGCTTCTAGAGCAAAAAGGGTTTAAAGTAAAAATTTCAGGAGGCTAAGAATGAGTTTAAAAGATGCCATAAAGCGAGCTTTTCTTTCTCTAAGTGGAGAAGAAAATGAAAAAGACTTAGCTGAGTTTGAGCGTTTAGAAGAAGTAAAACAAAAGTTAGCTCAAGCTATAGATACCGAGCCTCAAGAAAATATTTTTGATGATCATGCTATAGATCTAGCTCAAGAACAAATGCAAAATACTTTACATAGTTTATTTGATGATTCGGGCAAGGATGTAGAGGCAAATAAAGGTAAAAGTATTTACAATACCGGTGAATTTAAAGTTCTAGATGCTCCTGCAGTTTATCAAGAAGTTGAATTTGACGAACAAGCTTATACCGATGAAAGAGGTAAAGTATTAGGGAATATGAGTTTTGCTGAGCAGGCAAATCATGCCGCTCCTGATTATAATCCGAATGCAATTTTAGGAAATACTCCGAGACAATTAAGAGCTAAACCTGTAACTAGCTCAGCTACAAATACACTTGTGCCTAGAGATGTAACAACAACACAAAATGAGGTTAATGAAACTGAATCTCGAGTAGCCGAACTTAAAGGTAATCCTCAAGGGATAGTGCATTCGGTAGTAAAAAAATCTTCACATACAAGAACCATTACTCATGTTCAACGTGCTGATGGAACTATAGAGCAACAAATTGAAGATAAAAATATTCAGGAAGATACCGAAACTAAAGTTTTAAGTAATGGAAATTTACAAGAAACAACCAATACTTCTACGGCGGTAAAAACTACTGTGCATCAAACCAAGGAAAGTTTTTTACTCCCACAACAACCTGCAGTAAAAAATGTCTTAAGTGCTCCTAAAGAAGAAAAGGCTCAAAATCCTGAAAGTTTTGCTGCTTTATTTGAAGCTAATGTTTATGACTTTAGTCCAGAAGCTTTGGCTTTACCAGCTAACCGTGAGACCTCAACCCACGGAGGAAGTTTTAGTAGCCAAGAAAAAGAAAAGCTCCGTCAATTAAAAAAAGAAGTAGAGACTGAATCTGAGAGTTTTGCAGATTTAATTGAAGCAAATATGGAGTATTTACCGAGTGCTACAAAGCAAGAGCAAGAGTTATCACGTCAACGTAAACAAGCAAAAATGTTTGCCCCAAAATCTTATGCTAAGAAAGTTGCAGACAAAGAGTTTGTTGCTGACGATGAGGAAGAGGAACTTGCATTTAATTTAGATCTGAATAATGCTAGTTATCAAAAGCAACAAGAATCTAAAGGAAAGTCAAGTTTTGCTCAAATGTTTGAGGCACAACCACAAAATCTTCAGCGTAATTTTGTGAGTAAAGATGATTCGTTTCGTAAAGAGTTTAGAGATATTAAACCATTACAAAATAAAGCTCATAGTGCTTCTTTAGCTCAGCAACGTAAACAGGCTCAAACTCTACGTAGATCTCAAGTAGGGATAAAATCTGGTAAAGAACTCATGGAGCAACAAATTGCCCAGATGGACTATCATGATTTAAGTAAGAGAGATGATGTTGTCTTTTCTGATATTAATATGCGTTTTAATGAGTTTAACTATGAAAATGCTCGTTTTGCTGCTCCTGAATTAGATCAAGAAGTAACCCATGCTTTCTTTAATGGTCTTTTACCTATAGATCGAGAAGTAGACTTGCATGGTTGTACTTCTCAAGATTTAAAATCGATTATTCCTGCGGTAGTAAAAGATTGTTGGAAAACCAATGAATTTACGATTCGTTTTATTACTGGGCATGGTAAAGATATCTTAAAGCAAAATTTACCAAATTACCTAGTACAATATGAACGCATCGCTGCTTTTTATCCAAATAAGGAAAATAATGGGCGTGGACGTACCAATGGCTTTATTGTTCTTCTGCGTAATTATGATAAAGAAGTAGCTGCTTCTTACTCTTTTAGAGAGAAAAAGTCCCATTAAAATGGGGCTTTTTTCTGAGCTAATCCTCAAGAGTTAAGAGGATAGATTGAGGATTTGAGTTTAAAGCCCTATATATTTGTAATAGATGAGATTTTTTCCTAACCTAGAGCTAAATATGGGTATAATGTTAGGCGAAATTAGATATTTCTGAAAACTATAATATATGAAGCAACAAAAATTATTTACAAGTTTTGCTCAAGTAAAAAGAGTTTGTATTTTTCGTTTATCCGCGATAGGGGATATTTTAAATTTAATTCCTAGTGTTGAATTATTATTAAAAAACTATCCTCAAGTTGAAGTGACTTGGATTATTGGGAGTGGGGAGTATAATTTATTCCGTCACTTAACGCAAAAGTATCCTCAATTAACTTTTATGGTGTTTAATAAGAGAAAAACTTCTTATTTTCAAGCCTATAAACAATTTAAAGAATTATCAAAAGTTCCTTTTGATCTTTTAATTCATGCACAAACTTCTTTAAGAGCAAATTTCCTTTCTACTTTCATTAAAGCTAAATTAAAGGTTGGTTATTCTAAAGAAAGAAGTTATGAAGGGCATAGCTTGGTGGTTGATTACAATATCCCTTACCAAAACTCAATGCACGTAGTCTTTAATTATTTTGACCTCTTTAAACCTTTTTTTAGTGAGCAAGATTGTCTTGAGTTTAAGCAAAAAGTAGTAGATACTAAATTACTATATATTGGTGAGTATCCACAACATTTACAAGAACAAAAAGATCTCAAGCCTCTAATTGACTTATGTTTAGGAGAACCTAATTCAGAATTAGCGAAAAGTAATATTTCTCCGCATAATCAAAATCTTTATCGTTTATTATTGAGTTTTAGTAATTTTGCTCCTGCAGAGAATAAGCAAAGAGAAGGAAGATTAATTTTTATTAATCCCGCTTCTTCTGCAGTGAAAAAGAACTGGACAAAAGAAGGTTATGTAGCTCTGATTAAGCACTTAATTCAAAGTGGTCATAGAGTGGTAGTTACGGGCGGGAAAAACCATGTAGAGTTAGAGCTAGTTAATGGGGTGGCTCAAGAGATTAAGGAGTATATCCTTGAAGCTCAACCTGAATTAACTTGTAAAGGAATTGCTCGTAGTGGACGTCAAGTATTTTTTAACCTTGCTGGAAAAACCACTTTAACTGAACTTTGTCTCTTTATAAGTTTGGCGGATTTGGTAATAAGTCCAGATTCGGGACCTATGCACTTAGCTTCATGTCTAGGGATTCCAACGATAGGATTATTTGCTTATATTAATCCTCTACGTTCAGGTCCGATTCAAGGGGTTAGCGATGTAGTAAGCGTGTTCCACAAAAACACTTATCAAAAAGATTTAGAGTTTACTGATCATCAGTATGTGCAAGATTTAAAAAATTGGCACAAGAAACCACCTAGAGCTGGAAAAGATTTAATGAAGCAAATTAGTCCTCAAGAAGTGATAGAGCGAACTGATTTGGTCTTAAAGCGTTTGGATTTACAGCAAAATGTGCAAACTCCCTATAAGCAATATGTCTAAGTAATTAGCATTAAAAATATATTTAATGAGCTAAAATTTAAGCACCTCGTAAAGAGGTGCTTAAATTTAATCTAATTCGCATAAGTATTCGAGCGTAAAATCTGGACATTCGGTTGGGTAAGGGAGGTTTTTCTCAAAAGCTTTAATAGCGACAAAAATTGAAGCTAACACTGACGCTGTTGGATCAGGGAAATACTTACCAAGATCAAACTCTAAGTTTGAAAATCTCAGGAACTCTTCTTCACTATAAAAATCTTGAGAGGCGTGATTTATAAATCTTGTCATTGCAATGGTAATTGCAGTGGCAACAAAGAGAATTTCATTGAGCTTATTGTAAACTACTTCGAGAGCTAACTCTTGAGTTTCTAAATTTGGTGTAGAGTCATGAATATAGGCTTTTGCAAGATCAATAACTCCCTGCGTAAAGTGAGTAACTCGTCCTATAAGGTCAAGAAATGGATAATCACTAGTTTCAGAAATTATACTTTGAAAAATATGAGAGATCTTAAACTCATCTAAGCGTAAAACATGGTTATCAAGATGCTCAAGAAGGTTTTGGTATACTAGTAAGAAATTTTCGCTTGAGAGGTACTCCACTAAAGTTAAGTAATCAGTATTGCCTATGAGTTCAGATTGTTCTTGAATGAGAATTTTAAAGTAATTAAAAATTGCGCTACGATCAATTTTATCGAGTTCAACACTAACAAAGATCATCCCCAAAAGATACGGAGAAATATTTTCTGCTGATTCTACTCCGAGTTCTTCAAGTTCTTCTTCTAGAGTAAAGAATTCTTTACGAAGATTAGCGATAAAGTCAGGTAATTCTTCTCGTTTTTGTTCTTTTTCTAAAAGTGGAGCAAATTTTAAGATTTCGGTAATTTTAAATGGATCAGGTTTGTTTTTTAGGTTAACCTCAAAGTTAGTTAAAGTTATAGGTTCGTAGTTAGGATCTGTTTCGAGATGATGATCAAAAGCAAAATCTATAGACATCGACTGGTCCTCAAATAAAAGTTAAAAAGTAATTTGGATTATAACCAAGAGGGTATAACCAAAGTTTAAATAAGTTTAAGTAAAGAGCTAACATTCCTATTTACAGTAGAAAACTGTAAAAGTTCAATAGGCTTTTTCAGCTTAGGTGTATTAGGAAACTACCCTAGATACTTTAAAAGACTATCTTAAATTCTTAAAAAGCTAGTTTAGATTCCGAAGCTAAGCCTTATGTCTATATTTTATCATTATGATATTATTAACTCTACAAAATTACTAAATAAATTAGAGTAAAACCAAAGAAAAAGTAATTTCCCACTTGAGAGTCTATAATTAAGGACTATCGAGACTATAATTCTTTACAGAAATTTATCATTAATAACGACGAGAGAAAAGTATGAGTGAAAATAAAGAGAAAGAAGTAAAATACATGCAGGCTGATTATATAGAGGAAGTTGCAACTGACTTCCAAGCTTCAATGCAAGCAATGTTAAATTTTATTAAACAGCGTAAACTTTCAGCAACTGAAGATTTAGCTCCTGCTGAGAATTTAACTTCAGAACCTAATGGAGTTACCAGTAAGAAAACTCAGTTAGACTTTAGTCAAGAAATGAATCTTGAAGAATTTCTTGAAGCTCAACAAGACATTGTTGCTCAAGAAATGATCGATTATATGGTAAGTTCAGATCCTAATGTATTAAAGCAAGAAGATGAAAAGTAAAAATTTTTCTGGGCTTTCAGAAGATATAGGTCAAGCTTGGAAGCAACACCTTCAAGGGGGTAAAGAAAGGAGAGCTAAAGATGAAGTTACAGTTGGAGTTTGCCTTAAATTAGAGCAATCTTTAATTTTGCTAAGTCTAAAAATAAAGCTAGCTCAACCTTTAGCTCAAGATCTGCCGGCAAAAATACAAGAGCAATTACAAGCTCATGCGGCCTATCTTGAGTTACTACGAGGAGTAAGTTTACAACAGCTAATTAAACTAGATCTAATTGATTTAAGAGCGAGAAAGCAATTATTTTCTCTAGTGCCTCAACGTGGACAAGGATATAAAGGACAAATAACTGGTCTAGAAAAAGATCAAGCATTTCTAACTTTACAAAGTGAAGTTAAAGCTCAAGTCGATAATGAGCAATATTGGCAAGCTACTTTAAAACTTTCTGATAGTATAGCTCCGCAAGCAAAAATAAAAAGCTTGAAAGAAATCTTAAATTTAGGGCAAAAGGTACAAGTCAGAATTAAGAGTCCTGCTTATGGCGATAAATTAGCGAAAGTGAGTTTAGAGCAAAAATATTTAGCGCCAAACTTAACAGAAGACGAATCCTTAACAGGAGAAGATTACTTTATAAATCTTTGGGGGCAAGATAAGTATAACCTCATGTACTTTTTATCTACCTCAGAGCTTTTATTTAGCAATCATGAGCAAGTGTCTAATTTGCTTGCAGAGACTAGTGAGTATCAAGAGTTAATTAGCAATAAAGTTACTTTTTTTACTTTAGATAGGCTTACGTTACAAGCTTCAGGGCTTTTAACTTTGATTAAAGCCTTAGCTTTAAATCCGCAAGCTTTAGAGCAACCTGAAAGTTTGAGTGATTATCAGCAGATTTATACTCCTAAGAAAAAAAGTTTAGCAAAAGAGAGTGCATACGTATTTGCAGGACTTAGTTATACCGATGCTTGTGGTTTAAACTATGATCTAAATTTAGATCAAAGTGGCTTTCATGTAGATATCAATAGTAGATATTGGCAAGAGCGTAAGTTATCTTTATTAGTTGCAGAGCAAGCTATTCTCGCTCCCTTAAAAAATCAGGCTAATTTAATTGCAGAAATAGAAAAAGCAAAAGATCCTACGTTGGGTTTAAATCTTCTTGCATTTGCTCAAGCTTTAAAATTAATAAAGTTAACCAAGATGTCAGGGCAAGGGCAAATAGATTTATTACCTTTAAAGAAAAAAGATCGAAGTTTATTTGCTAAGGCTTTAGAATACATAATTAGAGAAGAAGGTTATACTAAAGAAGTATTACTACAAAGCAAACATCCTTACAAAGACTATTTGACTGCTTCTAATTTAATTGAATTGCAAATTGAGAGAAAAGAGTTATCTTTAGCACATAGTTTTACCACTCCAAGTATTAATAAAGTAACCTTAGAACAAGCGATAAATCAAGAGCTGGCTAGCAACAGTGAAGCTTTATATGATGAACTAAAGATTCATAAAGCTACACAAGCTAAAGTAGATCAAATTAAGTTAGGAGAATATCTAGAATCGCTTTCTCTTGAGTCTGCTCATAAAGAAAATGCTGCTAACTATTTAAACCAACTTGGAGAAGAGTTTCTAACTTTATATAGCTTAACTAGTCAAACTATTAAGCAAAATCTCACTAAGCAAGCATTAAGAATAGTTGCAAAGGAAACTGAAAATAAAGGCTTAATGCAAGTGGAGTTCAGAAGCAAAGAAGATTTATTTAATTTTCTTTCAGCGACTTTTAAATGGTATTAAAATTTATTTTTAAGAGGCATTGTGACAATAGTTGCAATGTCTTATTTTAATTTAGGGTAGATCAAAGAGTAAGATTAGAGGTGAGGTTTGTAGGAGTTAATTTAGTGGATCTAGTGAGGTAACTATCAAATATCTAACGTCAATACAGCTAAGTTTGAATTTTAAATTTGGTTTTAGTTTTTTTTTGGATATTGCTAATGGTTTGGGGTATAGTAATAATGCGGTTTTCCTTTATTAGTTTTTGATTTTTTTATAATCCTTTATTAGTATTAATTGGAAAGCCGTTTTTCATGTCTAAAATTTGAACGATACAATTATCTTGAGAAATTGACCAAATTTATTAATTTAAAGTCTAATTAAAATATAAATTTAGGTTAAAACTCTTGGATTGAATAAATATGAAAATAAATTATTTCATAAAATATAAATTAAAATACAAGGGTTTAGGAATTAAATTGCAAAAAGTGTTTGACGAGGTAAGGTTTATTGTCTATAATACACCTC
>NZ_NRJF01000087.1 GCF_003585965.1 Psittacicella gerlachiana | reverse complement strand
TTTTTAAGGTACTTTTTTTAATAAAAAATAGTGATAAACTAAATTTAGAAAGAGAAGATAATCATCTTATCTTCAAACTCAAGTAGATATACTCTTATTGTAAATATTATTCTTAGTTTAAACTCCTCCAATAGCTCCTTTCTTCATGATCTAACAATACCTAGTAAAGTTAAGGAGCTATTTGTATCTAATTTTGATTTATAAAAATATCTTAAACAAATCCGTTATACCTTATAGTTAACATGCTTTCATAAAGATGATTCATGTTTCCTCATATGTCAAGTAGGTCTTAGAGAGGTATTAGTTACTTTTTATACCTCATCTCATAAAAACTCCTAAGAGCGAAAAGTTGATCCACTTCTTTGTCATGTAGTTATTTTCTTTTTTGGTTGTTAAAAGTTGAGTGGATATCGTTTAACTCTGCCCATCAATATCAAGTAATCCCAACTCTCTAAGACTTTTTCCCATATCTACCTAATCTATATTTAAAAGCTTTCGAGGAAAACTTTTAAATATATATTAAGTGCCTCTCCGATTTCTTTATAATTTGACGTAAGCAAATGTCTGAACCCTTACATCATGTGATGCGACTAATGTTTTAGCTCCCACATAACCATAGCAAGTTTAAAATGCTCTCGTTCAAATGACTTTTCCACGTCAAATTCCCTTTGATTTCTTGTTGGCGGTTAGCTGTGTTTACTGATAGAAAAACCTAACCTTAAATTATTAAAAGAAAAATAGATATCTTACTAACTAACTGCTAACAAGAGATCTGTACCGATCTTTGATTTTAAATAGGCTACCTAAGGGAAACCTTTTGTAGCTTAGCTTAACTAGCCTATCCTCAGTTTATCTTAGTTATTGGCTCCAAGTAGATTTGCTTGGAAACTATCAAACTGAATAGGTAAGGTTAAGCAGAACTATTATCTTGGGTCTAAGATCTAGTTTAAGTGAATGAGTAAATGTTATTGAAAATTTCTTAGACTACATCCAATGCATTAGGTTGTTTATGATCTAATAAATTGCGACAATCTTAGCTTTGAAAAGCGAAAAGATTAGTTCAGTGGTAATTGTAAGGTCAGGGTAGCCTCTTGGGTTGACTCTGGGCTATGAATACACTGCGTAGGTTGTTATCGGGTACAACACAACTTTGGCGTATACTATACTAAACCTAGTAACCGAGTAAAGAATAGCTAGGATAACTGAGATTTTAGTTCCCGCAGTTTCTGGTGGCTAATATAGGTCAAGGCTTATATTAGTCTCCTGAATCTAGCGGTCTTTTTTTATATCTGAACTAATTCCTAAATTCTTAACTACCTCGTAATTTCCTCTCTATCTTTTTTTCCTTACATCTAAGTTTTTGCTCAAAAAAGAAAATCCTTTGCTATTCTAAGCAAAAGGCAAGGATTTTTCCTGACAATTACTTTTATTAATACTTATCGCAACTAGAGAGAACGAGAAGTTAGATAAGACAATTGATGATAATTGTATTTATTTTCTTAAAAAATTAGAAGAATGAATCTTATAATTTTTTTAAGAGGGCAAATGAAACGTTTAAGAATGTCAACTATCAGACCTTTTTTAAAAAGAGAACGTCGTAGAAGAATTACAAGATTTATGCAACTTCACTTTAAAGAAGAACATAATCTTGAAGCTCTAGACAATTTATAGTTGTTTCTAACTTTCATTTCAGGAATTAATAACGCCTCTATACATCTTTTCTACTATACTTAGGAGTACCAAATGACTAAAACTATGTTAGCAGCTCGTTGGCATAAAGTTAAAGATATTCGTGTTGAAAACATTGAAGTTCCAGAAATTAAAGATCCACATGAAGTAAAAGTAAAAATTAAATACTGTGGAATCTGTGGTTCTGACTTACATGAATATTTAGCTGGTCCAATCTTTATTCCTGTTGACAAACCACACCCAATTTCAGGCGATGTTGCCCCAATTGTCATGGGACATGAGTGGTCAGCTGAAGTTGTAGAGGTAGGTTCAAAAGTTACTCGAGTTAAAGTTGGGGATCGTGTATGTTGTGAACCAATTTTATCTCCACACAAAGATGGGCGTTATTTATTAGCTGCATATCACTTATCTCCATTATTAGGTTTCCAAGGTCTATCTGGTGGTGTAGGTGGTTTCTCTGAGTATTCAGTATGTGGTGAACACATGCTTCACAAGCTTCCTGACAGTGTAAGCTATGAGCAAGCTGCTCTTGTAGAACCAGCTGCCGTTGCTGTGCATGCTGTACGTAAATCAGGCATCCAATTAGGTCAATCTGCAGTAGTATTTGGAGCAGGTCCTATAGGTTTACTCGTAGTAGAAGCATTAAAAGCAGCTGGTGCGGGAACTATTTTTGCGGTTGAAGTAAACGAAACTCGTCGTGCTCGTGCTAAAGCTTTAGGAGCAATTCCTTTAGATCCAACAGAAGTTAATGTGGTCGAAGAAGTTCACAGATTAACAGATGGTGGGGCAGACTTTACCTTTGAAGTTACAGGTGTACCTGCAGTTCTAGAAACAGCAGTGTTAACAGCTCGTACAGGTGGGGAAACGGTGATCGTTTCTATTTGGGAACGTCGTGCAGAATTACAACCAAATAACCTTGTAATTCCAGAAAGAAATCTTCGTGGGGTAATTTGTTATAACAATGATCACCCAGTAGTATTAAAACTTATGGAAAAAGGTTATTTCCGTACTGAAGATTTTGTCACTAAAACTATCGAACTTAAAGATGTAGTAACTGAAGGTTTTGATGCTCTAGTAGCAGATAAATCACAAGTAAAAATCTTAGTGGTTCCACCAACAGCTGAATAAGTCATTATTCCTATATAGAAATACAATCAACAAGGGCTAGGAGTTTTCTCCTAGCCCTTAAAAAGTTTAAATAAATTAAAAAGTTTAGTTTACATAACTCTGAAGCAAGCTGTAATGTGGATCTTGAGTAAGAGAAACTTGGAGCTTTTAGCTTCATTTTTTTATTTCCTTCCTCACAGCTTAACCCTAAAGCACATAAGATAAAAGCAAAGGGAAGCTAAGTTAGCTTCCCTTGAATTGTAAATTACAATATAAGATCCTGTTACTAGGCTATCTATCTCCTAACTCTTAGTGCATAAATTAAAACTTTATGCTTATAACTCTCGCTCGTTAGACTTAAATCTTAAAAAGCATAACCTACTAAAAGGTTTACCGAGTTAGAACTTGTATCATAAGCGGTATTTTTTAAGCCGGTTTTCCAAGCGTGACGATACTCAACTCCTAAAGTAAGACCCATATGGAATTTTACCCCACCTTCAAGACTTACATACATACCATGAGTATTTTGCGTCGTCCCCTCACTACCATTATTTAATGAATAATGTACATTATTCATTCCTAAACCTAAACTTACATAATGATCTACAGGTAAATTTGGAGTTTCAAGGACATAGGTAGTTTTTACGCCTACAGTATATTGCGTTACTTTAGTTGCAATACTTGTTCCAGCCTCTTCACCTTTAAATTTACCACTATCAAGGTTTTTGCTACTATAAGTAAAAGCTAATTCAGGTCCAAAATAAATTACATGACGCTGATCTTGACCAAAACGAGCAAGAGCAAAATCTACTCCTAATTTAGATACAGGAGCATAAAAGCTGTGATCAATATTCCCAAATTTGGTAAAACCATAACCTACCGCAAGATTAAATTTGAGATCATTATTGTAACGATTATATAAATCGCTGGTGCTATTTGCTTGCGCTCCGGCTACTAAACCTAAAGCTAAAGCAGTTGCTAAAAATACTTTACGAATAAATATTTCCAAAAGATACACATAGATAAAATAATATCTTTATTATACTCTATTAAGGCTGATTTCTCATCTTTTATCTTGGAAAACACAAAAAGTCGCACTTGAATATAAGTACGACTATTACATTTAAACATTAACTGAACAAAGCTGAGTTGTAATAAAAAAACCAAGATAATACTTAGTTGAATCCTCATCCTTAACGGGGAAACCTTTAAGGAACGCTTCTTCAGCATAGTTATTTTACCCCAATTTCATAAAAATGGTAATAGTTTTTTTCGTATTTATCTTAAAAAAACCTCCATTTTTAAAGCAAACCAAGAATGATTCTTTTTCCTAGAATGAAATTTTATGGGCTTATAAAAGCAACCCCGACCTAGGTAACCTAGATCGGGTTAAGACTTTAGCTTTTTAAGCTACGATGATTGCTTAGCTTAAGCTATAAAGATCACTTAGTCTTGATCTTTTTGATTACGCTTAATGATTTCTTCTACATCTACTCCTAATTCTTTTAATTGAGCATAGATAGAAGCTTCTAAACGAGCAATTTCTTTTTTATCACGATCTATATCTAAGATCACTTGTTCTAAATCGATTTGCTCTTCTTCCTCAAAAGTATCTACATAACGAGGAATATTTAGATTGTAATCATTTTCGATAATTTCATCAATTGAAGCTACATAAGCGTACTTATCAACATTAACACGATTTACATAAGTTTCAACAATCTTGTTAATGTTTTCTTCTGTAAGACGATTTTGTTTCTTATCTTTTTCAAACTCTTTTGAAGCGTCAATAAAGAGAACATCTTGATTCTGACGATTTTTCTTGAAAACTAAAATAATTGTTGGAATACCTGTACCATAGAAGAGGTTTGCTGGTAAACCAATTACCGTATCTAAATAGTTCTTTTCAATTAAAGCTTTACGAATGGTAGCTTCGGCTGCCCCACGGAATAATACCCCGTGTGGTAAAACGATCGCCATGGTTCCATTATCTTTTAAGTGATATAAACCATGGAGTAAGAAAGAAAAGTCTGCTTTAGTTTTTGGTGCTAACTTCCCGTAAGGAGCAAAACGTGGATCTGAAAGTTTTTCTGGAGCTGGATCCCAGTGAGCTGAATAAGGAGGGTTAGCTACTACTGCATGCACAAAACCATCAAAACTTCTGTTTTCTAAATCAACCGTTGGCCAATCTGAATCTAAAGTATCACCATTTTCTAGTTTCATATCTTTTGGATTCACATCGTGCATTAACAGGTTCATACGCGCTAAGTTATAGGTCGTAAAGTTCTTTTCTTGCCCGTAGAATTTTACCCTTTCATTAGCATTACGCAGAGCTGTTTTTGCGACAAACTCTGGGTTATTATTTAACGCAGTACGTACAGTTAATAGTAATGAACCAGAACCACAAGTAGGGTCTAACACTAGAAACTCATCATTTGGTTCGAGAATTTGTGCCACATTGTGAGTTACAATTTGCGCAATTAACTGACTAACCTCATGAGGAGTATAGAATTCTCCACCCGTTTTACCAGCATTAGCCGCAAACTTACCTATAAGATTTTCGTAAATTGCTCCTAAAAGATCACGTCCTTTTTCATCTTTAAAGTGCATGTCATTTACTTTTAGACATACTTCATTCAGGAATTGAGTACGTGAATTACTATCACTACCAAGACGTGTTGCTCTTAAGTTTACATCAACAAAGATGTTTTCAAAATCTTCACGTCCTTCATCAAGAATCCCTTCATTAAATGCTTCGAATAAATCGGTGTAAGTTGAAGCAAAGATTTTATTAGAGTTAATTAAATCAATTAAATTACTCCACAGATACTCTGGTAAAATAGTATAAGCTAAGTTAGCTTCTTGAGATACTTTTACCGCAGCTGCTTTATAATAAGTATGATAATCTTCATCTTTTTCACTAATCCCAGGCTTTTCATTTTGTACCATAACTTCAAGTACGTGCTTATAAGCCTGAGCAAAGGTCATGCTCGCAAATTCTTCTTCTCTAATATTTAAATCTACGCTATATTCAAGTAATTCATTAGCATAAACCTCTTGTTCAAGTTTTTCACTTAAGAAGCGATAGAAAAGGAAACCAAGAATATAGTTTTTATATTCTGAAGCATCCATGTTCCCTCTTAAGTTATTTGCCATTGACCAAATTTGGTTAAATAACTGGGTTGTATCTACTTGTTGATTTTGTTCACTCATAAGAGATCCTTGTTTATAAAAAGTTAAGGGATGAAATTCTGGAATTGTTTCCGTACTCTTATTATACTATATCCCCATCTTAAAGTTTTAAATTTTTGACAATTTCTTTCGTAAATAAAAACTCTTGTTTATCTACAAAAAAACAAGACTCCTCCCTTAAACCTTACTTAACAATACCAATTACTTCTCAAGAATACCCGTCATTTATTATATATTTATCTCTACCCGCCTTGAGATATTTATTTACTCTCTTTGCAAGTTTCTCGCAAAGATTAATCTCTATCTTCGAAAATAAATACATCTATCTAAAAAATGACATTTTTGTTCGTAAAAAAACAGGACGAGAATAAATTCTAATCCCGTCCTGTATTTAACTTATGTAAGAACTTGTTTAATTTAAGTTAATTATTTTTTAACTTAAGTTCTTGCTATTTATATTTTAAGATTCATTATTGCTTTGAGCTTGTCCAAAACCACGTAAACCTATTACCTGTACATATTCTCGATCACCATCAATTGTACGTACGAGTTTATAAGTAGTACCATTTTCTGGAGCAATATTTTCAGGAGCAGCAATAATTAATTGCATTTGCTGACGCTGACACAACTCAAAGAGAGTACCAATCGAACGAGAGTCAAGACGTGCTGCCTCATCTAAGAATAAGAGACGACATGGAAGTAAATCTTTAGCACGAATACGTTTAGATTCCTCTTCCCATGATTGTACTACCATTAAGAGAATCGACATCCCTGTCCCTATGGCTTCACCCGTAGATAAGGCTCCGGATTCGGCTTTGAGCCAACCATCAGAACCTCGGAAGACTTCAATTCCTAAATCAATATAATTACGGTAATCAAGAAGCTCTTCACCAATGGTTTGATAGTTTCTCGTTCCTACCTCAAAATCCACATTGATGCGTTGATAGAGTTTAGCAAGAGACTCGGTAAAGCTTAACTCACTATTTTCAAAAAGATCAGCATGTTTACTGCTACTTTCCCGTAACGCATTTAATAATAAAGCATGACTCTCACGACAAGTTGCCGTTAAACGTACCGATTTCACCTGACCAAAGGTCATATTTTGTAACCCTTGGTTTAATTGCCAAATCCGATTTTGTTCTCTCTGAATAGTTTTATCGAGAATTGAAGCTACATCTACAGCCGAAATCCCTAAAGATTTTTCCCTTTCTGCCAGTTTGCTACTTAACATGTCTAATTGAATTTCCATTTGTTCAATAGCTTCAATTGGATCATTAGTCGCTAATACATCTTGGCGAATACGCTCACGTAGATGTTGATATACCGCAATAAAGAACTCTACTTTTAAGAAAGGACGACGTGAATCTTCAGAAGATTTGAGAGCATCACGTAAATACTCATTATCACTAATTAAAGTACGTAATACTCCTAAAGCACGGTCTGATTTCGAACGTAACTCACTATTACTAAGAACTAAGAACTCTGGATGATATAAACGCGTCGCCACATGGTTTTCTTGAGCTAAGCGTTGCGAAATTTGCCATTTCTCTTTATTATCAGCCACATTGGTTCTTTGTAAACTAAAGTCTTTTTGGGCTTGAGCTATTTGCTCTTTGAGCATCTCTAAACGTTGGAGATTATTTTGATACTCATTTTTAGCATTTAGACTTTGCTCTTTGACTTGCTCAACCTCTTGTAAAAGCTTGCTTGCTTTTTCTTTAGCAGCTTCTACGGTTGCTGGAGTAACATTAGTTCCCGTTTGTTTTAAGTCATCGCTTAATTGCTCGAGTGTCTCTTGAGCTGAAGTTAACTGAGCTTCAAACTTAAATACTTGCTGACGAGCTTGTTCGTGTGCTTGCGCTTGTTGCTTGAGCTGTTCTTTTTCTTGACTACAAACTTGTTCAAGTTCTTTTAACTGCTCTCTTAAGCTTTCTGCAAGTTCATCACCTTCAAGTTCACCTAAGTCTTTGTACTTAAAGTGTTCTTGACGACTTACTACCTCTAGAGCAAGGTTTTGGAGATTACTAAGAAGTGCTTGCTCAGCTTTTACTTGTGCCAGCTCTGTACTTAAATCCACTTGCTCATCGACTTGGTATTGAAGCAAGCTATAGTCTTGTTCTAAGACCGCTAAGGCTTCAGCATATTGTTGAATATATCTTTGAGCTTCCTTAGCTTGATTTAAGTCATTACGTACACGTTGGTAATCATCTTCGAGCGAGTCCACGGCATGAGTAAAGATATTGAGCAGACGATTTAAGATTCCATTTTTACGAGTAAAATCCGCAATTTGAGCATTATAACTGTCAAGGTTTCGACGTAAATTTGTTACTTCACGTTCGCAATTGGTTAATTGACGTTGTAATTGATTAATTTGCCCTTCGGGATTTTCTCTAAAAGCTATATCAAAGTATTGAGCAATAAATGATGTTAAACTCTCAGCTAGAGCTTTATGCTGGAAGTACTCAGTTTCCAGTTCATTTAGTTGATAGAGCACATCTTTGAGTTCAGCTTTAGCTTGCTCTAAAAATTTCTCTCTTGCCGCTCGCCCAAAGGTAGTCATTTCTTGAATAGTCGAGAAACGTAACTGCTGTTCATTTACTCTTACTACCACTGAGTTATCATCTAATAAGGTACTATCAAACATACCTTCATTAAAATCATTAAAATCAGCTTCAATTAAATATAAATCTGATGGTACATCTTTTAATTGGAGCAGTTTTTCTTCAATCCCCGCTAAACTCGGAACAACTATAGCATCACGGGCTGGACCATAGAGAGCAGCATAGTAACGAGCATCATCGATGCTAATATCATCATAAATTTCTGATAACAGCACCCCATTAAGATCTTGAGCAATATACTGTAATTGCTGATCTACTCCCATGCCTTGTTTTTCAACTTTATAAATTTGCTCTTGGAGTTGATCACGTTGTTTTTCAAGGTTTTGTACTTGTAACCCTTGACGATTACTTAAACCTAGATAATGATCAAGAAGCTCACGAGCTTGCGGAGCATGGGTAATAGGTTGCTCTAATTTAGCATTGATTTTTTGTAGTTCTTCTTGAGCTTTTAAGTAAGGTAAACGCTGTTGCTGTAAGAAATTGAGCTGATTATTGATCAAGCTCATTTGCGCTTGTAACTCGGCAACTTGATCCTTAGCTTGGTTTCTTTGTTCATCAACTTGTGCAAAAGCTTGTTGATTTACCTCAAAGTACTCCACTAGTTCTTCTCGTGAACTAAAGGTTTCACCTAACTGTTGCTGTAATTGCGTTACTTGATTATTACTCGCTTGAGCTTGCTCACGACGTTGATGTAAACTGTTGAACTCACGCTCTAACTGCTCACTACGCTCAGCAAGATTGCGTTTAAGAATTGCTCCTTTGACTAGACTTTGAGCTAAAGCATAGGCTTGTGGAGCTGCTACTTCACGTCCTGCTACTTGCTGTAAAGCTTGAAGCACTTGTTTACGCTTAGTTCCTGAGTTTTGACTCACTTTTTGTGCCATGTCTAACTCATAGAAACGTTGATTAACTTGAGCTAAAGGCTGGTTAAACTTACCACTTAAAGCTACAATTTGCTCAACTTCTAGAGCTTGTTCCCCATAGGTTTGTAGTTCAGGAGTTAATTGCTGGTAATGCTCTAAGTAGTCTTGATTAAAACTATTAAACTTAGCTACTGCTTGTTTATATTGCACCTGACGAGTAGCTTGTTGATCAAGAGCAGCTTGAGCATCACTTAACTGGCGACGTAAGTTATCAATTTGGCTTTCTTTACCAATAATATTGTCGCTGAGTTCTTCACGAGCAATTGCGATATCTTCGGCTTTTAAACTTGCTATCTCAAGTTCTTCACGTAACTGCTCAACTTTTTGTAGTGCTTCATCATATTGCCCTTGCAGACGAGAAGCTGAAACTAAGAGGCTATGATATTCATTTGCCTGTTCATACTGCGTAAGCAACTGTTGATAATTCTCTTGATACTGTTGTTGCTCTAAAGCATAAGCTTGCACTTTGGTAGTCAAGGTTTGCGACTGAGTTTGTAGTTTATGTTTGTGACTACGAGCAGCTAATAACCCCAGCACTAACTCTTTGCGTTGATTATGTTGATATACATAATCAGCGGCTACATAATCTACGGCCGCATCAACAAGATCTCGGAAGAAATTACGATCTGCACGAGTTTGCTCAATTTTATTTAGAGTCATGCGATTTTCTAAAATCGCCGCTTCCATATCTTGGAACGCACGTTTTACGCTTCCGTTTTCTGGCAGTAAATACTCACGTAAAGATTTAGTAATAGTTGAAGAAATTCCTCCATATAAAGAGGCTTCAATTAAACGATAAAAGCGTGAGCGATCTTGTGGGGTACGTAAACGCTTTGGTAAAAACCCATAATCAAACATTTGGGCATGATAGTCCCCTAAAGAATGATAGGTTTTTAAGACTAAACCTTGTTGCTCACAAATAGTTTTAAGATCATTGAGCGGAACAATTTTAGCTTTGTTTGCCCCCAGTTGCTGTAAAAACAAGCTCGTAACTTCTTGTCCTTTTAAGCCCATAATCGAAAAAAGTTTTAAATCAACTTTTTTATCACGACCGGCAACTTGTTGTAATCTTACCCCAAAAAGCATGGTTTCGCCACGAGAATTCTCACATTCAAGAGCGGCATAACAAACTCCACTTTTTAGTTTTCCATGTAAGCCACGATCACGAGAACTTGACGTTGATCCCGCTTCAGTCGTATTACGGAAATGTAGTAAACTTAAATCTGGAATGAGAGCGGTAATAAACGCTGCCATGGTGGTTGATTTACCAGCACCATTACCCCCAGAAAGGGTGGTAACAAGATCATCAAGATCATATTTTCGTGCAAAAAAACCATTCCAGTTCATCATAATTAAGGATTTAAACTTTCCTCGTTTTAGCATTTTTGCTACCTATCTCTATAACCTATTTTTTCGTAAATGATGGATTGTCTTGATAAAGTAAATCTTCTTTAGCCAACTCAGAATCTTGATCGTCAAGATCTTCTAAAAGTTCGTGATCTTGCTCATCGAACTCCTCTTCATCTTCTTGCTCAAAATCATCTTCGTCAAATTCGTCTAGGTCGCTAAACTCATCTTCATCAACAAACTCATCTTCTTCAAGATCATCTTGTACAACTACTTCACTTTGCTCTTGTGTAAAACTCTCAGCTTTAGCCCAGTCTTGGGCAAAGTTCTCGGTTGCTAGTTCAGCCTCATCGGCAAATGAATCTTGTTCAGCTTGCTCACCTACATTTGATGTTTGTAATGAATCTAAATTAGATTCAGCTTGAGCCGCTAATTTTAAAGAAGCAGGCGTCACTGCCTCCCCTGAACGAATAAGTTTTTCTTGTGCTTGGGTAATATCTTCACCCGTACGTACTTCTGCTCCAAAACGGAAACAAGCGTTACGAATTAAGAATTTATCTTTACTTTTATCTTTGCCAAGAAAACTAATCATCCCCATGCGAGCAAGACGATTTAACGCCGAACGGAGTTTTTCAAAAAGCTTTACTTTATCTAAATCTGAACCTGTCGAACGAGGATTTATTAGTTTTACTAAACGCTCAACCTCAACCAAAGAAACTAATTCATCGTAAACTTCTTGGGCGGTAAAAATACCTTGTTGAGCTAAACGCTCTGGTGATAAATAAAGTAAGCAAAGTACCTTACCGACTAGCATTTCTAATTCATTAAGTTGCGAACTGGCAATAATGCTTGTACTCTTGGTACGTAAATAATAAAAATCTTCCGGAGCGTGGATAAGTTCAACATTGTAACGACGATAAAAACTATCTAGTTCATTAAAGTACTCATGGATAAAACTATGTTTTTCCATATCTTCACTACAAATGTGCTTCCCAGCTCTTAATTGATTATCTAGCTCTGGAAATAAGGGGCTACTCAAAGCCTCAATTAACTTATTTGATAAGCTAATACGATTACTACTCATAATTTTCTATCTTCAACCTATTGCCTTGGATAACGATTAATCACATGGGCTTGGACTTGGGCATGATATGCATTGACATCTTGCCATACTGCTTGGACTCCGGCTAATTCATCAGCAGCTACCCCAAGACGCATCGCTTGTTCCACAAAAATTCGCGCCACATCAAAATGAATGGCTAATGGATTATCTTGTAAGATCTTGCGTAAAATTAAAGCTATATCCAAAGGTTCTTGATTTTGTTTAAATGGAGTTAATACCATTTCCATTGCTAAAGCTATTTGATCTTGAACATTATCATAAGTTTCATAGCTAATAGCCTCAGGAATTTCACCAACTTCTTCACCTTCTACTAGATCTTGAGCTTCAGTACGTAAATCAAGAATCCTTTGCTGTTCAACATAAGTTAAGAAAAATGGTTGTTGTAAATACTCGCTTACTGAACGACGTAAACGGGTTGAAAATACTCGATTTTTATCGAGATCAATGGTATTACGAATAAATTTATGAATATGACGATCAAAACCTATCCATAAGTCTATACTTTGCTGTCCCCAAGAAATAATACGATCTAACTTTGTTTGTAAATGGGTAATTAAATCGTTGATTAAGAAGAAAACTCCTTTAAGCTCTTCACGCTCAAGATCACTAAAATCTTGCTCTAAGTGATCAACTAAAGTTAATAACTCGGTATTATCCCTAAATAATCCGGTTCTTAACTCAGGTTCTTGGCTTAACATCTCTAAAGTATTTAAAGCCTCAAGTTGATGATTAATTGCATAATAGATAGTTAATAACTGAGCTTGCAATTTATCCCCTGCGGAACTTAAAGTATCTTGAAGCTCACGTAAGGTATCACCTGTAGAAGCTAAGAGGTTTTTACAATTATCTATAGCCGCAGCCCAATCTTTAGACAAGAGATCAGAAATTTGTTGCTTAATTTGATGTTGTTCTTCATCTAACTCACGTTGACGATAATCAATTAAATCAAAAATCTCTGCTACTGAATAGCGAAGCGGAGCGTAGACATTAGTACTCCAAAAACTATAATCTCCAGTTTTTTGGCTCACTTGCGTAATCTCGTGCATTTCCTTAGCTACCATTGCTAACTGCACACTTAAACCTACTTGAGAAAATTCCTTTTGTCTTAGGTAGTTATCGGCAATGCCAATAGCAAGAGGAGAAAGACGATAAATCGAAGATTGATTCGCTACTTCTTCGTCTTCAGCAAAATCTAAACTAAAACGATTAAGTAACTTTTGCGTTACCATATCATTAATAATTTTATTAGCACGAGCCGCAGAGGTCGCCTCAGTTAACTCTGGACTATTTTGTTGTGCTAAAACTTGACGATACAAGTCAATGAGAATTTCTTCAGAAAGTTCACTAGTACTTGTACGCTGAAAAGAGTGAATCGCCAGTAAAAAACCTATGCGATCACTGGAAAGGTTTATTGAAAACCCATTCGAGTTCACCCAATCTAAAATATCATTGAGATGAAATGTAGCTTGTGAGCTTTCCATAAATATCCCTATAGGAAAATAAAAGTTAGTTTTTTATTGTCGATCTTATAGATTAGCAAAAATAACTTTAGTTCGCTTAAAAAAACACATATTTTTTGGAGTTTTTTATTAAAAACTCCAAAATATTTTTTCTTAAAAGTT
>NZ_NRJF01000086.1 GCF_003585965.1 Psittacicella gerlachiana | reverse complement strand
ACTTATAGTTATTTTGTTAAGAATTAAAACTAAATAATTTATTTCTTATCAATCACTTAACTATTTAGCAATAATCCATACTTCTTAAATATTTGAAACTTATTCGCGAACTTTATACAAGTATTCAAATTACTTTATCAAAGATAATCAATCTTAGTAAAAATTTATTCAAATCGTTCTAATTATATATTTATTTACAACTTCAAACTTTCTATATCTTAGTTCATAACATATAATCTTATACAAATAAGGATCTCCACACGGAGATCCTATTTTAAAACTCTTTAAAACTAAAAAGCCAATCTGCTGATTTTAATTGACGTCCAAAATAACTTTTTACTAAACGATTCGTAAACTCATTTTGACTATGAGTTAAGATATCATAAGTTTTTCCGAGATCCTCAATTACTCCATCCTGTAAAATCATTACTCTATCGGTAAGATGTTTAATAATGCCAAGATCGGCAGTAATGAGAATTACCGTTTGCCCTCGCTCTTGTAAACGTAAGAGAATATTTACTAATACCCCCTTAAACGAAAGATCGCAAGTAGCAAAGATATCGTCAACAATAATAATTTCAGGTTGTAAGATTAGACTATGAGCTAAACAAACTAAAGCCTGTTCTTGATTATTTAAACGTGATAAAAGTTTATTATTTAAATCTACCGGAGCTTCTAAAAAGCTTAGAGTCTCCATAATTATCCGCTCGTGTTCTTGTAGCGGGACTTCAGCTAATTGTAGAGGTAAACTCAAGAACTCTTTTACATCGAGAGGCAAAGTAAAACTTGCGACCATATCGGTATGAGCTAAACGTATATGCTCTCTTCGAAATTTTACATCTCGGTAATTAAGTAAATGTTCACCAAAGATAATTTCTCCATCATCAGGTTCAACTAGTCCTACTAACATATTCGCTAAAGATGACTTGCCACAAGAGTTATGCCCCGTAATCCCAAAAATTTCACCTCGATAAATCTTAAAATCTACCTTATCGACCACAAGATGACGTTTACGAAACAGCTTATTATCTAAATAAGATTTCGATAAGTGATTCACGGTTAAAATTACTTCGGCTGGTTTTTTTGTCGTTACCATTTTACTCTTGTGCTTTAGCGTTTAAACGAAGTTGAGCATAGAAGTCACGTAAAGCTTTAAATTCATGAGCCTTACGAAAATCCATATGACGACAATAGCTCAATAATAACTCTGGACTATTAAAGAGTAGACTTTGTTTTAGTTCTGGGGCTTTACGACTTAACTCTGCAAAACTCGCTGAGTTTAAGAAATCAGTATAAGAAAGTCCACAAGGTAATTTTGCACAATTACCATTATGCACGTATTTTAAATACTTAAAGTGTACGGCATGTAAAAAGCCTGTATAATTCGCTGGAATTTCACGCATAGTATGCAGAGCATATCTTTGAGCATCCGACATGCTTCCATGATAATGATGATTTAACCCTGCTTTAAAGGTGTTTTTGGTATCTTGTTTCATAAAGCGGAATTTAAATAAATTCCCTAGACCTTTTAAAGATTGCTTAAAGGTAAACTTATCATGTTCTTGATCTTCAAAGAAATACACTTCCTTAGCTAAGGTTGCTTGCTCTTTATTTTCAATTACCATCCCTACACGAATATATTTAGCTTTTACCAAGAAATTACTTGATTTTAATTTCGTACGTAAATAGTAAAGTTCATTTGATTCAGGTTCATAGTGTAAATCTAATTTAACAAAGTAATTTACTTTAAAATGATTACTTGGAACCTTAAGAATTTGTTCTAGTTGTTGGGCTAGTAAATCGGCATCATAAATTTGATCGGCATCCGCTCTAAACACCCATGGATCATGATCACCATTTTTTACCGCTAATTCTTTTAAAGCTTCTAAAGCATAATTAGTGTAAGCATCTAAATAATTTTCACGCTTAATTTTTTCCGGTTGATTATAAATCGGGTGATTTTCATAAAATACCGGATAAGGATAAATTACTAATTTAAAGCCAGGATTTTGTTGCACAAATTCAGCTGCTACCTGTAAAGAACCATCATCTTGTAAACCATCAGCGGTCGGATGAGTAATAAGAATCCCACGGTTAATGGTTGGAAGTAAAGAGTTAAGACTTTGCTTTAAAGTTACAATTTCATTACTAAAACGAACTAGAGCATATACCGCTTGCTCTTCTACTTCTTGGGTTACCGATTTATCTAACCAAGTCACAAACTCATTTAACTGAGCATCACCACTACTACTAATCGTTTCCATCTCATCTTCTAGATCAAAAGCTGAACTTATATCGGGAGAAGTGATTTGAGAACAAATAAAATTACCTTGATCATCTAGATTATACTTTTGATAACCTTGATTAGCAGCTTCAAGACGATTTTCTAATTCTTGGGTAATAGCTTGCATTTCTACTTTGCAATTAAGATTAGCAACTTCTGCGTTAAATTCTTTCTCTGACATAAAAATCTCAATATATCCTTGATCCTAATGGTCGTCTTTCTCTTCCTTTTTACTTAAAATAAAAATTTCGAGTCCTAAATTAACTATCTTTAACTTGCTTTCTAAACTTAGAAAACAAAACAAGAAATGGCAGAATCTCTCTGGCAAAATAAATTATTTATTAAGTATCTCGTTAACTCAAAGACAACTCTTAATTGTCTCCTGAGTTACCCCTCAATAGTACTCTAAGATAACACTTAATTACACTCTGAGTTAACCTTAAATTTTACTTTGAGTTAACACTTAATTATCCCCTTATATTATATAGGTAAAGCAGACTATTTCTAAGACTTTCCAACAAAAAAAATCGAACTTGCGTCCGATTTTTTATTTATCCTCTTGGATTTTTAATACAATTTCCCGCTTTAAGCGTTCTCGATCTTCTTTAATCTGCTCTAAAGTTTCAGCTTCGATCACATCTACAGGAAAATGACAAGCAAACTCATTAAACCCATTTTCTCGATCCCTAACTAAACTCGGCACTTGCATACATTTCTTTTGAGCAAATTCACAGCGAGGTCCAAAACGACAACCAATCGGAACATTGCTCAATTCTGGTAATTGTCCAGGAATTGCATACAATTGCGTCTTATAAATCAGTTTACTGCTCGTAAAATCAGGTAAACTCTGTAGAAATAGTCGCGTATAAGGATGATGAGCATAGTTTAATAATTTTTGATTCATCTCTTTAAGATGAAAAAATCTTTCTACCACTTGTCCAAAATACAAAATATGTGCAGAATGGGTTAAAGATTTTACCGTAAGATAGTTATTGCTTAAATACAATACCGTTTTATTAAAATTTGCATTTAAGCGCTTAAATAAAGCCTGTACCCTTTGCGTAGAAATTGAGTTTAACCCTGTAGTTGGTTCGTCGGCAATTAATACTAAAGGTTCAGTAACTACGGTCATAGCAATAGCCATTAAATGCTGTTCGGTTTGTGATAAATCCTGATAATAAGCATTAAAAATTGGCTCAGGTTCTTTAATCCCCATGCGGGTAAAGAGATCAATAATTTCTTTAAGTTGTTTTTGGCGTTTACGCCAAATTAAACCTCGCCACCTTTGGCATAGATCCATACGTGCTAATAATTGCGGTAAAATCTTTTGTGAAGGATCAATAACATTAGCAGGATCTTGATCTATTACCCCCACCACCTCAGATAAAAGTTTAGTATCCAAAGTACAAGTATCTATAAGTAGTTCTTGCCCATTTAAACGAAAACTACTACATTGAATTTTCCAATGAGGACGAATATAACCACCGAGAATGCGAGCGATTACTGATTTACCTGATCCCGTTTCACCAATTAAACCTACAAATTCTCCCGCCTGAATACTAATGGAAAAATTATCAATTAAAGGTACATCTAGCTCAGAATTAGGATCACGTATGGTGACAGTTAAATTACTAATTTCTAATAATGCCATAGCTTCCTCACCAAGATACTTTTTGTTTTTGGCGATAACGATTAAACTCTATACGCTCACGAACAAAGTTTTCTCCTACTTCAAAAATGACAAAACTAGCATAGAGGATAACCGAAATGAGAGAGGTAATAATCAACAGGGCATAAGGAGCATGAGCTTGATATTTCCAAGCTTGGTACATGACATTTCCCCAATATACCGAAGTAGGACTTACACCTAATTGTAAAACACCAATCAGAATTAACTCAGTTACCACTAATAATAAAGCTCGACGCAGTAAACGGAAGATTTTACCTATGAGCGTAGGTAATAAAACCAAACGTAAAATCTGCCTAAAATTTGCTCCATCAAGTAAAAAATAGTGTACCATCTTAGTATCCATTACTTGGACTACATCTCGATATACTCGAGAAAAAGTATAGATAAAAATATGTAAACATACTGCCAAAGCAGCTATAAATAAAGTTGGTCCAAATAAGGCACTAAAAACAAAGTAATAAAACAAGCTCACAAAAATGGTTAAGGGAGCTGTCAAACTCTGTAATAAGCCTTCTTTACGAAAGTAAAAGCCTAAAAATAAAGCTAAAGGAACAACTAAGAAGGCATCTATTAGCACAATAATTATGGCAACAAGATAATTTTTATGAATCCCTAAGAGAAACACATCAAGCAAATCACGTCCATAAACATCTGTGCCTAACAAATGAGCATAGGACTCGAAAGGAGCAACAACTTGTTCGGGAATTATTTCTTTTTGAAGTGGTAAGTGAATTAAAAACTCTCCAAAAAAAGAATAGAAAAGAGCAATAAAAATAATAATAAAACAAACTAATTCATGAAAAGTAATAGTTTTACGGTTAGTTTGACCTTGCCCTAAGTAGCTTAATGGATTTAGTTTTTTTACGAGATTGTCCCAAATTTTACTAATCGGCTTCATATGGTAACTCCTTACGCTGATTTAAATCATAGATATTACCAAAAGCGGTTAAGGCAAACTGCATTAAGATCAAACCACTACCCACTAAAAAAATAATAACGCCAATTTCTATAGCAAACTTATCTCGATTTTGCATTAAAGCAATAAATAAACTGCCAATTCCTCGCCAATTAAAAATATATTCCAAACTACAAACAAAGAAAAAGAAAGTCGAAAGCACTAGAGGGAGTTCTCGACAAACTGTAGGTACTAAACGATGAAATACCGCTTTACGCATAATATAAAACGAAGACCAACGTTTACTCACACTTTTTACATAGCTATAGTTGAGAATTTGATTGGTTGCTCGAGCAACCACCACATAAGTATGTGGCAAAATGTAGTAAGAGGCAGTTAAGGCAATTAAAAGAAAATTAAAGACTAAGGTTAAACGTGATCCCGAAAAACCTTCACCCGTAAAAATTAACCACAGACGAGAACTGGAAAAATATCCATAATTCACATCATCCAGAGCTTGTAAAGTACTAGCGATATTATTATCGGTAAAAGCTTGGTTAAATAATAACGGGAGGGCAATAAAAGGTATTACTCTTACTACCGTAAAAAACTGATAAATGATTTTTCCGACTCTTTCTAATTTAATGGTAAAAGTTACCAAGAGTAACGAGAGAAGCAAATTAAATACCGTAGCAATGGTTACTAGTTCTAAGGTAGTTATGATTAATTTCACAATCGGTGCAGTATACATAGGATGATAATAAAAATAACTTCCTGTAAGCGTACTCACTACAAAACGCCACCAACTCTCGATATTTAACGGAATAAATGGATTTTGCCAAGAGGCAACAAAAAACCCTAAGATACTCATAAGGATGAGCCATACCATTAAAGAAAAGATTCGCTCAAAAATACGAGTTATTAACATACATTAAAAATTCTGTTGTAAAACTAGTTATATTATACAACTACTTATGCAACTTCCCCAAAAAGCAAAGAAGCTATTTTCTTATTTTGTGATTAATTTGCTGATCTTTTTTAAGAAAAACCTAAATCAACTAGCTAACTCAAGATCAAATCATCATTACTGCCTTCAGTTATCTTAAGCAATCTAAAGCTCTCAAAAAACAAAAATAAAATCTTAACAAAACAAGCACAAAGTACTAAAGAAAAAAGCATCATCAAGGATATTAACCTCAAATTACTAAAGCCTAAGCTCAAATGAGCTTAGGCTTTGGAGTAAAGGAGTTTAACCTTACGTAACCTTTTCGGGTTTGGTTTGAATATATAAAATAGTTAAATAAAAATTAGAAGGTAACGTAAAGTCATCTCGCAATTAAGCTTTTACTTTCGCAGCTGCTTTTACAATTGCAGCAAATGCACCAGCTTTTAAGCTTGCACCACCAACTAAAGCACCGTCAATATCTGGTTGACCAAATAGAGCTTCAGCATTAGCGTCATTTACAGAACCGCCGTATTGTAAAATTGTTTGTTCAGCAACTGCAGCATCAAATTTCGCTAAGTGTTCACGAATAAATTTGTGTACAGCTTGTGCTTGATCTGGAGTAGCTGTTTTACCTGTACCTATAGCCCATACTGGCTCATAAGCAATTACTGCACCATTGAATGCTTCAATACCATTGTGATTAATTACCGCATCAATTTGACGTGAAACTACATCAAATGTTTGACCATTTGCGTTTTCTTCTTCAGTTTCACCAATACATAAAACAGGAACTAAACCAGCTTGTTTAATTACCGCAAATTTTTCTGCAATATAAGCATCACTTTCTTGGTGATATTGGCGACGCTCTGAGTGACCAATAATTACATAAGTTGCACCACAATCTTTTAATTGTTCGATTGAAGTTTCACCTGTGTATGCACCAGAAACATGCACATCAACATTTTGTGCTCCAGTTTTAATTTGTGAACCAGCTACTAAGTCGGTAGCTTGTGCTAGGTATAATGCTGGAGTTGCAACAGCTACATCACAAGCTGGGCTATCTGCTAATTCAGCTTTTAATGCAGTTAATAATTCAGTTGTAAACGCTTTAGAACCGTTTAATTTCCAGTTACCCATTACAAGTGGACGACGTTTTGTTGACATTAGTCTTACTCCTAAATTTATAAAAAACTTTTGCTTAATTATACCATTTAAAAACTGATTTTAAAAAAACGATTTTAATTTCCTCAAGAAAATGTCGCTAACAGATTAGGTTTTTTCCTAAATTTACCTCTCACTCCTGTAAAACAACTAAAACTTTTTGTGAAAAATCTCCATATTTTCTCTAAGATCTATGAAAATAAAGCAAAAACGTATCACAGTTTTTAACAAACTGACACTAAATCCAATACCTCTATCATTAGATTGAATAAACTCTTACAACTTAAGTTCTTGAGTGCTTTTCATGGTCTTTAAAGAAAAATATTTTCCCAAGAACAAAAAATAGTATAATACCGTGTCGACTTAGGTCACCAGATATTGTTTACTTTTTAAATTAAATTTTTGCTTATGCATATTCAAAAAAACTATATAACTCCTTGGCGCTTAATCAGTTTTATCCTAGGAACTATTTTTGGTCTGGTGGTAATGGTAGTTCCCTTTCATTTTGCGGCAAATCAAAGTATAGACACTATTACTTTCTACTATTTAAAACAAGTGATTAACTGGTTAGGTTTACCATTTTTTGTCACTTTGATTACAGCTATCTGTATTTTATCTAGTGTTCTTTCTTTAATACAGTACTTTTTTAAACCAAAGTTTCTTACCAAATCAAAAACTATTTACAACATGGTAAATGTTAATGGTTTAGATGTTATCTTTCGAACTCTAGGAGCAATGATTGCTATACTCGTGCTTACAAAAACCGGTCCCGAATTCTTAATCCAAGAAAACACTGGACAAAGTATGCTCGAACAAGCAACGCAGTTAGCAATTCTCGTAGCTCCAATACTCTTTTTCCAAACTTTTATTCTTGAGTTTGGTTTTATGGAATTTTTAGGGACGTTAATCGGGTTTGTTCTTCGCCCTCTCTTTAAAATTTCTCCTTTAGCTTCTGTAAGCATGCTTTCGGCTTGGCTTATTCCAGGTAATGCGGCTGTAATTTCTAGTAAACAGCTTTATGATCAAGGTTACTTTACGCATAAAGAAGCGGTAATTATTTCTACTACCTTTGCTATTTCTTCAATTGGATGGATTGTTGTAGTATGTACTTACCTTGGCTTTATGGATTACTTTTGGACTTTCTTTGGCACCATTACTGGCGTAGGCATTATTATTGCGATGATTAGCGTAAGAATTTATCCTTTAAATCGTTATAAAGACCTCTATGTAAACGGCACTAAGAACTCCGAACCCGCAGAACAATTCTACGCTGGACAAAGAGCAGCTGTCCCAAGTAACAAAAATCCAGCCAAACTTTATCACTCTGCTTGGATTAAAGCTTTTAATCTAGCTTGTGAACGTAATAGTAAGTTAACCAAAAGCAACTTTTTAAATAAATTCCCAAGTATTATTGGTTATGTTTTTAACTTAACTCCAGTAATTATTTGTTGGGGAACTACAGCTTTATGTTTAGTTACTTACTTCCCTGTAATTTTTGAATACATGGCTTTACCTATTGCTTGGGTTTTTGAGTTATTTGGTTTTAGTACTACAACAGCACACCAAACAGCTCCTTTAATCTTATCAAGTTTAGCAGATAACTATTTACCTATAGCTTTATTGCCAACTATCGATAATCCAAGTCAAGCCTTAAAATTTGTGATTGGGGTATTAAGTATTATTCAACTAATTTATCTTTCAGAAATAGGTTTACTGCTTTTACAATTTAAGTTAACGAGAAATTTCTGGGATATTATTGTTATCTTCTTTATCCGTACTTTTATTGCTCTCATAGTAACTATTCCATTAGCATTAGTGATTTTCCCTAATTAGTTGGCTTGAATCTCAAAGAGCCTCAAATCCTAAATCAAAATGGCAATTCTCTATCTGCAATAAAACTCTCAAATCACGATTAAGATTCAATGAGAATTAACGGTATAAAGTTAAAATATACTCCTCTCCCATTATTAAACTATTTATAAAACCATTAAATGATCTAAGCTCCCTTACGGGAGCTTAGATCATTTAAATTAATTATAAACTAATAATTTGTTTTTCCTTGAGAATAAAAATCCTCCAAGAAAAGTCTTCCTATTTACATTCAGCTTCAAGAGCAGCCGTTGCTTCTGAACTTAAATTATATTTAGCTGAAATCTCACCTAAACTTAACCCCATATCCGCACTACTTACTCCAAGATTACTTAAAGCAGCTTGTCCACTACTCGAAGTTACCTTACAACTTGAGAATACGAAAATAGTTTCATTCGTTGAAGAAGCAGGTGACACTGAAGGTATATCTTCTCCTTTTACCACTAGAGGTTGATGATTCTCTGGTGGCGTAGGTAAAGCTTTAACTTCAGGTTGTCTTACTAACCAATTGTTCAGATTACGTTCTCTGTCATCTTCAACTCCCTGTCTTAATAACAGCACTGGAATCCCATTAACCGCTTCAGGTACCTGAGCTTGAGGCTCTTTAGGAAGAGGTTTAGCTTCCACTCCTAAATTATTATCCTCATTAGCAACTGGCGATTCAGCTACTGGTGGTAGAGATGGTTTTTCTGCAACAGATTCAGGAGTAATTGGTATTTGTTCCTCTTTTGTAGGAGAAACGTCTATATCCACCTCTTGTTTGTTATCTTCCTTCTCAACAGGTTGAACTAGAGAAGCTGAATCTTGCTCTGGAGTTTCTTGAGCGGTATCCTGTGGAGCTTGAGGCTCTTGCTCTTTTGCTTCTTCAGAAGATTTTGATGCAGTTTCTTCAGAAGCAGGAGCGTCTTGAGGTACATCTACACTACTATCTGTAGAAGCATCTGCAACTGGTTTACTATCTTCTGTTCCTGTAGCTTGATTCTCTTGCTCGTCAGAAAGATCTTCTATGATAATAGTTTTTTCAGGAGTTGTTTTGGTAATCTCATCTTTACCTACAGGTTCTTCAGTTGAAGCAGGTTTAGAATCTTCTTTCGAATCTGTAGTTGGACTAGGAAGCGTATCTTCCTTAGCTTCATCTTTTTGTTCATCATCTTGTGAAGAATTTGGAACTTCAGGAGTTAAAGCTGGTTTTTCTTCTGCAGATGGAACTTGAGCAGTTTCATCTTCCGCAGGAGCTACTGGAACTTGAGGATCTTCTTGAGATTTTGCTTCCTCTTCTTGATCTTTTTGTTTAGGTTCTGTTTGCTCTAGTTCTGCTTGAGCTGAACCTTCTTCTGCAGTTTTATTATCTTCTTGATCTGTAGCATTATCTGCTGGAGTCAGAGAAGCTGGCTCAGAAACTGGAGCTTTTTCTTCTTTCTCTTCAGCTTTTTCTTCTATAGGAGTTTCTGCATCAGATTTTGGAAGAGTTGAATCTTGAGTATCAGCTGAAGTTTTAGCCTCTTTAGTTTCATTAGCAGATGAGTCTAATTGAGATTCTACAGTTGTAACTTCTTCTTGTTTAACTTCAGTTTCTCCTGCTTTCTCTTCTTCACCTTGAATTTGAGGAGTATCAGCTTGCTCTTCTGAAAGTTTTGTATCTTCTTTCGGAGTTTCCGTTTCTGTAGTATCCTTTTCAGAATTACCATCAGTTAATGATGAGTCTCTAGATTCAGATTCTTGAATAGAAGAAGTATCAGATTCTTTTTTACCTTCTTCAGATTTAGACTCTTCTTGAACTTGAGCTTCAGCTTTTGCAGGTTCTTGAACCTCTGTTTTTGATTCTACTTGAGCAACTTGTTGCTCTTGAGAATTCGAATTTGAAGTTTCTGCACTACCTCTAGAAGATTTTGCTTCTAAACTTTCACTAGTAGATCCAGTTGTACTTTCAGCACTTGGCTGCTCTCCTTTTTCTGACTCTACTTCCGATTTCTTCTCAGATGAATCTTTAGATTCTACATCAGATTCAGTTTCTTGAGTTAAAGTTTGAGAACCGTCAGTTTCACTAGATTTGTTTTCAAGATTGTCATTAGTATCAGAGGTTACTTTACTATCTTGAGCTGAATCTTGTGAAGTTTGAGAAGCTGTAGATTGATCATTAGATGTTGTTGCTTCTTTCTGCACATTCTCTTCATCTGTTTGTTTTGGAGATGGAGATTGTGCTGTTTCTTGACCATTTACCTTAGCTTTATCAGCATTCTTACCAGTATTTCCTTGGTAATCATAGCTAGTACCATTTAAAGTTAAACAAGTCGCTACATCTAATTTATTATCTTTTACCGTTACCTGTCCACTATCAGCTTGTGCAGTTACATTATCAGCTTTTACAGAAGATCCAATTAAACTAACAGCTCCAGCTGAAGAGTTCAATGATACAGATCTAGTAGCATTAATTGAAACATTATCTAAAGCTATTCCTTCTTTACCTAATAAACTAACATTATTCCCTGATAAAGAAACATTTTTAGATTCTGTACCAACCGATTCAACTTTCTTACCATCTATACTTAAGTTACTAGTCCAACCACTGCTACTAGAGATTTCTGCATTACCTAAAGAAATTTCTTTTTCTGCTTTAATATTTGCATTTCCTGTTTTAGCTTCAAGCTTACTCGGAATCACTTTACCATTACTTTCTTTTTCTTCACCAATCGAGATCTTACCATTTGATGAAATTAAATTAAAGTTGTTAGATTCAAAAGTAGCACCTTTTAAAGTAATATCACCTTCTACTCCAATACGTACACTAGACTTACTATTAAAACTAGAATTTGTAACTTCTAATGATTTAAGTCCTTTAGAACCAATAGTTTCAATTCCTTGAGCACTAACAGTTGAATTTAAGAATATAAAATCTCCAGACTTATTATTATCAAACTGTAAATTAGAAGTAGTAGATAAACTTGAATTTTCTAAACGAACAGGACCATCTCCTATTACTGAAATAGTACTTTGATTTGCTTTAGTTGTTTCTTCTTGATTCTTTAACTTAGAATCTTTAATCGTAACTTGCCCGCCTTTAAGATAATAGTTTACGAGTACATCAATAGTTGTCCCTGTTACCGTAAGTTCACCACCAACAGTAGAATTTTTACTCTCAGTACCATAATAACCAATTGCATGAAGCATTACTTCTTGCCAATTATTTTGTAAGGTAGAATTAGTAACTTCTAGTTTATGACCTTCTGAAGTGATCCTTACCTGCCCAAAGTTCACACTCACACTAACATTAGTTAAGCTAAGATTACCTTTTGCATTAAGATTAAACGAAGTTACATTAGTTACACCTGCAGGTTGTTTCTGTCCAGCCTTAGTTGTAACATTAGTTAGACTTAAATCATCTTTGGATAAAACTGCAACCGTATAACCATCTAACTTATTATCTACTCCGGTTACGGTAATAGTTTTATTTGCGGCAATCGATAAATTTGAAGTCGTACTCAAATTACTCGAAGTAATAGTCACATTATTATGTGCTTTTAAGTTAATGTGTCTTGTATGTACTGAAGAATTAGTAATACTAATATTATTTGCAGTTAAACTTAAAGCTCCATTTGCTCCATCCACTCCATAATTAGATTCTTGAGCAGCATAAGCAGCATTAATATCTGCATAAGTAACACTAAGATTATTCGTTGCGGTTAAAGTAACATTTGCTTCTTTAAGAGCAGTTTCAACTTGTTTATCTAATAGATAAGAATCTTGATAGGTTTCGGTATTATCAGTAGTGTAATCATAATTACCATCAGTAAGACTAATCGCTTTCGTTGCACTACCAGTTTTACCTTTTTGTTCTTCGTATACCGTAGAATTAACTATATGTAAATTCTCCGGATCTAATAACCACTGCCCTTTGCCTGCAGTTCCTTGGGCGTTAATGGTAAAGTCTTCGCCAAGATGCAACTCTTTCCCTGAAGTCTCAACAAATCCACCTTTACCCTCTAAAGCTTGAGCTTGGAATGTACCCGCTACATAGTTACGATCCCCCCAAACAATCGCTGTTCCCGCATCTCCTTGCGAGCGAGATACATCTATAGTTGCACCCGCTTGCACTTGAGTCAGAGCTGCTAGTTTTACCTGTCCTTGACCTTGGAGATCGCCTCCAAGATTTACTTCTTGAGCGACAATATTAGCCTCAGCAGTTACAACTACTGCATCCCCTAAAACTTGAACTTTAGAAGCTTGGGCTTGCCCTTGAGCACTTGTATTCTGAGTGTTATGACCTTGAATTGTTCCCGCTTGCACAACTAGACCATTACGTCTTCCTTGTACTTGAGCTTGAGTATCTGCGGTCGTTTGTACTTGCTCAGCAGTTGATCCTGCATAGAGTAATACTTCACCTTGAGCATTAATTGTTGCTTGGGTTGCAGAGTCTGTTTCACTCACAAGATCAACAAAATTTTGGTTGCCATGAGCTACTTTATTTGCGAGTAATACCGCATTTTTACTAAAGATACTACCAAGGTTTAAAGCTTGGTTTTCTGCGGTAACCTTATAAGAGATTAATGGATTTTCAAGATCTTGAATCGTAATTGACTGTCCCGCTAACAGGTATACCGTCCCATTTTTAGCTTCGAGTACACCAGTATTAATCGCCTGTCCCCCAACTAAAGCTAGAGTTCCATCTTGGTTGAGTTTAATTACCCCTTGGTTTAATACCGAAGCAATAGTAGCGTCTTTGTTTTGATTAAAAACATATTTTCCTTGCAGAAAATCTTCATCACTCAGATCTAAGGTCGAAGCCACTAAACCAGCGACATCAACTTGAGCTTTTGCTCCAAAGACAATGCCCGCAGGGTTAACAATAAATACCTTACCATTAGATTGTAATTGCCCTAAAATCTGTGAAACATTACCACCTAGCACACGATTTAATACCGTTGAATTAGCATGCTCTTGTAAAAATTTTACAATTTCATGCTCTTTAATGTTAAACGTTTGCCAGTTAATAATACTATTAGCTTTCGTGGTATAAGTTGTTACTGTTCCCTCAACAAGAGTTTGTACTTGTCCATGAATCACGTCCATGCCTGTACGAGCTGGTTGAGCGAAACTCATCCCAAGGGTAGTAATACTTAATAATGCCACAAGGCTAGGTTTTAAGAATGAAGACAGGAATTTAACAGTTTGTGAGGTTTGTGGAGAGGAGGTACTTTGTGCTACAGCACTGGTTGCCAGTTCCGATACTGCATCTAAAGATAAAGTACGACGATTAAACTTTAATTTAAAATTACGATTCATGCTGGTAAGTCTCAAAAGTATATGATGCTGACTTAGTTTTTATAAAAAACTTTCA
>NZ_NRJF01000085.1 GCF_003585965.1 Psittacicella gerlachiana | reverse complement strand
ATAGACCTTTTATTATTAAGTATTTTTTATAATTTAATAGTTAAATATTTTATATACTTTATTATGGAGAGATTAGATATTAACGATCACCATTAAAAATCGAGTTTTTAACAATCACATAATCTACTTTACGTAAAGCTTCTAAGTCTTTACCCCCAGCATAAGAAATTGAACTTTGTAAATCTTGTTGCATTTCTTCTAAAGTCTCAAAAAGATCACCTTTAAAAGGAGTTAAGATTTTCTTCCCTTCAACATTTTTACGTGCACCTTTTTGGAATTCCGAAGCTGAACCAAAATATTCTTTATAGAGTTTACCATCAATTTCTAAAGTTTCACCAGGGCTTTGCTCATGACCTGAGAATAAAGAACCAATCATTACGAGAGTCGCTCCAAAACGAATTGACTTAGCTACATCTCCATGATCACGAATACCACCATCAGCAATAATCGGTTTAGTTGCTGCTTTAGCACACCAACGCACTGCTGATAATTGCCAGCCTCCGGTTCCAAAACCAGTTTTTAATTTGGTAATACAAACTTTACCTGGACCAATTCCCACTTTTGTGGCATCTGCACCTGCTAATTCTAATTCACGTACTGCTTCTGGCGTTCCTACATTTCCTGCAATCACAAAAGATTCAGGTAAATATTTTTTAATGTGCTTAATCATTGCAATCACAGAATTAGAATGTCCATGAGCAATATCAATGGTAATATACTCTGGCACAAGATTTTGGGCTGCTAAATGCTCAACAAATCCAAATTCATCTTCTTTAACCCCAATAGAAATTGAAGCAAATAAACCTTGCCCTTTCATATGACGGATAAAGCTTTCGCGAGTTTCTGGTGTGAATCTATGCATAATATAGAAATAACCCTTACGAGCTAAATCTTCAGCTAATGCTTCATCAATTATTGTTTGCATGTTTGCAGGAACTACTGGAATTTTAAACTCCATTTTTCCTAATTTCACGCTCGTATTACATTCTGAACGACTTTCAACAATACATTTATTAGGAATTAACTGAATATCTTCATAATCAAAGATTCTTACATCATTAAGCATGGAATAAAGATCCTTTTATAGTTAAAAAAAAAACGTAAGTCTTTTTCAAACCCAATATTTATCTTACCACACTTTAATTATAAGATAACAGCTTTTCTTTAGTTTAATTATTGTTAGTTATTCTTAATTAAAACAATTTAGTACAAAATTAACTCTTTTTCATCACTTTTTTGAGTAATAAACTTATAGATCAAGTAAAATATACAAGCAACAAATTATTCACCTCCCTCAATTAATGGAGACTATTATGAGTCAAGAATTTGCGTTAATAGGAGACTTTACTTATACTCCTTGGCAAAAAACTCTTCGCGAATTAAATGCGATCAATCAAGAAAAAATTCTCTTTAATCAACAAACACAAACTTTAGCTTTAAGTGTAACCCTCCCTTTTAGCTTAAACGCTCAACAAGAGTTTATTAGCGCTTTGACCGACTATATTGGTCGTCAATATCCTCAAGTTCAAGAAGTAAAAGTTAATCTTACTTTTAAGATTAGCCAAAGAAGACCTTCAGGTAAAAAACAGCCTTTTCCAGGAATTAAAAATATTATTGCTGTTTCTTCAGGTAAAGGAGGGGTAGGAAAATCTTCGGTTAGTGCCAACTTAGCCGCAGCCTTAGCTAATGGTGGAGCTAAGGTAGGGATTCTTGATGCCGATTTATATGGTCCTTCAATTCCTCATATGTTGGGAGCTAGTGAAACCAAGCCTACTTCAAATGATAATAAAACCATGAATCCCGTGCAAGTGGGTAAACTCTATGCCAACTCAATTGGCTTTTTAATTCCTGAAACTGATCCTACAATTTGGCGCGGTCCTATGGCTTCTTCTATGCTTAAACAACTTATTGAAGAAACTAATTGGCCTGATTTAGATTATCTTGTATTAGATCTCCCACCAGGCACGAGCGATATTCATATTACCGTTACTCAAGATCTTGCAGTTACCGGCAGTGTGATAGTTTCCACCCCTCAAGATATAGCTCTGTTAGATGTTCTCAAAGGAGTAAATATGTTCCGTGAACTAAACGTTCCGGTACTTGGGGTCGTAGAAAATATGAGCATGTATACTTGTCCAAATTGTGGTTATCAAGCTCACATTTTTGGTAATGACGGAGTTAAAGAAATTAGCCAAATTCTCCAAACTCCGGTATTAGTTTCAGTACCTCTTAACCCAGTAATTCGTGAAGATCTCGATAATGGCATAATCACTACAGCTCAAGATCCTCAAGGAAGCATTGGACAAATCTTTAATGCTCTTGCCGATAAAGTGAGCTTTAGTCTTTATGACCAAGTAAAAAAATACGCCCCAAGTATTAATATTTCCCAATTATAAATTATGAGTAGAACCAAAGTTGCGGTCTTAAGCGTCAATACAGGAGCTTATGCTAGCTTTTTTAAAGTCCTTTTTCCTTATAACTATCAAAATTTTCTTCCCGATTGTGAAGTAACCTTTTTTGTCTTTACCGATAGTAAAGAATTAGCTCAACTTTACGCCTATAACCCGCAAGTAAAAATTATTCCTTTGGACTATCAACCTTGGCCTTTACCTACTCTGTTCCGCTTTAAGTATTTTTTAGAGCTCGAGTCTACGCTTGCAGAATTTGCCTATGTATTTTTTATGAATGCAAACTTCTACTGTAAGCGTCCACTTTACGCTCAAGATCTTCTCTTTGCCCCTACTGGTAATTGGGCACAAGACTTAATTGTGGTTGAACACTTTGGGCAAAATTGCTTACCTGAGGAATTACGTTCATACGAACGTAATCCTCAATCTCAAGCTTATATTTCTCCTACCCCTGAAAAAGCAACCACCTATATTGCAGGAGCATTTAATGGAGGGACAAGTCAAGCCTTTCTTACCATGAGTCGTGAACTTGCTCAACGCACCCTTACAGATTATCAAAATAATCTCATTGCCGTTTGGCATGATGAAAGTCATTTAAACCGTCTTTTATATGACCTTGACTACCAAGCTCATATCTTACCGCCTCATTATGTTATGCCTCAAGAATATGATTTTGAATCACGTTATGTTGGCGAAAGACAAGATTGGTTTGCAGTATTACTCAATAAAAATGCCTTGCCTTTTGATCCTCAGTTAGCAAGAGACAATCAACAGGAGTTTGATCCTCGACATTTAGAACTCCTAGTATTGCAAGAAAGACAATTAGAAAACATTTGGTTAACTTATCGGGATACTTTTTACCCTAATGCAATTAAAAATAACTCTTTTAATTGTTTTATTTGGAAAATTGAACCTTAAAAAAAGCCTCTCAACACTAAGTTGAGAGACTTTTTTATATCTAAATTAAAAATGGAGATAGATAGTTACCGCAACATAAGCCCAAGCAAAAATTCCTTGCTTCCACCAAATATGTTTATTTACGGTAAAAGAACCATAAATAGCTACGGCAATAATATAAGCAACAATATAATTGAGGACTAAAGTATGCCCAAGAATTAAAGCGACAATTATTGCAATCGCCAGTAAACCATTGTACACTCCTTGGTTTTTAAACAAGGTTTGCACTTCTTGTTGTTGTAACACTTGGGGTGATAACTTAAACACCCTTGCCGTTTGCTTGCTCTGAGGAGCAAAGGTTTCTAAATACATAATGTAGAGAAACTCTAAAGCTAGCAAGATTAAAAAGGTAATTTGAAGATAATGCATAAACTAAGGTTTTAAAAGAATTTTTCCTGATTTTCCAGCTTTGAGACTGGCTGCACAAGCCTGGGCTACTTGCTCTAAAGAATAAATCCCTCCTACTGGAAGCTGAATTTGTCCACTTAAAACATAAGAAATTAATTCTTGCATTAAAGCTGCTTTTTTCTCTTTAAGCATTTGTTGGGAAACTATACTTCCCCAAAATCCTTTAACTTGGATTTGTTTAAAAATCAAGTCTCCTACCGGAATTTGTACCGGTTCTCCACCCATGGTTCCAAAAGAAACAAATAGAGCTCCATAGCCTAAGAGTTGACTCATCTCTTTACTATCAGCTCCGCCTATAGAGTCGACACCAGCCACTAAAGCCTCTTCACCTAAAATCTCTTTTACTTGTTCTTGCCAATTTGGCGTATCAGTCGCTACTACATGCTCAATCCCTAATTCTTTAAGCTCTGCAATCACACTACTACGACGAACAAGATTGATTACCTTAACGCCTCGAGCTTTAGCTAACATAGCGGTAGTTTTTCCAATCATCCCACTGGCAGCATTTAAAATTATCCATTGTCCTGCTTGAACTTCTAAAAACTCTAATAAAGTAATGGCACTAAAAGGCATAGCAATTAACTGAGCTGCCTGCTCATCGCTCATAGCTTCAGGAATCGGCACTACCGCATTTGCAGGAGCAACAAAATACTCAGCCCAAGTCTGATGAATATTGGCAACACTAACTCTTTGCCCTACTTGTAAATGTTTTACCTTAGAACCGAGAGCTACAATTTTACCTACTGCTTCCGATCCTGCAACTTCAGGAAGATTAGGTTTATAGCCGTAAGTACCTCTAATCGTCCATAAATCATGATTATGAATTGGCGACATAATCATTTGGATTAGCACTTGATCTTCTTGAGGTTCAGGCGTAGCTACTTGAGTACATTCAACTACCGCTTCAGGTTCACCAAAAATTTTATGAATTACCGCTTTCATTTTACTTCTCCTCTTGAATAATAGCTTCTAAAGTTACCTCTACATTATTTTTAATTGCATTAGAGTAAGGACATACCTCGTGAGCTTTATGTACTAATTCATTTGCTTGTTCAGCTGTTAAACCTGTAGTGTAGACGCTAATTTGAGCTTGTAACTTGTAAGCACCTGACATTACCTGACCTATACCAATTTGCACTGAAGTTTTACTTGAAACTAAAGGTAAAGACATTTTTTGAGCTACAAGATTTAAGGCACTATCAAAGCAAGCAGCATAACCTAAAGCAAAAAGCTGTTCTGGATTTACCCCTTGTTTCTCTGCAGTAAAAGGAGTTAAATCAAAACCTAAACTTCCGTCATTTAATTCCGTACGACCAGCACGACCACCAGTTGCTGTTGCTTGTGTTTGGTAAAAAACTTTCATCATGTTTCCTTATTGTTGTTCGTTGTTTTTTTTATGATTAAATTTTATAAAGTTCTAAAAGCTTTTGCGTATGTTGAGTTGCTAAAGTAAAACATCTAGTTAGCGGACGATTTATCTTATAACTTAAACAAGCTCCTAACCAATTTTGAAAAAGAAATGCTGTTAACTCCTCAGCTTCTACCTGAGAAGATAACTCTCCTTGTGCTTGAGCCAACTTTATTTGTTGCCAAAAAAACTCACTAATCGCTTCGAGTCCTCGTTGCATACTTGCTCGCATTACTTCTGATAAGTCAGAAATTTCGGCACTTAACTTTACAATTAAACAGCCTTGTTGAGCTATTTCTCGTTCTTGCCATTGTTGCCAATAAGTAAGAACTTTATACTCAAAACTCTCTGAAGTATTAAATAATTGCTTAAGTTCTTCCAGATACTGCGTAAAATAAGCTTCTAAAATTGCTAAACCAAAAACCTCTTTAGAACTAAAATAGTGATAAAAAGAGCCTTTAGGAACATTAGCTGTCGTTAAAATCTCATTTAGCCCTACTGCAGTAAATCCTTTATGAGCAATAAGATCTTTGCCTACGGCAATTAAATAATTTTTGGTCTCTTCTCCTTGTTTCATACCCCTCTTAAAACCTAAATGATTTTTTATTAGACCAGTCGGTCTAGTTAATTGTATAAAAAAAGATTTAAGTTGTCAAACTTAAATTTAAGAAACCAATCTTCGTATTAACCTAAATTATATACGAAGATTTGGTGCTATCTATTTAGCTACCAGTATAACCTTGTAATAAATCTTGCCAGTTATCTTCGGTAAACTTAATTTGCAAACGCCCTACTTCTTTACGAAAAGAACGTAACAGTCTTTGTAAATTTTCTTTTTTCCATGCTTCACCAGTACGGACAAAACATTTATCAAAGTCAATAAGCCAAAACTTTTCAACTCCATCAAGCTTTTGTAACATAATATTATGAGCATTAAGATCGGTATGGCAAATTTGTAATTGATGCATTTGAGCAATTAAAGCCCCAATTTTTTGCCATTGAGTACTTGTAAGTTCTTCCTCTTGTAATACCTTAGTTAAATCTTGAGCTTGTTCTATTTTTTCAATTAAAATATCAGCTCGATATAATCCTAACCCCACCTTGGTTACTCGTGCTCCTAAAGGCTTAGGTACATTTAATCCCGCTTGTCTAAGTTGCTTAAGTAATTTAAATTCTGCAAAACTGCGAGTATCCTCTACTCTTCGCAAAAAGTAGAGATCTTTATTAAACTTGCCAAACAAACCTCCACGGTAATAATGGCGCAGAACACTATTTACTCCCAATAAATCTTTAGACTGTAGAAAATAAGTTGTTCCTCTTCCCTTTGCAGTGCCAAGAATTCTTTGCTCCTGTAGCCAAAAATTCTTATCAAAAAAATCTATATTTTCAGGCAACTTTTCTAAATTAAAAATCAAATGCTGATTTTCTTTCTCTAAAGTAAGCATAAGTAATTAAAACCCCTATTAAAAAATTCTGCTAACTTCTTACAGAACAATCATTTTTTAATAAAAACTAATACTAGCCTACAAATATAAAATCTCTTAATTTAAAGTTATAAATATAATCTTCTAAATTTATAACTTTACATAAGAGTTTCCGTTACCCCTTAGAGGTAACGGAAACTCTGCTAGCAGAGTT
>NZ_NRJF01000084.1 GCF_003585965.1 Psittacicella gerlachiana | reverse complement strand
GTGCTAAGTATACTAAAATATATAGTTAGATTTGAAATCTTAAATAAAAAATTTATATTTTTAGAGGGATTAGACGAGAACAGATAAATTTTGGTAATAGAACTTGCTTTATTTACCTCAATTTATCTTAATGTACCTCAATTTTACCCCTAGTATACTTAAAGCAGTAAATTGATCTTTAAAATCAGCTAAATTTAGAAGGAGTTAATCTTTTTAAATTAATACGCACAAACTAATAACTTAGAGTTTGTGATTCTTAGAAATTTTTATAATAATTTTTATAAATGGCATTATCCATGCACGAATCCTATTTTTTATTAACTATGCGTTGGGATTCATCGCAAGAGAAAGAAGTCAATGCCTTATGGTCAAGCCTAGCATGTGATTTATATTTAGCAAACCTTGAACATACCCCTTACCATTGGCAAAATGAGTTAGATCTTGCACAGGCTGAAATTAAGCTAAAAACTGAACCTAAGCTTAAGCTTATTGTTGCTTATTCCCAACCATTAAATTACTTATTAGAGCATCAGCTCACGCTTGAACAAGTGACTAACTATTTAGAAGGATGGCAAGACTTCTATACTCAAGTATTGCATTTAAAACAACAATACCTAGAAAAAGTTATCTTAATCTCAGAGCAGGCTTTACAAGAGGGAAGAGAATTAGCGGTAAACTTATTACAGGAACGTCTTGGTTTGACAAAAAGTTTGAGTAATAGTTTACAATCCTTGTCTAAGGTAAAGGCTTGGCAGATCTCTTGTGCCGATAGGTATTTGACTGCTGAATTTTTGAAGAATACTCGGGCATTAGATGAGCTGTATCAGCAATTAGAGCAACAAGCTTTACTGAGGGCGCAGGAGTTTACTAGCCAAGAGAGTTTTACCTTAGAGACTTTTTTAAGTTTAATTAAACCTGAACAGAAGATTCAAGCATTAGAAGCGACTTTAACTAAGTTACAAGAACAATGCCAAGGTTTGTTCTTAGAAAATCAAAAGCTCAAAGAAAAAGAGTATGTTTTAACTCAGCTAGAGAATCGTTATAATCAACTGGTCAAAGAAAAGCTTAAACTGGAACAGAGCTTTTTGCGTTTACAAGAAAGGTTTGCCTCTAAACTTGAGTCAAGAACATTTACCTCACAAGAGATGGAGGGAGCAAAGGCGGGAAGCTCTCCTTATGAACCTAAAACTCATTATGCTCCTCTATACTATGGAGCGGCACAAAGGGTTAAAGAGCAACTGAGCTATCGTTTAGGAGCAACAATTGTTCAAGCCAAAGGCTCTCTTTTAAAGATGCTCGTGCTTCCTTTTAGTTTATTTACGACTTATTGGGCTTATCGTCGCTACCGTAAAGCACAAGCTTTAAGGAAACTACCACCATTAGAAGCCTATCAAGATATAGCCCAAGCGCATGAGGTAATGCAACACTTATCTTATCGCTTAGGCAAAGTATTAGTTGAGGATTTACGTCAACCTTATAAATTAAAATGGCTGCTCCTTCCATGGCACTTATGTGCACAAGTACGTGAGTTTAAGCAGTATCAAAAGAATAAAAAGGCTTAGAATATGTCTTTATTTAGTCAGGCAAATGAATTATTGCGTCAAGGGCAATATCAACAAGCTTTATCTTTATATTATCAAATAGCTCTTACTTATCAAGATCTTGAATTAGTTAGCTACAATATTGAACTTTGTTGGCAACATTTAGGATTAAATCCTGAAGGGGTAAAGAGTTTAACCTTAGCTCATATTGCGATCTTAGCTCAGCGTCAACAACAAGCACCTGTTGATGCTTTAGTACATCAACAGGCTCTTGATCCACAAACCTTAGCGTTTATTGAGCAAGGAATTAATGCTCCTGAGATTTTATATACCCCCGAGCAAGTAGTTAATGTTGCTCATTTATATCAACAAGTTGCACATACTCGAGCAGCTCCTTTACCAGTACCTGGGGAATGTCCGCTAGTAAGTGTGATTATGACTTGTCATAATACGGGAGCCTATATTGAGCAAGCCTTAAACTCTCTATTATTACAGACCTACCCTAATTTAGAGATTTTGGTGATTGATGATCATAGTAGTGATAATACCTTTGCTATTGTGGAACGTATGGCTAAGGCTTATCCGCAAATTCGCCCTTTAAGATTAAATACCAATCTTGGAACCTACTATGCAAAAAACTTGGGTATTACTCAAGCTAAAGGACAAATAATCTTTTTCCATGACTCTGATGATGTATGTCATCACGAGCGTATCTCTCGTTGTGTGGCACATTTACGCGCCAATCCACAAGCTAAAGCCGTACGCTGTGCCTATGCTCGGGTAGAAACCAAGCACAATAATATTGTTAGGTTAAACAACTACGTATATAAACTAGGTTTAATTACTCTTGGCATTAAAAAAGAAGTATTTAAGGAAATAGGCTTTTTTAATTGTACGATGCGAGCTTCTGATGATGAGTTTTTTCATCGCATGGTGAAATACTATGGACGAGAGAAGATTGCAGGTTTAATGCTACCTCTATACTTTAATACTATGCGAGCTGATTCTCTGTTTACCGATATGGTAGAGTGGCATAATAGTTTTAGTATTAGCCAAGAGTTATCGCCAATGCGAGCTCGTTATATTCGAGAGTTTAAGCAGTTCCAAACGCAAACTGCTCCTAAAGACTACAAGCATTACTTTACTTTTCCACGTATTCGTGATGTCTATCCTTTAGAAGCGGGTATGAGTAAGTTAGCTAATCCTAAGTTGCCAGTATATGTAAGTATTTGTTCAATTCCTAGCCGAGAAAGACAACTAGCTAATGTAGTACAAGCACTAAGTTCACAAGTAGACTATTTTCATTTTTATTTAGATGGTTATAAGCAGATTCCAAGTTTTATTAAAGAACTAGGAGAGCGAGCACAAGTAATTCTCTGTAAGGATAAAAGTCAATCGCTCCGTGATAATGGGAAGTTTATTCTCTTAGAGCAATTATTAGCTCGAGGAGAAGATGCCTATTATTTTACTTGTGATGATGATATAGTTTATCCGCTCGATTATGTAAATACTCTTTTACACAAACTCGCACATTATCAGGATCAAGCGGTAGTGGGGGTACATGGAGTAATTATTCCAAGTAGTATCCAAAAGTATTTTTCTTCTCAACGTCTTGTATATAATTTTTATAAAGGTTTGGAGCAAGATAGGGCGGTAAACATTCTTGGTACTGGTACTCTTGCTTTTAGGGTAAGTAAGTTTAAAGAGTTTAAGCTCAGTAACTTTGCTACTCCGGGGATGGTAGATATCTACTTTGCTATTTATTGTAAAGAGCAAGGAATGTTGCAAGTTGCAGTGCAAAGATATGCTCACTGGTTAAGTGAGGATAATGGCGAGAGTCAAACTCTATTTGCCGAGTATCAATTTAATGACCACAAACAAACGCAATTAATTCAAACCCATCTACCTTGGGGTTTTACAAGTATAAAAAATTTAATTGGGGATAAAGCAGAGTTACAAGAACTCTTGCCAACATTAAATTTTTACTTAAATTAAACATAGTAGTATGACACTAAAAATTACCGTTGTTGGAGCGGGATACGTAGGTCTAGCTAATGCTTGCCTCCTCGCTCAAGAACATCAAGTAAGTTTATTAGAAATTAACCCTGAGAAGGTCGCAAAGATCTCTCAGGGTCAAGCACCAATTCAGGAAGAGGCAATTGAAGAGTTTTTACAAAAAGTACAAGCTAATTTAACTGCCACCTGTGAGCCACAACAAGCTTTAGCTCGAGCTGATTATGTGGTAATTGCCACCCCGACCAATTATGATCCAGTAACAAACTTTTTTAATACTGAATCGGTAGAATTAGCAATTGCTCAAGCTCAAGAGTTTTGTCCTCAAGCAACCATTATTATTAAATCCACTATTCCCATAGGCTTTACCCATGCCATGAAAATGCGTTACCCTCAAAGTCGTATCTATTTTTCGCCCGAGTTTTTACGTGAGGGACATGCCTTATATGATAATTTATTCCCTAGTCGGATTATTGTGGGGGGAAGAAGTGAACAAGCTGAGACTTTTGCCAAAATTCTCCAAAAGGCAAGTTGCAAGAAGGATGTAGAAATTTTACTTACCGATAATACCGAAGCTGAAGCGATTAAATTATTTGCCAATACTTATTTAGCCATGCGGGTAGCCTATTTTAATGAGATAGATACTTATGCTTCGGTATATAATTTAGATGTAAGAAAAATAATTCGGGGAGTGGGACTAGATCCAAGAATTGGTTTACATTATAATAATCCAAGCTTTGGCTATGGAGGGTATTGTTTACCTAAAGATACCAAGCAGTTGTTGGCTAATTACCAAAATATTCCACATCAAAGTTTAATCAATGCGATAGTTGAAGCTAATGATCATCGTAAAGATTTTATTGCCGAAAGTATAGTTGCTACTGGAGCTAAGGTTGTTGGGATCTATCGTTTAATTATGAAAGCGGGATCGGATAACTTTAGAGAGGCAGCGATTTTAGGGGTAATAGAACGTTTACAAAAACAAGGTGTGAAAATAATTATTTATGAGCCAGCATGTGTACAAGAGCGTTTACTTGATCTACCAGTAATAAAAGATTTCCAAAACTTTGTGCAACTAAGTGATCTGATAGTTGCTAATCGTGTTGATCAAGTGCTAAAACCCTATATAGATAAAGTTTACACTCGTGATTTGTCAGGAATTGATGTTTGATAACCAAGTATGTTTGATCATAAGCTACAAAAACTAAAGAGGATTTATACCTCACGTAATTTTTTACAAATAGATAACCTCAGCTTTCCGCGTTGTGGGTTTAAAGCTCAGGTGTACTATCTCCTTTGTTTAGCAGGAAGAGGAAAGTTACGTCAAGCCCAACTCTATGCCTCTTGGTTACAACCAAGAGTAAAAAGTAGGCGAGCTTTAGTTTGGGCTTTACCATTGCTTGCGGTAAACTTACCGCAACAGGCTTTGGCTTGGTATCAACACTACTTTGCTTGGGGACAAAAGTTAGCTCAACAAGCACAAGCAGCCTCTTGGCTTTTACCTATGGCTGGAGCTGCGAGTGCTTGTCAAAATATGAGTTTGCTCAAGCATTTTTTAGTGCAGTTAGAGCAAAGACATATTCGCTTTAGTAAAAAACAGCAAGAGAATCTATACTTTCTTGAAGCCAATTATCGCCAATGGTTAGAGCAAGCGGTGAGTCAACATCAAGAACAAGATCGTAAGGTTAAAGCAACTTTAGAGCGAGCAAGTGCAGAGCAAGGAGCAACAAAAGTTATCCCTTATGCCTATCAAGCTTTATGTCATTTGTGGCAAAAACAAGGTTTACAAACAGTGCCATTGCAAGCTCCTGAGCAAGGATTTGCTCTTGCTCGCTTAAATTCGCCACAGGTAAATACGACAAAGCAAGAGGTGCAATCGCAGTTAAGTAGACACGAACCTTTAGTGAGTGTAATTGTTACTTGTTATAATGCTCAGGATACCTTAACTACTGCTGTAAATTCTTTACGTCAACAAACTTACCAAAATCTTGAAATTATTGTAGTTGATGATGCGAGTGAACAGGATCTTGCCTCAGTGATAACTCCGCTTTGTAAGGCTGATCCTCGTGTCAAATATTTGCGCTTACCAGCAAATATTGGAACCTATGGAGCCAAGAATCTAGCTTTAGAGATTGCGCAAGGAGAGTTCATAGCGACTCATGATGCCGATGACTGGGCTCATCCTCAAAAGATTGCATTACAAGTTGCTCCTTTACTGACTCAACCTGAGTTAATTGCCACCACTTCCAAGTGGATTAAAATTACTCAAGCGGGAATCTTTTCTGCTCGTTTAGTTTATCCGTTAATTCGCTTAAATCCTTCTTCGCCTCTATGGCGTAAACAAGCGTTACAAACTTTGGGTAGCTGGGATTGGGTAAAAACTGGAGCAGATAGTGAGTTTTTAGCTCGCCTCAAAAAAGCTTTTGGGAGTAAAGCCATTGATGAACTTGAACAAGTATTAGTAGTTGGACAAGAGTTAGAGACTTCACTTATGCATCATCCAAGTACAGGATATTCGAGTTTACAAGGGCGCGAGCAACGTTTAGCCTATTGGCAAGCTTGGCAAGAGTTCTTAAAGCAGGCTCGACCTGAACAATTATCTTATGCTCGTGATCAGCGTCCTTTTCCGATTCCTCAAGTTTTGCGTATAGATCCTCAGCATCTCGAGCAAGATTGGCAGTATATTCAAAGCCACAAGCAGAGAGATTAAGAAGCTGAGTTTATAGTTTTACTTTTGAGGACAAAGGTTTATAAGTAAGGTTTTTCCTTATCTTAGGATGAGATTACAAGAGAGTGAGATTATAAGTAGGGGACAAAAAATTAACAGCATAAGTTTTGCTATAATAAGGAAGCTATCTTTTTTGAAGATAGCTTTATTCACGTTATAAGCGTAGTATAAACATTATAATGTTTTTACTATGTTTCTATCTTCTTTGCAGAAGATAAGGGATTTCTCGATTTTGCAAGTTTTATTCTAGATCCAAATTGTTTAGAATAAAATTTTATCGCCAACAATAAAAATAGTTTTATGACAGCAATAGCGTATAGTTTCTCACGTAAACTTATGCAGGTAAAGAACTTCTTTCCGCAATTAGAGTTTCGTTATACCCGAGGAACTAAGATAGAGTCTCAAGCAAAAATTGAGCTGTTTGCCCAAACAGCTACGGACTTTACTCCCGCAGTTGAGCCTATTTCTTTAACCCCAACTTTAGTGGTGGGGTGGGGGTATCGTCCGACTACAGTAAAAGCTCGAGCTTTAGCTCAGCAAGCCCAAGTGAGTTATTTAGCTCTTGAAGATGGCTTTATTCGTTCTCCAGGCTTAGGCGTGGATAACAGTCCTGCTTTTTCGGTAGTTTATGATCATTTAGGCATTTACTATGATTTAACTAAGCCGTCGCGCTTGGAAGAATTGATTTTTACTCCGGCTCAACCGCAAGAGTTAGAGCAAGCTTCTCAAGTCAAAGAGTTTATTTTAGCTCATAGCTTATCTAAATATAATCATGCACCTGACTTTAGCCTTGCTCAGGCACAAGCTCTAGGCTATACCTCTGAGGGTGAAGTTGTTTTAGTGGTAGATCAAACCTACCAAGATATGGCGGTAGTCTATGGGCAAGCTGAGGCGCAGACGTTTAGTCACATGCTCGAACAAGCTCTTGCCGAAAACCCGCAAGCTCAAATTTGGGTAAAAACTCATCCTGATGTACTCACAGGAAAGAAAAAAGGTTATTTTGCTCCTCAAGATTCTCGAGTAACTTTCGTTACAGACGATTGTAATCCACAATCTTTGCTTAAGTATGTAAATAAAGTCTATGTAGTCACTTCACAACTGGGCTTTGAAGCCCTACTTGCAGGTAAAGAAGTAGTAACCTTTGGGGCTTGTTGGTATGCAGGTTGGGGCTTAACTCGAGATATGCATCCATTTATTGCTCAGTTACAAGCCCAAGGGCGCAGAGTTAATAAATCTTTACTCGAGTTAGTTTTAGCTGCTTATTTACGTTATCCTCTCTATCTTGATCCCGCAACAGGTAAGCCTGGAAATATTTGGCAGGTATTAACTTATTTAGCTCAGCAAAAAAGTTACCAGCAAGTAGTGGCAGGGCAAGTCTATGCTCTCGATATGTCATTTTGGAAACGTATGGTAGTAAAACCTTTTTTACCAAGCACAGTAAAGTTTACTACCACTGAAAAACTAAGCAAATATCCAGAAAAACTGGCACAGAGTAAACTTATTATTTGGGGGCAAGGCAAGACTAAACAGTTAGCCTTATCTCAAAAGTATGAGCTTCCGGTGATTCGGTTAGAAGATGGGTTTATGCGTTCGGTAGGCTTAGGTTCAAATTTAGTTGCTCCGGTGTCTTTAGTAGTGGATGGACAAGGAATTTATTTTAATAGTCAAGAGGCAAGTGCTTTAGAGCAAATTTGCCAAGAGTATACCTTTGCTCCTTATGAACTTGCTCAAGCCCAAAAACTTCAACAATTACTTATTAACAAAAAAATAGGTAAATATAATGTGGGAGCTAGTGAACTAGCGTTAAATTTACCTTCAGATAAAACTTTAATTCTTGTCCCTGGACAAGTAGAAGATGATGCTTCGCTTGCTTATGGTTCAGCTCAAATTAAATCGAATCTGCAATTATTGCAAGAGGTAAGAAAACGTAATCCACAAGCCTATATTATTTATAAACCGCATCCGGATGTAGTAAGTAAAAATCGTCTTGGAGAGCATGACTTAGAGCAAGTATTGCGTTATGCTGATGTACAAATCGAGCAAGCGAATATTCTTGATTGTATTATGCTTGTAGATCAAGTCCATACCATGACTTCTCTTGCCGGTTTTGAGGCATTATTACGAGGTAAACAAGTATTTTGTTATGGCTTACCATTTTATGCGGGTTGGGGCTTAACACAAGACTTATATGCTAGTCCTCGTCGTCAACGTCAATTAACCTTGGAACAGTTAATTGTTGCGAGCCTTATGGTATATCCTTTATACAAATTACCACAAAGTAAAGTTGGACAGTTTAGTCGTGCTGAGCAAGCGGTAATTTACTTAAGTGAACAAAGAGCAAAAAATCAAGCTCAAGCTGAGAAAATTAAAACCACTTGGCTCGCAAAACAATGGCGTAAATTAAAACAATTGTATCAGGTATGGCTAGGTTAAGCCCTTGAAAAATAAAAATTTAACGCTATAACCTATTGAATTGAAATTACTTATTTTAGATTTCAACCTTTAGTTGGAATCAGAGGTACTATGACAACGCGCAATCTGAGATCTTTGATCGAAAAAGGTGACCGTTTTTTGTTATTGCAAGGTCCAATTGGGGATTTTTTTGCAAAACTAAGTTTGTGGTTACAAGCTCAAGGGAAAGAGGTTACCAAGATAAACTTAAATGGTGGGGATGAGTTTTTTTATCCGAGCAATAAGTTTACCTCAACCTATGCTTACCATGATCAGTTATCTAGTTTTAAAGAATATTTACAGTATGTAATCAAAAAAGAACGCATAGATACCTTAGTTTGTTTTGGTGATTGTCGAATCTATCACCAAATTGCTAAGGAGATAGCCCAAACCCTAAACTTACGCTTTTGGGTCTTTGAAGAAGGTTACTATCGTCCTTTTTATATTACGCTCGAAGAATATGGGGTAAATGCTTATTCACATTTACCAAGAGAGGCTGAGTTCTATCTTGAACAAAGTGCTAATCTTAGCGAAAAACCTGAGGTGCAAGTACCTCCTGCAGGATTTTTCTACATGGCAAAAGTAGCAATTATTTACTACTTTTTCCTTTGGTGGCAAGCAAGCGAATTTAAATATTATCAGCACCATCGTTCTACCAGTTTACTTTTTTATGCTTTAAGTTGGCTCAAAGCTGGGTTTAGGTATTGGAGCAGTTATCTTCCTGAGAAATTTATTATTCGCAAGGTAGAAAATCGTGAGTACGGCAAGTTTTATATTTTTCCTTTACAAGTAGCAATTGATAGTCAAATCAAAGTGCATAGTAAAGAGAGAAGTGTGGCTGCTTATCTTGGTAAAGTTTTGGTCTCTTTTGCTCAACATGCTCCAAAAGATGTGAAGTTAATTGTTAAACATCACCCTATGGATCGTGGCTTTACTAATTATAAAGCCCTAATTAAGCAGTATCTCAAAGAGTATCCGCAATTAAGAGGCAGAGTCCGTTATATCCAAAACATACCTTTACCAATCTTAATGCGTAAAGCTCAAGGGGTAGTAGTCGTAAACTCAACTTCTGGGTTATCTTCATTAATTCATAATCTGCCAACTTACACTCTTGGCGATTGTGCTTATGACTTTGCCCGTTTAACGCATCAAGGGAGTTTAGAGAGTTTTTGGCGTCAGCCTCAAGCCCCTGAACCGCAAGTAGAACAAGCATATAACTTGTATCATTTATATCATACGCAAATTAACGGTAATTTTTATACTCAAGTATTTTTACCGCATCATAAGCTTGCCGAAGATTTAAATGAGTATTCTACGCCTTTAGCTCCCTAATTTAAGCAACTTATAACTTAAGTAACGAATATACTTGAGTAATTTTATAACTTAAGCAATTTGCTCCTTGAGTAAAGATAACTTAAACAAAGCTCGAGTTATTGCTCATTAAAAGTTAAGCCCATAGCCTCCTGCAAAGGAGGCTATGAGCTTAACTAAAACCACAAACTAGAGTATAATAAAACTGTGAGAATTTAAGTTAGATTTTCTTTTTTCGGTAGATTTTTTCTAAGGAGGAGCTAGATGTTAAGACGCTTATTACTAGCTACTTTAGCATTTACACCTGTATGGAGTATGGCAAATACTACCATAGAGTTAAACCCTCATACCTCGGTACAAGGCAATGGCTTTTGGACTCCTGGCAGTACCACTGTTATTACTTCGGGATTTGGGGGAACAACTACCGTTTATACCAATGGGAAAAACGGACAGCAAGTAACCACTTTTAAAAGAGCCACCAATACTCCACCCTTAAATTTTATTCGCAGTAATAATTTGTACTATAATGGTCTCTCTTATTTAGATTCCATAGATTATAGTCGCTATGTATTTAACAACTCTTATCTTGCTACTCAAGGTAATCTTCTTGACTATGACTATAGCACGAACAAAGTAAGCTATAAACCTTATGTGTTTGTGGGCACTGCAGTAGGAACTTGGCATTCTAATGTGTATGGACGCGAAAACTTTTCTACGAGTGTTATGGGAACAGGAATTACCTTACCTTTTGCGGGTGGACGTTTAGGTTTAGAAGTAAGAGTGAGTTCACCAAGTTATGACGATGATTTTTGGCGTCGTCGTTGGTAAAAAGATATGACAACAGAACAACAAAAACAACCTCAGGCTCAGGGAGCAAATGAGCCTATACCTTTGGGCATGGGACGCCCAAATCACTTATTAAATGTAACTTTATTTGTCGGTTTATGTTGCTTAATTAAGTTTTTCTTCAATGATTTTGTGAATATGCTCTTAATCTCGATAGTGTTTGCCATTATTTTGCGACCTATGATTAACTTTTTAGCACATAACCTTAAGTTTCCGTTTTTACTTTCATTATTTACTATCTTTATTGGCTTTATTTTAGTTTTATCTTTAATCGGCTTGATAGTAAGTAATACCGTAAATCAGTTTATTAGTAATTTCCAAGACATTACCCAAAGGTTGCTAGTGAGGATTACAGCTGTTCATGAATGGGCAACTCCATGGCTTGCCAAAATAGGCATTGAAGCTAACCCTGATGAAAGCTTAACTCATTTTATTACCAGCCACATTAACCCAAGCATGATTGCTGAGGTAATGAAAAAAGTTTGGTATAGTTTAACCGGATTCATGTCAGGGATGGTAATTGTGATCTTAACTTTGATCTTTATGCTCATTGATATAGATTTTTGGCAACATCGTCTGAATACGGTAATGAATAATCGTCCGCAGAGTTTACAACAAGTGTACTCTATGTTTAGTGCGGTAGCTATTTACATTAACAAGAAATTCTTAATCTCTTGTTTAACCGCAGTAACGGTATTAGTGATTTGTGCGATTTTTAAAGTACAATTTGGGGTAATGTGGGCAATCTTAACTTTTGCTTTTAACTTTATTCCTAATGTTGGGGTGTTTATTGTTTCGGCTCCAATGATTGCTCAAGCCTTTATGCTAAACTCCCTAGGAGCGGCTATAGGTTTTACTAGTGCAATTATTGTGGTTCACTTTTTAACGGGTAATATTATTGAACCAAGATATATGTCGAAACACCTTAACCTCTCAAATACGGTAGTATGGTTAAGTGTATTATTTTGGAGTATTATTCTTGGTCCAATTGGGATGTTATTAGCGATTCCCTTAACTACAACCATTAGAATTTTGCTCTCGATGAGTCCTCATTATGCTAAGCTGGCAATGATGATGGAAGGAGAGGTGATCTTAAGTAAAGCCGATCAGCAATCTCAGAAGAAAGTTGATGTGCATCGTCTCATTCGTGAACAAAGTTTAGCTCAAAAGCAAAGTAACAAGAAAAAGAAAGTTAAGAACAAGAAAACCCAAAACTAAAGATAGAAGTGATCTGCTTAAAGTTAATTTAAACTTAAAGTAAAATTTAAGGTAAAGCAGAAAAGCTAACTTAGAGGTAAGCTTATCTTAAGACTAAGGTTAATTCACGGGTATTTCTTGATGTAGTTATTTAAAGCTAATTTAAGTGTAGGAAGATCTCCTACACTTTTTTGTGTTTGTATTTTTTTGAGTAGTTTATTATTTTAGTTGGAATTTTATGCTATTTAACAGTTAAGAGAGAGCGGGAAAAGAATTTATAGAGATATTTGTGTAAGCTCTTGCAGTAAAGGTAAGAAAGTAAAAGGAAGATGTTTTGAGGTTAATAATCTTATGATTTTTAAGTGTTATTTTTAGTTTAAGAAATCTATTTTTTAAGGTAGCCTAAATTTCAAAGATTTATTATATAATAATGGTAGTCTTGTTAGTAAATAACAAAACTAATAAGAACCATTAGTTATAGGTTAAATATATGAGATTTAATATTTCAAACATTGGAAAAGTAAGATCTACTGAAATAGAGCTGAATGATCTTACAATAATT
>NZ_NRJF01000083.1 GCF_003585965.1 Psittacicella gerlachiana | reverse complement strand
CGTATAGAGGTATGTATGCCAATTTAGGAGTATATGTATCTTATGGCTTAATTTGTTTACTCTAGGAAAGGCAGTAAGAATTTAAATAAAAGTAGCAAAAACTAAGAGGACTAGCTGATTAATTTCAAAGCTATTAGTTGATTGCATCGATTATTTATTTAAAACTTATTGCTACTATAGCTTGTAATTAGATTTGGAATGAACCACTAGGAATAATTTAAAATATGGCATATTTTATTTTATAAAGAACTGAGACTTGCCCATATGTTTTCATATACCTCTCAGTACTTAGTGGTTATTCTTTTTTTATCTTATCATATAACAATAACAGACAATTTAGTTGTATCTAAGTAAAAAGTTATCATCTTAATTAGATCTAAATGAGTATTTATGATCTAGATATTTGTGATTACCTGTATTAGAACAAGCAACTAAATGAATAAAAACTAAATTTATCTAGGCAGTCATATATTTTCTGTGATGTTTAATTGGGAATACCAATTACATAAGAGCAGGAAAGTATGACTCTTAATTTATTTAGCGGACAAAAAGTATCAAATCTTAAAGCACTTATTCTTTGTGTTATTGAGAAATAAAAAGATCCAAGCAGCCTTGGATCTTTTTCTATAGGCGTAATTAAATTACGACTATAACATTAATATGTGGAATGTAATTAAATAATATTCTTAAAAAATAAATTAAGATCAATTGTGAGGTAGCCCTCTCATTCTCTAATTTTTTATAGTTAAAAACTATGCGAAATTAGAGAATTCTTGTCAAGGTTAAACGAAGCTTATGCTTGATGTTCTTTTAACCAAGTATTTACTTGTTGAGCAAATTCTTTAGTATTAATTTTAGTAAAAACTTCAAGAATTTTTCCTTCACCATTTACTAAAAAAGCAATACGATGAATTCCATTATATACTCTTCCGTATAAAGATTTTTCTCCATAAACGCCACAAGCTTGTGACAGTTGTAATTCGGTATCAGCTAAGAGAGGAAAACTTAAATTATACTTTTGCGCAAATTTATCTTGTTTTTCTACTTCATCAGCACTTACTCCTAATACTGGTAAAGTAAAATTATGCTCGCTAATAGCTTGTTCTAAGTTACACGCTTGAGCAGTACAGCCTGGAGTTAGAGCTTTAGGATAAAAGTAAATTAAATGGAGTTGAGGAAAAGATTTATTGGTATAAGTTTTACCATTATTTGCGACTAAAGAAAATGCTGGAAAATTGTCTCCCGGTTGTAAAAGATTAGGTAAGCCTTTAACGCTGATGGTTTTTTCGCTCATAAAATTATTCCTTATGGGTTGATGATGGTTGGTCTATAGTGGTCAAACAGATGCTTTCTTTGCTTGTAACAAGTTTACTTTTACCGAGAGTAAGCTCTTGATCCTCTATTGGTGTTAAAGCTAGTTGTTCGGCATTTGAAGCTTTGGTTGCACTTAAAGTTGTCCCTGCTTGAAAGTGTTGATGTTCAGTAAAGGTGATATCGGCACTTACACTTACACTAGTATTAGCTAAATCTTGCACTTGCACCTGAGGTAAACTAGTTTCAATTTCAACATTTTCCACTTGATCTTCAGGTAATGCTTGATAATGTAAATTTGCAAGTTCTTTAATTTGCTCTAAGTGTTCTGCGTCATTGAGAATCTCTTCATATTTATCATTAAAGAGTTCATCAAAATCAGCTTTTTCTTCAGGAGTTAATTCCTGTTCTTCATGAGTATCAGGTAAGTGTTGATTTTCTACTTCATCACCAATTACTTGTTCAACAATGTTTTCGATTTCTTGAGCGGTTAAGATATCGTCATCTTTTTTAGCTAGTTCTTGAGCTTGTTCAGCTAAGAGCTTAGCGGTTTTACGCTCGAGCCATTCGATTTCAGCAAGCAGAGCTGATTTTCTTGTTCTCTGACGTTTACGTTTATTCTCACTTTCAGGAGTTGATTTTTTACTAGGTGAGGCTTTAGCGACAATTGAACTCTGACTTTTTTCGTTTGGGTTTGCTTCTCTTTGAGGCTTTTTAAATTTTTTAACCTCAGGAGCAATGGTATTTTTTGGATTACGCCCCCTAGTTAAATTTTTGAGAAGTTTTTGTTTAACCTCTTTTTGACTTAAACTTCGAAAGCGTTCACTTTTCTTTTTTGCTTTAAAACGAAATACGACATAAGTCAAAAAAACAATATAGATACTAATAATCCCGATTATTAACATATTTTTGCAAGCTATAACATTTACTTTATCCTCTATTATACACTTTCTTAGAGTATAATATGAGGAAGTACAAACTTAATTTTGCCTTTTAGTTTATATTTTTTTATGAGTTTACAACTTCAACCCGTGGGTTTAGAACTCCGATTTAAACTCTCTCAAAGTTATTCTTTAACTGAGTTTATTCATGGACCTAATGCAGATATAATTTCTCAGTTAACACCTTATTTTTCTTTAGGTTTAAGTCAAACTCTTGCCTTAATTGGTGATAACTCCACTTTGGTGAATCAAATGGTACGTGCTTGCTTTGATGACGCAAGTAAGTTAAATCCATTTATTGATGAAAATGAGCAAAGTTTTCTTGATTTAGCTCAATTTATGACTAGTCATAGTCCTCAGGATTTAGAAGCTTTATATTTTAAGCCTTTAGTAGCTCTGAATAATATTCATTGTTTACTAGGAAATATTGAATGGGAAGAGGCATTACGTGATTTAATTACGATGAACAATAATAGCGAAAGCTTAATGATTATTGGTACGCACGTAGATATAGCCGAAAACGTTTGTATTTTAGATGATTTGCAGTCACGTTTTAATCTCTTTAGAAAGATTTATCTCAAAGAGTATTCTAAACCTCTTTTAAAAAACTTTATTAATGTTCGTTGTCGAGAACAAGGGCTGGAGATTTCCGAGCAAGGACTTGATTATATTACCTCAGTATATCAAAGTGTTCATCCAAGTAGTTTAGATTTAGATCAAACTGCTTTTAATATTTTAACTCTTTGTCATGATCAACAAAAAAATCCAAGTTTAATTAGTAAACAGTATTTACAGGCTTATCCTGAAGTATTTAAATTTTATAACTTGGGTGATGATCTGTTTACTCTATATAATCAAGAAAAAGATAATACCGAACAGACAAATAGTAAGCTTACAGCCTTTACTGAACTTTATACGCGCTTAAAACAAAAACAAGCTTTAGCGGGACAAGAAATTCGTAGTCGGGATAAACTTCTCCCTTATACTGCAGAATTTGCGGAAGGATTTGCTCAATACTTCCGTCAAAAATATCCTAACCTACGTAATTATGAGTTAGATGATGACCTAAAACGTCATTTACGTAAAGATAAAGAATTGACCTTAGCTCAAAAAATTACGCTTGAGCGTCAAGAAAAAGTTCTTAGCTTACTCCAACAACATATTCAACAGGCTGCCGATACTAGCCAGTTTACAGATTTAGTTCATGCAGGGATTGATCAGGATATGTTTTTTGAGGGGAGTGAAGTTGAAGCAAGTCTTCGTACAGATTTAGTTAATCCTTTAGACAAAAACTTAGATACAGTAACTAACTTAGTGCAGTTAGATCAACAAGCTGTACAAGAAAGAGAAAAGACTCAAGATCATCTAGCTTCACAAGCTGTAGTCTTTAACTTAGAGCAAGAGGAAATTCTCGAGCAGGACTCGGTAGAGCTTGAGGAATTAGAAGAGCAAGAAAGTATTAGTATCGATGATTTATATAATGAGCAACAACTCGATAAATTGATTAATGAACATATTCATGAACATCTACAAGTTAGTCGTAATGCAAATCTTCTTAATAAAGAGAAAAAAGCTGTAGCTACTTTTAGTCAAGCTCCAGTTTTAATTGAAGAATTATTATGGGAAGCGGAAGAAGCTAAAGTTGAAGCAGTAGTTTCGCCTCTAACTAATGTGCATGAATTAAATGCCCCATTATCTCGTTTAGTACGTAGAAGAAAAAGCTCTAAAGAACAAGCAAGTGTTGATTTTACTCAACTCTTGGAGTTTGAGTAAGGAAATAACTTCATTTGTTCTTCGAAGTTATCTCCTTTATAATAGGAAATCAAAATACTACTAGAAAAAATAGGAAACTAAATGTCATCTTGGAAAGACCTATTTACCCGTAATTTTAATAACCCCCAAATAGTAGCCTTGATTATTATTCTCTTAGTAATCTCTTTAGTGCTTTACTTTTTTGGGAGAATATTAGCTCCTGTATTCTTGGCTGTAGGTTTAGCTTATATTTTAAACTTTCCAGTGCGTTGGTTAGTAAAAAAAGGCTTTAAACGTATTTATGCCTTGATACTGGTTTTTAGTTTGTTAGTTTGCGTTATGGCATGGCTAGTTTTTTCTATAGCTCCAATGCTCATAAGGCAACTAAGTACTTTGTTGGTTGAAGCTCCTACAATTGCTACTAACTTAAGAGATAAACTTCTTTCACTTGAAGAGTTTAATCTTCCTTATTTAGACCGTACCACTTTATATTCGATTTACGAAAATATTAATCAATATATTCAGTCGAATATGGATATACGTATTGATAATATTATTACGGTATTACACAATGTAGCCTATATTGCCGTAAATTCTTTCTTAGTACCCTTTATGGCATTTCTTATGCTTATTGACTATGCTCCCCTAAAAGAAAGTATTATTCGTTTCTTACCTAAATCAAGCGAATTAGCTGATGGAGTGTTTAAAGAGTTTATGGCGCAACTTGATAACTATGTCCGTGGCAAGGTTATTGAGTTTATAATTATGACAGTTCTAAGTTTTGTGGCTTTTGCATTCTTTGGGCTTAAGTACAATCTCATTCTTTCTACATTAATTGGAATTTCGGTAATTATTCCTTATTTAGGAGTAATTATTGCTACAGTTCCTTTTGCGATCGTGGCTTTCTTCCAATTTGAGCTAGGAACAACTTTTTGGACACTAATGATTATTCACACCATTTTACAAATCTTTAATGGGAATATTCTTGTGCCTGTACTTTACTCTAAAACCAACAATATTCGTCCAATTACTGTAATTGTTGCAGTGATCTTCTTTGGACAAATTTGGGGAATCTTAGGAGTATTCTTAGCTATTCCACTTTGTACTTTAATTAAAGCCGTAGCTAATGCTTGGTGGTTAAATTCTCAACTTTATTTTGAAATGCAACAGCGTCAAGAAGCTGAAAAGCAAGCTCTTGAAGAGGAGCAAATGCCTAAAGCAAATCGAAATAAGAAAAAACGTACTCGACCAACCAAACCAACTCAAGCTCAAGAAAGTAATGCTTTATATACCGCAAAAAGCAAAGCTCAAGATGAGGCAAATGCAAAGAATAATGCACAAGAATAATTTATAAGCATAAGAGCATAAAAATAATCAAGTACAAAAATATAGCACTATTGCCATAAAACAAGAAAAGAGGAACTCGCTGTAGTTCCTCTTTTCCTATAAAAAATTAGCACAAATTTTTACAATGCGATAAAATAAGCACAAACTACTTTTCAAGTTATTATTAAGAATTTTTATGACTACAGATCAACCACAACATCGCCGTATTAAGTCATATGTATTACGTACTGGACGTATTACGGGAAGTCAAGAACAAGCATTAACCAATCTTTTTCCGTTATATGGCGTAGAATGTCCTGCACCAGGACAAACTCTTGAGCTACAAACTTTATTTGCAAAAGAGCAGCCAGTAGTGATCGAAATAGGTTTTGGTATGGGAACTTCATTAGTGACCATGGCTAAAGAAAATCCTCAATTAAATTATTTAGGAATAGAAGTGCATACGCCAGGAGTAGGTAATGCTTTAAAACTTATTGAGCAAGAGCAGTTAACCAATATCAAGGTTGCTTGTCATGACGCAATTGAAATCTTACAAGCTTTACCTGAAAATTCTTTAGGCGGGTTACAACTATTTTTCCCTGATCCTTGGCACAAAGCTCGTCACCATAAACGTAGAATTGTAAATCAAGAGTTTATGGCTTTAGTGACTCGAGCTTTAGTTTCTGGTGGTTTTGTACATATGGCTACCGATTGGGAAAATTATGCTGAGCATATGCTTGAAGTTCTCAATGCTACTCCTAATTTAGAGAATACTGCTCCGGATCAGATGTATATTCCTCGTCCAGCTTCGCGTCCTTTAACTAAATTTGAGCAAAGAGGACATCGCTTAGGACATGGAGTATGGGATCTATATTTCCTAAAAAAATAAGGTTTGTTATCTAGGTTACTTTGAGCTGATCTAGGTAGCTTTAATCTTATAATATTGATTTAAGTTAATAATTAAGGTCTCGCATTAGCGAGACCTTAATTATTACATATAACCACCCATGCCAGCTGGAGCAGGAGCTTCTGGTTCATCTTCTTCTACAATCATACATTCGGTAGTTAACATTAAAGTTGCAATTGAAGCAGCTTTTTCGAGAGCTACACGAGTTACTTTTGCAGGATCAAGAATCCCCATTTCTAACATATTGCCATAGGTTTCGGTGCGAGCATTAAAGCCAAAGTCACCTTCACCATTACGTACACGATCAATAATTACTGAAGCTTCTAAACCACAGTTAGTTACGATTTGACGTAAAGGAGCTTCCATAACTTTTAAAGCAAGACGGATACCAGCTGCTTGTTCATCATTATCAGCAACAACATTTAAATTTGCTGATGAACGAATTAACGCTACACCGCCACCAGGTACTACCCCTTCAGCTACAGCTGCACGAGTTGCAGAAAGAGCATCGTCAAAGCGATCTTTTTTCTCTTTCATTTCTACTTCTGTCGCACCACCGACTTTAATTACCGCTACCCCACCTGAAAGTTTAGCGATACGTTCGTTAAGTTTTTCAATATCGTATTCTGAAGTAGTTAAAGATAATTCATGTTTAATTGCAGCTACACGGTTAGCTATATCTTCAGCACTACCAGCACCATCAATAATTGTCGTTGAATCTTTAGATACAACTACACGTTTGGCACTACCTAATACCTCTAAACCAGCTTTTGCGAGATCAATGCCTAATTGCTCTTCGATTACAGTTGCACGAGTTAATACTCCAAGATCTTGAAGCATAGCTTTACGACGATCACCAAAGCCAGGAGCTTTTACGGCTACAACTTTTAACACGCCACGAGCAGAGTTTAAAACTAAACCTGATAATACTTCAGACTCATAGTCTTCAGCAATAATTACTAAAGGTTTAGATTGTTTATTTACTCCTTCTAAAATAGGTAAAATTTCACGTAAACTATTGAGTTTACCATCAACAAGAAGGATATATGGTGAATCAAATTCCGCAGTGGCATTATCAGCACGGTTAGCAAAATATGGACTTAAGTAACCACGATCAAATTGCATCCCTTCAACTACTACTAGTTCATCATTAAAGCCTGTACCATCTTCAATGGTAATTACCCCGTTGTTTCCTACTTTTTCCATAGCTTGAGCAATGAGGTTACCTACTTCTTCGTCATTGTTTGCAGAAATAGTTGCTACTTGTTGAATTGATTTATTATCAGAAGCAGGAGTTGCGAGATCTTTTAAGTTAGCTACAGTAGCTGCTACAACTTTATCAATCCCACGTTTTACATCCATAGGATTTAAACCTGCATTTACTACTTTTAAGCCTTCACGAATAAACGCTTGCGCTAATACGGTTGCCGTAGTTGTTCCGTCACCAGCTAAATCATTAGCATCTTGAGCAACTTTTTTTACAAGTTGAGCTCCCATGTTTTCGAATTTATCTTTTAATTCGATTTCACGTGCTACAGATACTCCATCTTTAGTAATTAAAGGAGCTCCAAATTTACGGTCAATTACCACATTACGTCCTTTAGGACCAAGGGTAATTTTTACGGCATTAGCTAAGGTATCAACACCGTTAAACATTTTTACACGCATTTCATTATTAAAAATTAATTCTTTAGCTGCCATGGTTCAGACTCCTTATTGATTTACTACTGCCATAATTTGACGTTCAGAAATAAATACTACTTTTTGCCCTTCAATTTCATATTCAACTAAATTAGTTGCACTTGGGTGTAAGATTACTGTATCTCCTACTTGTACATTTAAAGGAAGATTAGTTCCATTTTCTGCAGGATAACCTGTACCTACAGCAAGCACTTGAGCATATTGGAGTTGAGATTTTGCAGTAAGAATTAAGCCTGAAGCTGTTTTTTCTTCACCTGCTACCAGTTTTACCACTACGGTATCGTGTAAAGGTTTTAAATTGAGCTGATTAGCCATATAAATTCCTTATTTTTTGAGTTTATTACTTAATTTTTCTTATAGTTATAATACCCCTAAGAACAAAAAAAATCAATATTTTCGAGAAAAAATTAGAAGAATAGACGGTTATTCTTCTAAAAATAATTTACTTATAAGGAACTTTATAAATTTACTTATTGAGTCAAGAGGGTAAAGAAGGTTAGAGGACTGAGTAAAGAGGGGTAAGTAGTTATTTATGGTGGTTTTATTCAACTTAGAATGAAATTTGGGGAAGAGCAACTAGAGAGTTGAACAGAGAAGAAAATTATTTAGCGATAAGAAAACCTTGAGTAAAAACTCAAGGTAAAAAATAAAACTTTAAGGGTTTTTTAGTTAAAAGCTAATCCCTACGTAAAACGAGTAAGCATTACCATTGTAGCTACGATCTTTATTACTTAAATGTGTATAGCGGTAGTCTACACCCGCACTAAAAGTACCAAAGAGTTTTGCACCAATTCCTACTTGCGAATAAACTCCACCAAGGTATCTTTGATTGTAGAATTTCGCTCCTGCATAACCCGTACTCAAACGTAGGTAAGGTTGAAAGTTATCTAGTTGTAAATCAACTTCACCAAATAAGCCTGCAGTTAAATCATAATAGCTATTAGAGTAGTTTACACTACGGTTTAAGCTACCATCTGCATAAGAAAACTCAGGACCTAAAGTGATTTTTACTTTCGCAAGATCCCAAGGACTAAAACCTAAACCAAGGTTAAATCTTGTCCCTGTAGCTTTTAAGCCATCGCCATAACTTTGACTAAAGTAAGAGACATTAGCATTAATACTTGCAAAAGCAGCAGTGCTAAGTCCAAGGCAAACCACACTCGCAAGAGATAATTTGTACAATTTGTGCATAGATAAGATCCTCAATAAAAAGATACCCCTCACAGCATTACTGTGAGGGGAAATGCCTATCTTATATATCTAGGCTAAATTAGAATTTCCAACCGAACTGAGCACCTACAGTGTAAGCTGTTGCTTTAGTTTTATCACTTGAGTTAGCTAAAGATTGGCTAGGTGCTAAAGAAACATAAGCTCCTGCAGTGAAACCATTAGACCAAGAAACCCCTGCACCTAATTTAGTATATACACCACGGAATTTTTCTGTAGTTTTATTTACACGGAATTGTGCGTTTTGGTAACCTACAGAGAATTGAACATATGGAGTAAATGTGCTTTTCTCAACGTGGAATGCTGCTAATAAGCTTAATCCAGCATTGTAGTCGCTATAACGACGAGAAGTGTTAGTTGTATCAGAAGATGTATAAGTTTCGCTAGAGAAGTGGTTGTTTGGAGAACCAATAGTGTAACGACCTACAGAACCACCTAATTCCGCACCTAAACCTAAAGCTACTGCACCATTGTTAAATACAAAGTAGTGACCAGCTAAGTTTAATTGGAATGAACCAGCATTTAAGTGTTCATTGCTATCTTTAACACTAAAGTTAGAAACTTTAAAACCTAAGTTTGTATCTAAACGAAATTTTTGTTCTGCAAAATTAGTATTTGCTGTTGCTGTTGTTGCAAAAGTTAATGCAGATGCTACCGCTAATGCCGTTAAAGTTTTTTGTAATTTCATATTTTTAACCTAAAAAGGACTGTGCCTCAATTATCAATTAGATCTTACACTTTAAAAGACGATTTTGAAGTCTTTTAAATTAAAATGTTTAAAATTAAATAACTTGCCCTATAAAGTTATAATTTTTTGTTTAAGATTTTATGACTAACTAGTCCTTAAAGTAAATCTTACTTTTCTATTATAACAAGTTTTATGTTTTTTTAGTTACTTATTAAAAACAAAGTTTATCCTTTTATTAGACAAGGAGTTTATATAAATCGTTTTATGATTTTCTTATTTTTTAAATCCACCCTTTTTCTTACTTGCAAAAACTACATCAGTAGCATAGTAAGGAGCAACGGTTTTTTCCCAAATATCAAGATAAGCTGGAACGATCTTAGTATTTTCACTTTGTGGACTAAAAAGAGTTTGCACCGTTTCTTGAGCTTGGGTTAGTAGATGTTTACGTAAACTTCGACCTTGGCTACTTTGATCAAAATACAGATCTATTGCTTGTTTTAAAAGTTGAATATTGGTTTGAAATTGTCCTTCTTGGATAAACCACCAACCATTATTAGCATTAAAGTAATCAACCGGCATGCTTAGTCCCGTATAACCTAGCACATGACAACCACAAGCCATGGCTTCAATTGCTGGTAAATTATGCGAATCCATATAACCACTAGCAATAAAAATATCACTGTTCCGCATAATTTCTAAAGTTTGTTCGTGAGTTTTTTTATGAATGGCAATAAACTCTACTTTATCAGCGTATTCTGGATATAAGCTTAAGAACATGAATTTAAGGGTATTAATTTCATCTGCTCTTTTACGAAGATTATGAATAAAACTAATCGTACACTTAGGTGGTTTTGCTAGGTTACTTCTTTGTTCTGAACTAGGTAAAGCAAGAATATGCTGAGGAATTTCAGTTGCAGGACAAACTACGTGTACAGCTTTAAATACTTTATTTAATTCAAAGCCTAATACTTGTTCTAAATATTTTTTTACAAAGGGACTGGCACAAAGTAAACCGGCAAAATGTAAACTATTAAATTCTTGACGATTTTTAAAAGAATAAGCTGTCCAGTGTACGGCCTGATTAAAGACAATAAACTTTGGTAAAGTATGGATTTCTTTATCCATCCAGTGACGCATATCACGATACACCGGACCTTGAGATTCACCAACAATAATAAAATCTGATGGAGTAAGAATTAATTCATCATTTAAGAGATTGATAGGGATTTCCGGAGGAAAATCACTATGGAGATGTCCAAAAGATTCATTTGGGAAAAAGAGAATGCGAGCATCTACTCCCGCTTTAATTAATTCTCTTGCATGCTCAACTAAAACGAGATCGCCTCCGGTTACCGGTGGACTTGCCATAAAGAAGAAAAAGCGAGATTTTACTTTTTCAAGTCCGTCATCATCGGGAACTATTTCTGTAGCATTGGTATAGTAATTGTACATAGTTCTCCTTAATAAACATTTAAATGTAAACTACGCATTAAACTAAATAGATTATCTTTTAGTTTATCTACGGTAAAGTTTTCTTGAGCGTACATCCGTGCTTGTTGAGCTAGAGGATGTAGGTAGTTCGGATTAGTAGGTAATTGTTGATCGTAAATGCGCATATAATTTAGTAGTTTATGAGCAAGATCTTGATATTTACCTTCGGCAGAGAAGTCAGCAAAATTATCTACCATCGCCAAGTTATCGTAAGCTCCACTATAACCTAAAACTACATTACCACTAATCATCGCTTCAGGAACAAGGTTAGCATATTCAACGCCCATATCTAGAGCAATAAAGACAGCCGATTCATTTAAATGTTCTTTTACTTGAAACACCTTAGCATCAGCTAAACTTACAAACTCAACTTTAGCAAAGAGCTCAGGATCTTGCGTGGCAAAGAAGAATTTAATATTTTCAATTGCCATAAAGCGATACATGGTTTCTGCAAAACAAACTTTGAGTTTTTTCGGAGCTAATTCTACTTGAGTAGCAATAGTTGGGGTCGCACTGATGCGAGGCTTATTAATAATTTGTGGGTACTTAGCCACTAAACGATTAAACATTTGGGTACTTGCTGTACCACGAATGTAATAGGCATCAAAATTAAAAGCTTCAATTTGTGCCATAGATTGCCAATGACGATGTAAGCGAATAAAGTAATCAATACATAAAATAAAGTAGACATGAGCTCCCGTCCCAAAGGCGCGGTGGGAACTAGAATTGAGGTCTTCTTTACTTAGATATCCTGGATTTATTCCTTGGCTCAAGGTTAAAGCTTTGAGTTCTTCAGAAGTATATTTAGCTTTTACCCCTAAAGCTTCTTTGAGCTTGCAAATATTTTGTTCTTTATGATCTTGAATAATAAAGAAGTAATGGCGATTAGGATTATGTAAATCTAATCCTTGTATATTTTCTAAACTTAGAGAGCGACTAGGAGAGATTAATCCTTGTGAAGATCCTTCTACATCTAAAAGAAAGACAGGCCAACCTTGGTTAGATAGATATAAGGAAGTATAAATTGTCCCGATATTTTCATAAGAGTGTTCGGTATTATCAGGAACAATAAAAACTGTTACCTGATCATTGGCAGCATTGATTTGTTCACAATTCATATTGATCTTATTTATATTGTGCAAAAAAATCGGAATTTTGTTGATAGACTTTTTGAGCATAAGCTAAACGAGCTTTTTTGCTAGCAAAAAGACGAGTAAAAAAATTATGGAAAGTTGGGCAACGTACAAGATAAGGGTTTAAGAGTGCCGGACTGACATTATAGTTTTTTTGCCATTGTAGTTTTGCTACTTGCTTTCTTTCGACTTTTCCAAAAGCATCTATGGCTTTTAGACTAAAGTCGTAGCATGCAGACTTATAACCAAAAGCTGAGAAAAACTTTTCTACCATCTCTTGATAAAAACTTATAGGTCGAGCAATTATCTCATTAATAGTTTGCTGAGCAAAATAATTATAGTAGTCCCTAAACTCTTGGTGACTATGTTTAAAAGGTTTTTCAGCTCCGATAAAATGTAAAAGTACTGGAATTTTCACTTGAGAAAAGAAGTCTTGTTGAGCATTCGGCTGTTTAACCTTGGTTATATCCCAACCTTTGCGTTTTAAAAAGAATCTTTGGGGGATTAAGAAAAAAGTTAAATAATTATATTTTACTGGTAACTCATATCTATCTTCGAGATGGAGTTGATTTAAAAAGTCTTGGTCATGGAGAAATACTCCTTTTTGAAAAATTGGAGTTAAGTTATCAGACCAAAGATCTATCCCTCCTTGCTTAGCTTTTTGAGCTAAGGCATCTAAATCTATGAGTAAAACCCCAGAGTTAAAATAATCATGACGATTACCAAAGTCTGCTTCTTGAAGTTCTTGACTAAAGCGAGAGTCAAAGAAAGGCTTTTGATTAAATCTCTGTAAATGGTTATTTAGATCAGTAACTGCTCCTAGTGATTTACCTTGTAAATCAAGGCTAAATAGGCTTTCTAAATCTCCAAAGCATAAGAGATCTAAATCTAAATATAATACTCTACCTTGATATCCTAAACGCGGGAGGTAGAGGCGTAAATAGATCCCATGATGAGTATATTGAGCAGGCATTCCCCAAGCTTGTTGTTGCTCTGAGCTTAGGTAATGGAAGTCAAAACTAATTTGAGGGTAAGAGATAAATTCGTCTTTAAGTTTAGTAAAGATATCACCGAGTTTTTCATTTTTGCCTTGCTCTAAAGAAATATTATGAATGACAATAACTTTAAAAGCACTACGATTAAAAGCGAGGATGTTTTTTAGTTGAGGGGCAATTAAATGAAAAGTATTAATATCTGCGGTGAAAGCTAATTGGTAAACTGAATTTTTGAGCATAAATGCAATTTTATTTAACAGTAAGTATTTTTATATTTTTTACTCTTAATATTATATCTTGTTCTGATTTATCACTTTAGACAAAATAATGAAGTTTTAATTCTAGAATTACGATTTTACGATATTTTATATAGTTAAAAGACCTAAGAGATAACTCCTAGGTCTTTAAGTAATAAATTAAGCTTCAATATCCGCAAATAATGGAGTACTGAGGTAACGTTCTGCAGCCGAGGCTAAAATCACCACAATAACCTTATCATGAAATTCAGGAAGTTTAGCCAAACGATCTGCTACCGCTAAAGCAGCACCTGAAGAAATACCTGCAAGAATCCCTTCTTTTGCCATTAAAGCACGAGCAGTTTCCATTGCGGTTTGACTATCTACAGTTTCGACACGGTCAACTAAAGAGAGATCTAAGTTTTTTGGAATAAAGCCAGCGCCAATGCCTTGAATTTTGTGAGGACCTGGTTTTACTTCTTCTCCCGCTAAGGTTTGACTAATTACTGGAGATTCAGCAGGTTCTACAGCTATACTAGTTACCGCCTTACCTTGAGTATGTTTGAGGTAACGACTAACCCCAGTAATCGTACCACCTGTACCTACACCTGCGACAAATACATCTACTTTACCATCGGTATCTTGCCAAATTTCAGGTCCGGTAGTTTGTTCGTGAATCGCTGGATTTGCTGGATTTTCAAATTGTTTTAAAGTTATATAACGTTGAGGATCAGAATCTACAATCTCTTGTGCTTTTTCGATCGCTCCTTTCATTCCTTTGCTACCGTCAGTTAGGATTAAATTTGCTCCTAAAGCTCGTAATAAACGACGACGCTCAATACTCATGGTTTCAGGCATGGTTAAAGTTAATTTATAACCACGAGCAGCTGCCACATAAGCTAAAGCAATTCCCGTATTACCTGAAGTAGCATCAACAATTTCCTTATCTTTAGTTAAGATTCCGTCTTTTTCTGCTTGCCATACCATGTTAGCACCTATACGGTCCTTAACACTAAAGCTCGGATTACGTCCTTCAATTTTTGCGAGAATATTTCCGTTATGACCAAAATTATGTAAACGTACTAATGGAGAATTACCAATAGAATATGAATAATCTTCGTAAATAGACATGGTTTTATTTTCCTCGATTAGCGTTCAATTTTTACCTATTAAAGATGATAGCATAATTTGTACTTTTCTCAAGAGCTTTTCTATATTGCTTTATAATAGTAAAGAGATTCTGTGGTTATGACATACAATTATTAGTAAAATCCAAAACTTAAAACTTCAACAAACAAAAAATTTAATTATTACCATGACAGATTTAGTAGATAAAGTATGGCAACAAGTACGTGAGCAGGCAAGGCATCTAGTAGAGCATGAACCTATGCTTGCGAGCTTTTATCATGCGACAATTTTAAAACATGAATCCCTTGCTCATGCTCTGAGTTATATTTTAGCCAAGAAGTTAGCCTTAAACTCTATTCTTGATGCTATAGCTTTACGAGAAATTATTCAAGAAGCTTTTGAGGCACAACCAGAAATTATTCAGCAAGTTGCTCAAGATATGCTAGCGGTGGTAGAACGAGATCCTGCAGTGGATAAACTAACTACGCCTCTTCTGTACCTCAAAGGCTTTCATGCGTTACAAGCTTATAGGATTACTCATTATTTGTGGCAAGGAGAGAGAAAAGATTTAGCAATCTTTTTACAAAATGAAATATCGCTTTCTTTAGGAGTAGATATTCATCCGGCTGCCAAAATAGGAGCTGGAATTATGCTGGATCATGCAACAGGGATTGTCATTGGGGAAACTACGTGTATAGATGATAATGTATCAATTCTCCAAGGAGTTACTCTTGGAGGTACAGGTAAAGAGTCGGGAGATCGTCATCCAAAAATTGGCAAAGGAGTGATGATTGGTGCAGGTGCAAAAATTCTTGGCAATATTCATATTGGCGAGAATGCCAAGATTGGAGCAAATTCGGTGGTTCTAAAATCCGTTCCTGCGGGTTGTACGGCAGCTGGAGTCCCCGCAAAAGTTATTTCTCAAAGTACGTCGAGTTGTCCTGCTCGGGAAATGGATCAGAACTTTATTAGCATTTGGGATGCCTTAAATATATAATTAACGCAAAATTAAGTTTTTCTGCTATAATATTGATCTAAATTTAATCTAATCGTAAAGGATTTTTCCAAGGAATTGTATGAGTAAAGCACTACTAGGTATTGCAAAAAATGCAGCTTTAGCTGCGGCTGAGATTTTACGTGATGGTTTTCATAACCGTAATAGTATCAAGGTTGAAACTAAAGGTATCAACGATTACGTAAGTAATATTGATAAAGCTTCAGAGGAAGCTATTCTTGCAGTGATTAAACGTGCATATCCTGAAGATTTTATCGTCGCAGAGGAAACTGCTTCAGCTTATACGCCAAGTAAATATAAAGTAGCTGGTAAACATACGTGGATCATTGATCCTCTTGATGGGACAAGAAACTTTATTATGGGTAATCCTCATTTTGCAGTATCTATTGCGGTACAAGAAAATGGTGAAACGGTTGCTGCGGTAGTATTTAATCCAATTACCGATGAATTATTTACGGCAGTAAAAGGTGCAGGGGCATTTTTAAATAACCGTCGTTTACGTTTAGAACCACATGCAAAAGGTTCTGGCATTAAAGGAAAAGTAATTACTACTGGTTATGCTTTTAAAGAACCACAACGTTTAGCTCGTCAATTAGAGGTACTTCCGTTATTATTCAATCAAGGCATGGGAGATATACGTCGTTTAGGAGCTGCAGCTTTAGATTTATGTTATGTGGCTGCTGGTCGTTTTGATGGCTTTTATGAAGAGGGAATTAAACCTTGGGATATAGCTGCAGGAGATTTAATTGCTCGTGAAGCTAATGCGATGGTAATTGATTTCCAAGGTGGTAATCGTTATTTAGAAACAGATGAAGTTATTGCGGGTAATGTAGAAGTTGCAAGAGAAATTGCAAAAATTATCCACAGTGTTTCACGTGTTCAAGCTGCTACAAATCCACAGGCTTAATAAGATCTTAAGTTGGATTTAATAACAGCTTGCATTTAAGCAAAGATTTTTCAGGAACGAGTTGGTCTCGTTCCTTTTCTCTTTAAAAAATAAGTAAAACTATAGATTTTAAGTTATAATATCCACGTTCAATTAACCCTATATATTTGTTTAATTAAACAACAAATTCATTTTATTTACCTTTTTAACTATCAATGAGTAAAGTAAATCTTTTAAATTTTGATCAGCAAGGTCTTAAAGAATATTTACAAAGCCAAGGGCATAAACCATTTCGTGCTCAACAACTGATGAAATGGATTTATCAACATGGCGTTGCTGATTTTGAAGCTATGACTAATATCTCTAAAGATATGCGTCAGTTCCTGCAAGAAAATTGCGAAATTGAAGCTCCGCAAATTTCTGAAGAACAAATTTCTAGTGATGGCACTATTAAGTGGGCGATGCAAGTTGGGGATCAACAAATCGAATCTGTATTTATTCCTGAGACTGATCGTGGAACTCTTTGTGTCTCTTCACAAGTAGGTTGTGCCTTACAATGTACTTTCTGTTCTACAGCTCAACAAGGTTTTAATAAAAACTTAACCGTTGCGGAAATCATTGGGCAAGTATGGCGTGCGACTCAAAGAATTAAAGAAATCGGAGGCTATGGAGAGCGTCCAATCACTAATGTGGTAATGATGGGGATGGGTGAACCTTTATTAAATGTTAATAATGTGTTACCGGCTCTTCGTATTATGTTAGATGATTTAGGTTATGGCTTATCTAAGCGTCGTGTAACTATTTCAACTTCAGGAGTAGTGCCTGCTTTAGATATTATTGCTGGAAAAATTGACTGTGCTCTAGCAATTTCCTTACATGCTCCTAATGACAAATTACGTGATGAAATAGTTCCGATTAATAAAAAGTATAATATTGCTACTTTTTTAGCAGCTGTAAGACGTTTTATTGAAAAAGCTCCAGCAAACCGTGGTAAAGTAACCATTGAATATGTAATGTTAGATCATGTAAATGATTCTACGGATCACGCTCATGAATTAGCTAAAGTATTAAAAAATACTCCATGTAAAATCAACTTAATTCCATGGAATCCATTCCCAGGTGCTCCTTACGGTCGTTCCTCTAATTCACGTATTGATCGCTTCCAAAAAGTTCTTACTGAACAATATAAAATGGTAGTAACTGTACGTAAAACTCGAGGCGATGATATAGATGCTGCTTGTGGACAACTAGCTGGTGAAGTTATAGATCGTACTAAACGTACTTTACATAAGCGTCAGTTAGGCATTAACGAACAAAGTGAAATTAAAGTGCGTAACTTACACTAGAATTTCAGATAAATTTTATGATTTAAACTAGTCTTTAGAATAACTTCTAAAGGCTTTTTTTGAAAAAAATTTTTAACTTCTTTTGCCTTTAATTTATAATATAAACTGTAAAAAAGCCTCTTCAGGTTAAACATTTAACTTTTTTTATCACTAATTTTTTAGGATTACCAACTCATGTTAGATCCAGTTTTACTACGTACGCAAACTGAAGAAGTTGCGCGTCAATTAAAATTAAAACGTAATCTTGACTTAGATGTTGCTTTAGTGAAATCTCTAGAAGCACAAAGAGCTGAGTTACAAACTTCAACTGAAACTACGCAAGCTAAACGCAATGAATTAGCAGCTCAAGTTGGTCGTTTACGTTCTCAAGGACAAAATGCTGATGACTTAATTGCTCAGTCGAACGAACTTGCAAAAAATCTTGATGCTGACAAAGCAAAACTAGCAGAAGTACAACAGCAATTATTTGATATAGCTTCAAGATTACCTAACCTACAAGCAGATGAAGTTCCTGTTGGTAAAGATGAAAATGATAATGTAGAAATCAAGCGTTGGGGAACTCCACGTACTTTTGATTTTGAAGTTAAAGACCATGTAGATTTAGGTGAGTTAACTGAAGGAATTGATTTTAAATCAGCAGCACGTTTAACTGGTTCTCGTTTTGTCGTTTTTAAAAGTGAAATCGCTCGTTTACACCGTGCTTTAATTCAATTTATGCTTGAAGAGCATTATAAAGCTGGTTATCAAGAAGTATATGTTCCATATCTTGTAAACCAAGATGCTTTATTTGGTACTGGACAATTACCAAAATTTGCTGAAGATCTGTTCCAAATTAAACCTATTGATGATCAAGGCGAAAAAACTTATTACTTAATTCCAACAGCGGAAGTTCCGGTAACCAACTTAGTTGCAGATCAAATTCTTGAAGAGAAAACTTTACCACATCGTTACTGCTCACATACTCCATGTTTCCGTTCAGAAGCTGGTAGCTATGGTCGTGATACTCGTGGTTGTATTCGTCTGCACCAATTTGAAAAAGTAGAATTAGTACATATTACTAAACCTGAAGATTCTATGGAGCAATTAGAAAAATTAACTGCTCAAGCAGAATCTATTTTAGAAAAATTAGGTTTACCTTATCGTCGTATTATCTTATGTACCGGTGACACTGGCTTTAGTTCAATGAAAACTTACGATTTAGAAGTTTGGTTACCTGCACAAAATACTTATCGTGAAATTTCTTCATGTTCAAACATGGGTGATTTCCAAGCTCGTCGTATGAAAGCTCGTTTCCGTCGTGAAGGAAGCAAGAAACCTGAATTAGTGCATACTTTAAATGGTTCTGGTCTTGCAATTTCACGTACTTTAGTTGCAGTATTAGAGAACTATCAACAAGCAGATGGCTCAATTGTAGTTCCAGAAGTATTACGTAAATACATGTACGGTACGGAAGTAATTAATCCTGCTAAATAATAGAAAATTAATTAGATAATGTAAAAGGTCCCTTACTGAGGGACCTTTAAATTTATTTTTTTAATGAAGATTAAGCTTAATCGAAAAGTAATTTCTGATTTAGCTTAAAATCATAAGTAATTTTTAATTTACTTTAAGATTATTTAATAAGTAATTTTAATGCTTCTACTGCAGCTTTAATTCCGTTATCTTCAACAATTTTCGCTTGTTTTTCGTCAGGAGTTTCATTTTTAGTACGATTAACAATCACTCCTGCTACCATCCCTGCACGTAAACCTTGACTTGCAGTTTGGGTATAAAGGGTAGCTCCTTCCATTTCAAAATTTAACACATGCAGTTGTTTCCATAGAGCCATTTTTCCTTGCATATGTTTTGGTACATCTTGACGGAAAGTATCATAACGTTCTTGACCAGGATAGAAAGTATCAGAAGAAGCGGTAATACCTACGTGATAAGTTAAATTTGCTGCTTTTGCACCTTCAACAAGAGCATGTAAAACATCATAGTTAGCTACAGCTGGGAAAGGCTCTGGAGCAAAATGATATGAAGCCCCATCTAAACGTACACATCCTGAAGCAATAATAACATCTCCAATATTGATGTCTTCTTGAATTGCTCCCGTAGTTCCCACACGAATAAAAGTATCAATTCCAAGTTGTGCAAGTTCTTCTACAGCAATAGAAGTTGAAGGACCTCCAATACCTGTAGAACATACCACTACTGGTACATCGTTAATGTAAGCTAAGTATGAATTATATTCACGGTTGCTTGCTAATGGTTTTGGATTATCTAAATATGAAGCCATTTTCGCAACACGACCTGGATCACCAGGGATTAACGCAATTTTTGCACCTTCTAAAACTTCTTTATTTAAACCTAAATGGAATACTGTTGCTTGAATGTTAGACATGCTTGTTACCTTAAAGATTATCAAAAATTTGCTTCAATCAAGTAATTTACTTGATGAGCTGATTCATTACTTTCTTATTATATAACGATAGATTGGCAAGAAAACAATATTTATGATAAAAATAAGTCATTTGACCAAATTTTTAAAGAAAACTGATCAGCGGGATACAAGAAAAGATCAAATAAAGCTAATTTAAGCAAAAATTTTAAATAGTAAAAGGTTTTTATTGATCTTTTTTAGCCTTAATTTGGGCAATTAACTTTTCTTGTTGATTAGCTTTTGTTTTTCTGCCCTGTTGTTTATGCCAAGCTTTGATTTTTTGCTCTTGTTCTTTTCTCGCAAGTAATTCTTCTTGGTGTTTGATTTGCTGAGGATGAGCTTGATTATAAACCTGAATTAAGTGTTCAAGATCTAAATGGGTATAAATTTGCGTAGTAACGAGATTTTTATGTCCCAGTATTTCTTGTACTGCACGTAAGTTAGAAGAGTTTTTTAGGAATTGGGTTGCAAAGCTATGTCTTAATTTATGAGGAGATAGTTTGCGTTTTACACCCGACTTTAAAACTCTTTGGTCTAAGCGATATTGAATAGCTCTTGCCGTAATTCTTTTTAAGTGAGTAGAGAGGAATAAAGCATGAAGAGGATGAAACCTGTGTTTTAGGTGTTCTTTGCTTTGTTCTTCTAGTTGTAACTCATAGCCTGCCGAGTTTAGTAAATTAGTATGATTTTGCATACTATTTTGACTTACTTCAGCCGAAATAGAATTGTTTATATCCGTATTTGTTTTTAAAGGATTCGCCTTTTTCTTTTGTAGAGCTTTTAAGTCTGCAAGAGACATAATTCCAGCTTCTGCATTACTCAATTCTATAGCTTGCTGTTCTTGTTTACTAAGACCAAGATCTTTAATTGGAGCTTCATGTAAATGAGCAGATAACATTTGACTAGCAGCAGAAGCTCGTTTTCTGCCCTTTCCTACAGAGTTTGCACTTTGGGTATTGGTGTATCGATTCGCATTCGCAAGTATATTTGTCGCATAGTGATAAACTTGTCCTGCATCATTTATATTAAGATTTAGATTTAAAGTTGGATCTATATTTAATTCCGCAAGTTGACTTTCATCTAATTTATCTAAAATCTCTCTTTCTCTTAGTACCAAATAAAGAGCTATGAGTTGCTTTAAACCTATGGAGAGAGGAATATGACGATAAACATTACCTTTACCAAGAATTTGAATTTGGTTTTTACTAAAATCTAAATCTTGTAAATTTAAATTACAAACTTCAGAAAGTCGTACTCCAGTATTGAACATCATTTCAAAGATTACTTGATCTCGTAACTCTAAGAAATTTCTTATAATTACGGTTTCAAGAATTTGTTCCATAGTAGATTTTTCAATTACCACTGGTAAGTTTTTTTCGACTTTGAGGTTTTTTACTAATTTAGGGTAATTAGCTTTAACCTTGTCATTAATTAGTAGCCATTGAAAAAAACTTCTCAAAGCAGAGAGAAATTGATTTCTACTTGAAGCACTTTTTTGAGGATGAAGTTCAGCAGAGATCGCCTGTTTAATAATTTCTACTTGGCACGACTCCCAAGTAAATGAGGTTAAAGGTAAAGATTCTGAACTCTGAGCTTTAGGCTGATCTGTTTCTGCAGTTAATTCAGGAATAGTGGATTTCTTAGCTTTACGTTTACCAAGAATTGCTGAAAGATCCATAAGTTCATCAGGAGCCTGTTTTTGTTCTTCCTTGGTGAGTACTTGGTAGATGGCATTTAGTGCTTGTAAGAGGTTATTACGATAAGCTAATAAGGTATTGTTTGAATAGGATTTTTCTAGTTTTATATATTGTAAAAAGCTTTCGAGGTCTTTTTTTACAAAATCTGGAAATAAAGTAGTTATATTTGTTATCTTTGACACGGTATAACACACTAAGTATTTGTATAATAATTTAAAAGGAGGAAATTAAAGTTCCTCCTTTTTTTTATAGATATTATTTTTCAGCTAAATCTTTTATAGGAATAAAGTTATTTTTACTATGCTCTATTTCAGACTGCATACGAATATCATATCCAGCTTTTCCTTTATGTCTAAATTTTCTCAAGCCTCTAGCTCTATATAAAAAGGTAAGTAAAAATATAGGAGAAACCGACCAAGGTTTACTAAATAATCCTACTGATTTAGAAACTTTTTCGATTGTTAAGTCATTAACAAACTTATCATAATTACCAAAGTCTATTAATCCTGGAGTATATCTATAATGATTATAATAATTAATCATCATTTTAAAATAATACTCGACATTTTTTGTAATAATTTCAGATACAGTTTGATTTTTATAGAAATTATATAAGTCTTGGAAATCTACTAGTGGGCTATCCCAAGCTTTATAAGGACTAATAGTTAAAAAGTGAATTATAGATGGATAAAGAGGAGGTTCTACTTTACCTTCTGCTAAGGCTTTTTCGTAGTTTGTCCATTTATCAAAATCTATAAAGAATCGAGTTTGGGTTAAGAAAAAGGCAAAGAAATTATACTTATTTGAGATTAAAGATTTATCATAAAAGTGAACTATATTTAAAAATGTTTGATCTAAATTAGTAAACTTGCCATTTTCAAATATGCTAGGCATATAGTATTGCCATAGATTTTTATTCACATCAGGACTTTGTCTGATTTTTTCTAAATCAATAAGCATTACTCCTGAATTGAAATATACATTACCTTTAGTTCCAAAAGGCAATTCATAAAATTTTGGAGGTAGGATATCAGTTTGATAAGGACTCTTTCTTTGAAATTTGTCAAATATATCCTGAACATCAGGGCAACAAGCTATGGATTTTCCTTGTAGAAAATCATCAGCTCGAGTAAATAACTCATCTAGATTATTTGTAAATAAAGTATCAACATCGACATAAAGAACCTTTCCATCATAAGGTAATGTAGGAAGAGCAAGACGTAACATATGAGGATGTTTTGCTGTTTCTTCGTCAACTCCCCAAGATACAAAAAGTTTAGGGTCTATATAATGAAGTTGAATTTCAAGATTTTGATAATTAGCAAATTCTTCTTTTAACTCTTTAATAGCAACGTCATTTGGATCTTTGATATTATGAGTAATAATAAAGATTGTTGGATGACGGTGAAATGCTACATAAGATTTTATTAAAACTGCTATATGTGGAAAGTAATTTGCTGTTCCAGATACGAGAAGTTTATGTGGTTGTAAATTTGTCATTTGTAAACTGTAAATAATATTAGTACTTTATTCTAAGTAGAGAGCGTAAAAATTTACGAATTTTAAATCCAGGAGTGTTTTGACAATACTTTTGTACAATATTCTCTATAGCCCATCTTTTTCCAACATAGTTAACTTTAAATAAGTCAGGACGCTTATATAGACAGAACATATATAAACCTTGATCATCATCAAATATATTCTTGGAAATAAGATAATTAACTGTTTCTTGTAGAAGTGTCCAAAATTCTTTCCATTTATCAGGAGTGGATACTATACACATACCTATAACATAAACATGATTTTCAAATAAGTATTTTAGTACTTGCTCTTCTGTTTCAAATGGAGGAACATATTTTTTCTTGATTACTGAGAATAGATTTACTTTATCTTTATCAAAGTCATATTGCCATTTATTAATTCCGTCTAGAAAATTATCATCACGGACATATCCAAAATCAATCCAAGCAATTAAATCGCTTTTATGTAACCTTTTATCTATCGCAGTATTTACAAAGTATGTTTTATATAGGTTTACTAAGTCATACTCAGCACACCAATATTCTGGATTTTTCCCTTCTAAAAGATATTTAGGAATATTTTCTCTGAATTTCTCACTATCTAAAATATTTTGGATTTTAGTAACTAAGTCTTTTTGTTCGTTTAGTAGATCATAAATCACAACGTCAGTACTTTTGTTATTTCTTATTTGCAGAACTCTATCTCGATCTTGTTCATTTGCTACAAATACTATCATATGATTTTCAAGATTAGCTAATTTTTTAAATAAATTAAAGTAGTAATTATTATCTCTTTCAAATCCTTTCCAATTAGCTCGACCTAAATCATAGAATGCTGTGACTAATGTTATATCCGTATTAGAGTTCATGAATAAAATTCCTTAAGGTGTTTTTTTACTAGAAGGTTGTGCCTAAAATCACTATAAAGTGAAGCAAGTATAGTTGTTAGAATAGACTTATTTACGATATATTATACATT
>NZ_NRJF01000082.1 GCF_003585965.1 Psittacicella gerlachiana | reverse complement strand
CAAGGTTTTTTATAGCAATTGAATGTTAATTTTTTAACAGGAATATTTGGAATAACTCATTATGAGTATTAAAGATAAAAGATATCATTTAGCCTTTTTAGTTGCTATGGAAGAAGAGGTACGTAATCTATTACGTCAAGATAACCGTCTTCTTGAAGAGTTAGAAGCTAAGGTTGAAAGAAAAGAATTTTTAGATATTGAAGAAGCATTACAAGATGTTCTCAATAATGCTGAACGTATTGGTAAAACAAGATTTTTAACGATTAAATTACCGACAACCGTACGTGAAGAGTATAATGTTGAAGTTGATTGCTTAGTAGCAATTATGGGAATAGGTAAAGTAAATGCTGCTATGGCTACCACTTTAGTATGTTCTCAATTTAAAGTAGATATGATTATAAACTACGGTTTTGCAGGAGCTATAGGTCCGGCTAAACCTAATACCATTTACGTTGCTGATTCAGTAAGTTATGGGGATGTGGATGTCCGTGGTTTTGATTATCTTTTTGGTCAAGTACCAAAAGAAGAAGCATTTTATCCAATGCCTGGAAAATTTACCAAAGCTTTAATTCAAGATTATCAACGTTATAGCCGTTTTGTTGGTTATGGCAGGGTAATTACTACTGACATGTTTATTAACAATACTGCTCTTAAGAATACGATCTTAGAGGGGGTACGTGAAGCTCAAGAAAAAACTGGTAGTACGAGTGAGTTACTTTGCTTTGACATGGAATGTGCAGCTATAGCTCAAGTAGCTAAGGCGTTTGGAAAATCTTTACTTGTATTTAAAGAAGTGTCTGATGGGGCTGATGAAAGTGCAAATGAAAGCTTCTCTGACCAAGCTTATGACAATCAAACTCAAGCTCTACATCAAGCAATTAATTTCTTATTTATTGCTTTACCACGTATTTATATTGGCATTATGAAAAAACGTGAGCTTGAAGCTAGTAAAGGTTAAGTTTTAGGCTAGTAATAGCTCTTAAAAGTTTAGTTCTAAACTACAAAAAGCTAATAATAAATTAAATGTAAATAAGGTCC
>NZ_NRJF01000081.1 GCF_003585965.1 Psittacicella gerlachiana | reverse complement strand
CTTAATAAACTTTTGTTTTAACCGTGAGGTTTATCAAACTCTCGATTATGACTAGACTCTTACTTTTACCTTTACTTTTTACCGTATCTTTTTTACTTACTTTTAGTCCGCAAGCTTCAGCGGCTCTTATCAGTAAAATTCAAAATATAGCCAAAACTCATGACCAAGAAGCTTGGTTAATTTCTTATAGTGGTACAAGTAGAACCCCACAACTAAAAATTGATAATAAGAATAAAATTCTTCAAGTTATCTTTACCAATGATGCCTTAGCACCTGATATCCGTTATCCTTATCGAGTGGGTAACTCAGTTTTTAATCGTATCGATTATAAAACCCAAGGAAAAACCTTAACCATCAACTTTCACCTCAATAACACTACTAATGCTCAGATCATTCCTGATGGTAAAGCTTGGAAACTAGTCGTAAACTATGATGCTCAAGTAAATATTCCTCCCATTGTCGTAGCCATAGATGCTGGACACGGAGGTAAGGACCCAGGAACCATAGGTCGTATCTATAAGTTATACGAAAAAAATGTAACTTTAGACATTGCAAGACGTTTATATCGCCTCTTAGAATCAGATCCAGCTTTTACGCCAAAAATGGTAAGAGACAAGGATGTATATATTCCCGTACAAAACCGTTCGACTATTGCTCGTAACTTAAAAGCTGATTTATTGATTTCAGTGCATGCTGATGCTTCACCAAATGTCAATGCTTTAGGGGCATCGGTTTGGGTACTTTCAACTACTCGTGCAACAACCGAAACCGGTCGTCTTCTTGAACGTCAAGAACAGCAAAGCTCGTTACTTGGGGGTACAGGAGAAATCTTATCAACTACTAACCAGAAAGTAGCTCGTGATGTAATAGATTTATCTTTTACCCAACAGCAACAAACCTCAACCTTGCTTGCAAATAGTATTCTCACGCAAATGGCAAAAATTACTAACCTCCATAAACGTACGCCACAATATGCTTCTTTAGGAGTGTTACGTAGTCCAGATATTCCTTCAATTTTAATTGAAACGGGATTTTTATCTAATCGTGTTGAAGAAGTACGTTTGCGTACTGCAACTTACCGCACTGACGTAGCTAAAGCTATCTATACAGGTCTAGTTAATTTTAGAAATGCAAATCTGAGCATGTATATTGCTCATAATCAAATCCCGCAAGTAACTATGAGGGAAGATAGAGTTTCTTCACAGACTCTAGCTACGGCTAAATCTAACACTAATGCCCCAACCCAAATTGTTGGAGAAACTACTTATACGGTAGTTAAAGGAGATACTCTTTATCGTTTAGCTGATAAATTTGGGGTTTCTTATAAGCAACTGGTCGAACTTAATAACTTTAAAACCGACAATATTTATGTAGGACAAAAAATTAAAGTTCCAGTAGTGCAATCAGCTGCTCTTCCTGAAATTGCCTCTAACATTGACTATAGTCAGACCTCAACCTATGTAGTAAAAGCAGGGGATAGCCTAAATAAAATTGCCTATAATAATAAATTAACCTTAAATGATTTATTAAAAGCTAACCCTAATGTGGATAAAAACAAACCTATTCATGTCGGCATGAAACTAAATATTCCACGTACAACTACCGTTGCTGACGATGATGATTCTTATGAATCAGTAACCAAAATGGTTGACTCAGGAGAAACTTATCGCGTAAAAGCAGGAGAAAACATTACTTTAATTGCTAAACGCTATGATCTTGAAATTTCTGATCTCGCAAGCTTTAATAATGTACATCCAGATCGTATAAGAGCCGGTCAAGTATTAAAAATTCCACAAATTGTAGTGGTGAAGCAAAAAGTCACTACTAGTGAGAATAAAGATCCGACTTCTAAACCTACGACAAGTACCACTACTAAATCTCATTCTAGCACTGAGAGTACTAGCAAAACTCCAAGTACTATTACCTACACTGTAGTTCGTGGTGATACTTTAAGTGGAATTGCGAAAAAATTCTCTATGACTATAACCCAAATTAAACAATTAAATAATTTAAAAACTAATACTGTTTATATTGGACAAAAACTAAAAGTTTATAAAAAATAACTACCTTAAGCAGAGCCTCGGCTCTGCTTAATATTTTATTGTTAATAATTCGCACTTTGCTTGCTATAAAAAGCTCTTATCAAAATGAAAACAGCACGTTAAAAATAAAAATATGATAAAATACAAAAAAATCTGCGTTAGGATGTAGACCTTTAATTCTTCCTTAAAGCCTCTATTACCCCCTAATGTAAGTTAGCCCCTAACGCATTAAATTATTTTGCAAAAAAATTTATCAATCGATCCTCAAACAAAGGTATATTAATGAAAAACTTAGTTTTAATCCTAAATAGCGGTTCATCTTCTATTAAATTTGCTATCATGAACCCTGAAAATGGTGAAGTTTTCTTATCAGGTCTTGCTGAAGCTTTAGGTTTACCAGAAGCTCGCATTAAATGGAAACTTGATGGTCAAAAAGGTGAGCAAGATTTAGGTGCAGGCGCTGGTCATGCTGAAGCATTAAACTTTGTAGTTGAGAACTTATTAAAAGCTAAACCTGAATTATCACAAGCTTTAGTTGCTATCGGTCACCGTGTAGTACATGGTGGTGAAAAATTAACTTCTTCAGTTGTAATCAATGATGATGTAATTGCAAACATTGAAACAGCTGCAGAATATGCACCTTTACACAACCCTGCAGCTTTATTAGGTATTAAAGTAGCAACTGAGTTATTCCCTCATTTAGCTGACAAACAAGTAGCGGTATTTGATACAGCATTCCACTCAACCTTACCTGAAGAAGCTTACTTATACGCTTTACCATATGATTTATATGAGCAACATGGTGTACGTCGTTATGGTATGCACGGTACTTCTCACAAATACATCACTCAAACTCTTGCTAAAATGATTGGCAAACCTGAAAATGAAGTTAATTTAATTAACTGTCACTTAGGTAACGGTGCATCTATTTGTGCGGTGCGTAATGGTGAATCAGTAGAAACTTCAATGGGCTTTACTCCTACTGAAGGTCTAGTAATGGGTACACGTTCAGGTGATATCGACCCAGGTATGGTTAAATACCTCTTCAATAAATTAAACCTAACTGTAGATCAGTTTGATAATTTAGTAAATAAACAATCAGGTCTTTTAGGTATTACAGGTGTTTCTTCAGACTGTCGTTACTCTGAAGATAACTACTACACAGACAAACGTGCCAAATTAGCTTTAGATGTAGCAGCTCACCGTATTGCAAAATACATTGGTGCTTACCTAGCGATTTTAGATGTAGATTATATTGACGCTATTACTTTCACAGGTGGTATTGGTGAAAACGCACCACACGTACGTAAATTAGTAGTTGATAAATTACGTCTATTAGGTTACCAAATTGATGAACAACGTAATAACGATACTAAATTTGGTAAAGAAGGTATTATTTCTAAAGAAAACACTCCAGTGTTAATGGTAATTCCTACAAATGAAGAATTACTAATTGCACAAGATGCTTTTGCTCTTACAAGCAAATAATTCATTTATTTAAAAGTGCTCACGCCTAAAGTTTTGCTTTAGGCCTGAGCTATTTTTTGAGGTAGCTAGGTCTACTTCGGGGGATAAATAGAGTTTTTTCTAAGTCCATACAAATACTGACTAGAGTTAAGCAAGGAAACTCTAGTCAGTAAGGATTAAACTAACAGAATATAATCATTACAAGAAATAAACTCTAACATACTATATTTCTTATCTACAAAAACGGTTAAAAAAATGTCATTAAGAACAGTACTATTTGCGCCAACTAATAAAGAAGCACAAGTAGATTCATTAGTACAATTTGTTGCTAAAAAACATCAAGATCGTGGACAAAAAGTAGCAGTACTACGTGTATTTAAAGTAGAAAACGATCCATTAGTAGAAGCTGGCTTAGAAGTAAAAAGTGCATTTAGCTTACAACAAGCAGTAGAAAAAACTGCAGCTAATGACACAGATCCTTTATTTGAAAGCCTTGTAGCTTTACAAGACTCTTTTGCAGCTGATACGGATGTACTTTTAGTTGTAGGTGAATTACATTACCTTCTAGGCACAAACTTTAACTACACAGTAGCAACTACTTTAGATGCTGATATTGTGGTAGTAGAAAAGAGCTTAGCTACAACTTATAACGCTTTAAGTGCACAATTAGGTGCATTTGTTGAATCTAGCCTCAATGGTAAAAATACTGATCGCCTCTTAGGTACAGTAGTAACTTCTAACTTAGCTAACTACTTAAAAGAAGATTGGAAAATTAAAAACCTTCCTTTATTAGCAGTTAACAAAGAAGGTTTAGACTACGAAATCGTAGATAATAGCTTATTAGAATTAAATAAAGCTAAACGTGCTTTACCTCGCACTTCTCCAGCTCGTTTCCGTTCTTCATTAACCGGATTAGCGGCGTCAAATCCACAACGTATTGTTTTACCAGAAGGAGACGAACCACGTACTGTTCGTGCTGCCATTATTTGTACTGAGCGTAAAATTGCTGAATGTATTTTACTAGCTTCACGTGAAGCTGTACGTGCGCAAGCTGACAAATTAGGCTTATCATTACCACCTGAATTAAAAACTATTGATCCAACTACGGTTCGTGATAAATATGTTGATCGTCTTGTGGAATTACGTAAAGCTAAAGGCATGACTGAAGAGTTAGCAAAACAACAATTAGAAGACAACGTAGTTCTAGGAACTATGATGTTAGAAGCTAACGAAGCGGATGGTCTAGTATCTGGAGCTGTTCACACTACAGCTAATACTATTCGTCCACCAATGCAAATTATTAAAACAGCTCCTGGAGCTTCAATTATCTCTTCAGTATTTTTCATGTTAATGCCTGAAGATGTATATGTATATGGTGACTGTGCGGTAAACCCTAATCCAACAGCAACCCAATTAGCTGATATTGCAATTCAATCTGCAGATAACGCTAAAGCTTTTGGTTTAGACCCACGTGTAGCAATGATTTCTTACTCTACAATTAACTCTGGCTCAGGTCCTGATGTTGATTTAGTAAAAGAAGCTACAGCTTTAGTACGTGAAAAACGTCCTGATCTTGCTGTAGATGGTCCGTTACAATACGACGCTGCCGTTGAACCTTCTGTGGCAGCACTTAAAGCTCCAGAATCACCAGTAGCTGGTAAAGCAAATGTATTTGTGTTCCCTGATTTAAGCTGTGGTAACCCATTATACAAAGCAGTACAACGTTCAGCAGATGTAGTATCTATTGGTCCTATGTTACAAGGGATGCGTAAACCGGTAAATGATTTAAGCCGTGGTGCTCTTGTTGAAGATATAGTGTACACTATTTGCTTAACTGCAGTACAAGCTATTAATGCACAAAAATAATTTACAATTTAAAACAATTCTTTTTTAATAAAATAAAGACCCATAACTTAAGTGGGTCTTTTTTTATAGCTATACTTTGAGTATAATAACCTCGTTGTAAAAGATAATTTAACAACTAAATAGAAGTAACTTGGAGTTCATACCTTATGGATAAAAAAGTCTCAGAAATGATCCGTAATAATCAGCGATGGGCTAGAAAACGTTTAAAGTACAACCCTACTTATTTTACGGATATGGCCGAACAACAAACTCCAGATACTTTATGGATAGGTTGTTCTGACTCACGTGTACCAGCTGAAACCTTAACCGGAAACCATCCAGGGCAACTTTTTGTGCATCGTAATATTGCGAACATGGTAATTCATACAGACTTAAACTGTATGTCTGTAGTCCAATATGCAGTAGAAGCTTTAAAAGTAAAGGATATAGTTGTCTGCGGTCATAGCAACTGCGGAGGGATTAAAGCCGGAGCTGAAAATACCACTCGCGGTTTAATTTCTAACTGGTTAATGCACGTACAAGACTTATACACCCGTCATCAAACTTTATTAAACTCATTAACCCCTAAACATCGTTTAGAAGTATTAACTCGTCTTAATGTTGCTGAACAAATTTGGAATCTTGGGCGTAGCTCTATTGTCCAAGACGCATGGGCACGTGGACAAGAATTAACCATCTCAGGCTTAGTTTATAATATTGAAGATGGACATCTGTTAGAAGAAGGGGTAGAGGCTAGCTCGGCAGAAGAATTAGAACTTAACTACCGTAACTATATTGCTCGTTTATTAACTTTAACCGACCAAGATCTAGATCAAGAAATTGTCGATCGTGCTAATAAAGATAAACAAGCAAATGATGAAGATGATCAGGAAGCAAATCAAACAACAAATTATTTAGATTATTATTAATAATCCTTTTTAGGTCTTAGTTCTGGCTAAGACTTTTTTCTTTATTTTCGGTATAATAATATTGGCAACCAACTATAACTTAAACCACTATCAATAAAAAACTAATGCTAAAAAAATTACTCTCTTTATTAACCCCCTCTCTGTTACTTTTTAGCTTACCAACTAAAGCTTATGAATTTGAACGTTGGCAGATTCACGGGACAACTTTTTATGGCATGACTTCCGATAAAGTTTCTCGTGGTATTGGTGCAAAATTTACTGATGCTTTTACTTCAAGTAAAAATGCAGTTTATGGCGTGTCATTTGACTTTGGACGCTACTACACAAATTTAAATTCAGATTTTGTTAAAAGAAATAATCTTGGCAATTTTACCCTTGGAGCGGAATTCTCTTACTCTTATTTAAACTCTGATTATGAAGATACAGTAGTAACTGATACTACTACCTACTATCAAGGGAAAGTCGAAAAGAGTTCAATTCGTTTTGGTGCTTTTGCTCGTTATTATTTTTATCATGTAGTCTTTGTCCGCTTTGCAGGCGGTTTAGATCAAACCTTCTCTTCGGAAACGCAAAGAACTAATTCTGAATTTGCTCAACAATTTTATAAAATAAAAAATAATATTCTTACTCCGTATAATTCTCTTGCCCTTGGTTTTGATATAGGTAATGTTACTTCAACCCTTCAAGCAACCTATATTTACGGTACAAAAAAGCAACCTAGTTACTATACTTTAACTATTAACTTAGGCTTTAATTATAATTTTTAATTACTCAATAATAAATTTTAAAGTTTAAATGTAAATAAGGTCCCAATGGGACCTTATTTACATTT
>NZ_NRJF01000080.1 GCF_003585965.1 Psittacicella gerlachiana | reverse complement strand
AGTTTTTTGTTATTTTTTGATGATTATTTGCAATATAATTATTTTTTGTTCAAAATGAAAGAAGTAAATTAGGATTACTCTTGATATGAGACGGTTATTTAACAAGAAAAGTTAACTTAACTCTAGTAACAAGCAAAGTGATGTTTAGCTTTGGTTTATTTAAATATTTAAAAAATTTTTTTATATTTTCCTTTGCAAGTTAGCTCAATTGAGATGTTCTAAGTTACAGGTTTTTTAGACAAGAATTCCTTGTGTTTCCCCTAAAAAATCTCTCTTAACTTTAGCTGCAAAATTAAAATTTAAAAAGTAAAAAATTAAAAACAAAAATTTAAGCTAAGGTTGAGAACGCCAGGGGGCAAATTTTTAGATAGTAGTTAAGCATTATTAGCTAGGAATTTAGCTTTATTTATATGATTTCATTATCATAGAACCGAAAAACTTTTGTGTGACCTAAGTTTTAATCTTGTAGAAGATTAGAACGCTTAGAGTGTATTTCAAAAACTTAATTTTGAGATTTATTAATCTAATAAGTAATTAAGTAATTGCTTAGATAATGTTGAGTCTAGCCTAAGTATTAAACTAATCCCACTATTTATTACATTAACTATCTAATTATCAACTATCGAATAAGAACAGATTTAAAATTAAAACATTAAATTCAAACATTAAGTCAAAGCATAAGTTAAACATAAAGATAAAAAACTACTTAGATCTAGCTTTAAAGGTCTAGATTAACAAGAGTAAATTAGCTTAGGGTAAAAAAGATAGGGTTAAATTAGGTAGGGTAAAGTAGACAAAGTATACTTAGTGCATACTTGTTTCATTTTAGGTATAATAAGTCAGCTTGCCCTTGAATTAAATGTCAATAACTAAAGCAATAACTAAATTAATAACTAACTTCAATAACTAATAAAAGTAGAATTTAGCTAAAAGTTTGTTGCTCCAGAGAGGTTAATTTAATTCAAGCAGCAAAAAGATAAGTTAAGGTTTTGAGATCAAACATAAATTGTTATAAGAGCCAGTTATAACTTATTATGATGATTTCTCGTAACGTAAAGATTAATCCCAAATTATTAGAAAAATCAAGAAAGGCGTCACAAAGTAAGTTTATGATTGAAGAAAGAGATCAATCTAAATACCAAGCAGAGCTACACAGGCTAATTACCAGAGATTTTGCAGAAGCTGCTCAGGATGAGTTATCTTCTATAGCTAAGTTATCTCAAGAACAAGGGAAAGTCGATAAAGCATTCGCAAAATCAAATGAAGAAGACGGCTTAACCGCATACACGAAAGAACAACGAGGTCTAATTCTAATAGGAGTAGATGAAGCTGGTCGAGGCTGTATGTTCGGTCCGGTCGTAGCAGCCGCAGCTCTAATCGGCTTTGTTGACTATGATGTGATTGAAGAGGTAAGAGATGTCCCATCTGCCAAAAGAGTGGCAAATGCAGTATTACTTCAACAACGTTATTCACAAGATCTTCTAGGGCGTGAGTTTAAAGAGGTAGGTGATTTAACCACGCAACAAAAACATGGTTTGTTAGTAAATAAAGCTTTTGCTAACGAAGGAAGTGAGTCAGTTTTTGGTTGGGATTTAAATGTAAAAGGTAAGTTACAACCACCACCAAATGCTTTCTATCGAGCGTTACAGCTACAGTTAGATGTATCTTGCTCAAAAGATATGCTTTCTTATCTTGCAAAAGCTCAAGATTCAAAACGTTTATCTGAACGCAGACGTGCAACCCTATATCAAAACTTCCTTGAGCAGGGAGCTAAGGGAAGCATTATGTTCGCCATTGAAGAAGGAGATGTGGATGAAATTCAAGAAAAGAATATTCTCCACGCTTCATTAGCTGCCATGTCAAGAGCTGTACGTCAAGTGCTAAAACAATTAGAGCAAAGATGTGAAGCCTATGGCTTTAGGTATGATCAAATTCTCAATAATGTTGTCGTTTTAATTGATGGAAACCAAATTATTCCTAATCTTAATGGCATTACCCAAATGTCAGTAGTTAAAGGGGATATTTTGGTACGTGAGATTTCGGTAGCTTCAATTCTTGCGAAAAATTATCGTGATGATTTAATGCGAGAAATGGGGCAACTACCACAATACTCGGTTTACAATATTGAAAAGCACAAAGGGTATGTTACCCAAGAGCATGTACAGTTATTATTTAAACATGGACCTTCTGATCAACACCGACGTGATTATCGTCAAGTACAATTAGCTATAGAACAACACGCAAATACAGCGATGTTACTTAAAGGTAAAGATCAAAAGGAATAGTTTTAACTAAGAGTCAAAGTGAAAAAACTTTGACTCTTTTCCTTTGCAAAAAGTGTGACTGCTGACACAAATTAGAACTTTTACTTTTTGCTTTATTGCTTCTTGTGATATATTGAAGTTAAATCAGGATTGCCAAAGATGTCTACTTTTTGCAGCACCTCAAAGTAGCTTACCCTTAGATAGGTATTCTCGATATTTTTTAATTCCTTAAGCAATTTTTTAAGCGTATTTGTTTTATTATCCCATTTGTATTCAAGCTTAAGGGATGGGGTTATTTAAATTTACCTATAGGTTTTATTATCTATATAGGTGCATTATGGAAACTGACAAACAATTAAAACTGCTGCATATTTCCGATCATCATCTTCTTGGAAATAAACAAGATAAGTTTGCAGGTATAGTTCCAGAAGATTATTTTATCCAAATTCTTCAAGATGCCCAAAAGGCAAGTCGAGAACACGAATTTGCGGGAATAATTTGTTCTGGAGATATAGTTCATGATTTAGAGCATAATGAGGCACAATTAGCACAAGCTTACCAAATTTTTACTCAACATGTGCAAGCATACTTTCCTGAAACTCCTTTGTACTTATGTCCAGGAAATCATGATCATTTAGAACTTTTTAAACAATTAACCTTTAGCCAACCTTTTGCATTAGTTGCAGATAAGCAAGTGTTACCGGTAGTACTAAATAACTATTGGCATTTGTTACTAGTTGATAGTAAAAAACCTGAACGGGTGGGTGGGAGTATTACTTCAGAGCAAACCCAATTTATTCAAAACTATCTCTCCCAACATCCACAAGTTAATGTTGCTTTAGTTATGCATCATAATCCTCTCCTTGCCAATTGTGCATGGCTTGATAGCCATAGATTTCGGGGAATTGAGGAATTCTGGCATGCAGTTGCTCCTTGGAAAAATTTAAGAGCGATTTTTCATGGGCATATTCATCAAGATTTCATGGCAACGTACGAGCAGGTGCAAGTACTGTCTGTACCAGCAACAAGTGTCCAATTTAAACCTCAAGAGCAAGTATTTACCCTAGATCCTATAGCTCCAGGATATAGAATTATTACCTTAGAGCCAACAGGGTTTACCCATCAATTAAAACGTTTGGAACAGAGCTTATCTTATACTAAGATTAAAGGTTACTAAAATAAAATCCTCTCTAAGTTAGCTTTAGAGAGGATTTTATTTGGGATAACTCTTGATTTTTCTTATCTTTACACTTATAACTTTAAAGAAGTTCGTGGGGCTTATGGTATAATTATATTTATGTCTAAGTTATTTTAGACCTAAGTTTTTTAAGATTTCTCGGTAAAAGAAAAATTAACGGTTTTTCTTACCTTTTTTCAGAATCCACAATCTGAATACACTGATATTATTTTTTGGAAACCACATAACATGGCTTTTAATAAACTTAAATTAGTTTCTGGAATTGTTCTAGCTGTAGCTTTAACAGCTTGTGCAAATAAAGAGCAAACTGTTACTTATATAGCTGGTAATGAGCAAACACTTTATGCGAAAGCTGTAAGTGATTTACAACAAAATAAAAACACATCAGCGGAACAAGTTTTAACGCAATTATCTTTACAATACCCGTTTGGTCAATATCGTACTCAAGTAAGCGTACTTCAAGCATATAATGATTTTGTACGTAAAAATTACGATATGTCAGCGGCACAGATTGATAAGTATTTCCAAGCTTATCCAAATAAAGCAAATGCTCCATATGGAGATTATATGTTATTAATCCACGCTTTATCTTCATTCCAAGCGAATCGTGGGTTTTTCCAAAATCTCTTTAATATGAATCCTGCAGATAATGACACTAGTGATATTCAAGCAGGGTTAACTGACTTACGCACACTGTTAGATTACTATCCAAATTCTGCTTATCATGCATTTGCTCAAGAATTATTTAATTACTATGCAGATGTAGTTGCTGAATCCAATTACAAAATTGCAGCCTTTTATTTAAAATATAATAATCCTCTAGCTGCTTATAAACGTGCTAATGTAGTGTTAATTAACTTCGCAGACTCTTATTACGCAAAACCTGCGTTAGAAGTTTTATACCAAGCAAGTACGGAACTAGGATTAAATTATCAAGCTGAATACGAGGCAATTAAAGCTCGTTTAGAGAATATTACTCCTCGTCCATTAGTGAAAAAAGCACCAACTTTACCTAGTTACGCACCTGAGTTTTTACAAGCGAATCAATAATGCTAATCTTAGCTAAGGTGTTCTATAATGAGTAAAAAATTATTTGCACTTTTTCTTTGTGCTTTTGCTTGGTCTCCTTTAGTTGCACAGGCACAAGCAGATGCTAAACAAGAGCTTTTATCTTATTTAAAAGCCAATACGGGCTTTACTGCTAATTTTAGCTTAACGGCAACAGATCCTAAAGGTAAGGTTTTAAATCAACAAACGGGAGAAATTCGAGGACAAAGACCAAATAACCTCTATCTCCATACAGTATCGCCAACCGAAAACTATGTTGCGGTTTTAGGGAGTAGTGTTACCTATTACGATCCATTTGTTGAGCAAGTAACGGTAAGTAAATTAGATGAAAGTCAGCCTATGCCTTTTATCTACTTATTAAGTGATACCGCAAGTGCTTGGCAACAAGCAGCTGTAAGTAAAAAAGGTTCGTGCTACCAAGTAAATGCTCCACAGTTAAGCTCATCGTATAAGTATTTACAAGCTTGTGTGGTAAATGGAGCTTTAACTGAGTTTAGCTATGTTGAAGTTAATGGAAACAAAGCAACTTATACTTTTACCAATTATAAAAGTAGCACCTTAAACGAAAATAGCTTTAAAATCTCTTATCCTAAGGCTACCCAAGTAGTAGTAAAATAGGATTGAACTCTTGAGATTAAGCTCAAGATCATGGTAAAGTAAAAAAAATTTAAAGTAAAAAATTTAAAAGAAAAATTTAAATAAAAGATTAAAAAATCTCAAAAAGATATAATAAAATCTAAACACAAGAATAAAAGTAAGAAAACTAGATCATTAAGATTGGTTAGATAATTAGATCACAAGATTATCTAGCATAATCATATTTATTTTTCTTCTCCATTTCTACCAGTTGATTAATACCTAAGGTAGAATTTATATAGCCATAAATAATTAAAGCTTAGAGAAGCAATTCTCTAAGCTTTTATATTTATGAGCAATAATCTATCAAATAGCGAAAATTTCTAAGCGCTCTAATTTACAAATCTATGATCATATCAATAAGCTTCAGATTGTCTAGCTTACAATTTATGATTGTTAAAGATAATTTTATCTTTATTGATTAGACAAAAAGTAACAAAAGTAAGGTAAAATTCAAGATCTAATTACTATTTGGAAGTTGAGGTGTCTAAACTGTCGTTGCTAACGACAGTTTAGACAATAATTCCCTGATAAAATTAAGGGGATAAGGATTTTTGGTTAAACTAAAATGAGAGGAATAGAGTAACTAACTTTATTTCTTCTCTATTTTAAGTATAAAAAGCTGAGTTTTTATAATTAGAGCGTAGCATCTCCTCTCCTTTGCTTATTCACTAATGGTGCTAGTGAGTTTACCTCAGGTAATTATTAATCTCGATTAATAATGGGGCTTAAGGCTTGAGATAAATTTTCTTCCTGCCTTCCTTACCGAGGAAATAGCTTAAATTTCGAAGAAATCTTGTCGCTACAGAGATTTTTATCTGACCCGAAATTTAGATTATTCTTAGTGATATTTAAAATAATGTAAAGAACCTACCCGATTAAGAGTAGGTTCTTTTTTTTAGTTATCTATTTTTGAAATTTTTAGTTAACTATTTTTTCAAAGTTACAAGTAGCGGTAAAGGTTGGAGCATTACCTTCGAGAAGAATTTGTTCACCCTTGTTAAAAACCCTGAGGTTACCATCTTTACTTACATAGAGAGCTCCGGAAGCTGATACTTGTTCATATAACACTACTTCTTGCTCTTGAGGTAAGAAAGTAATAGCAGCACTACTTTGTTTTTCAGGAGTAATTACACTTACAAACTTAACTCTTTGTCCGTTATCGCAAAGATATTGTTCGCTATGTACTAGAGGGCTTGGAGGTAAGCTTTTACTACAAGAAGTTAAAGCAACTAGGGCAAAGGTTACAAGACTTGCAGTTAAAAAATTCTTCTTTTTCATGTTAATTCCTTAATAATGACAATTATGTGACAAAAGCTACTTTTATAACTCTAGAATTACTTTTGTTAACAAGCGCATTTGCTAACTCAGTATTACTTTTGTTAACTCCTGATTAATTTAATGACTATTGTTCAACTTCTCGGGTCGCTAACTCTAAATCTGAAACTTTTGCTCTTTCTTGTTGATTAAAAGTATGAGTTACGCCTAAAGAGAAGTGATGTACTTGAGTCGGAAAACCTTTATGAGCATAGTAGCGAGCTAATTGGTCGGCAATATAGACACTACGATGTTGTCCCCCGGTACAACCAATAGAGATAGTTACAAAACGACGTGAAGTAGTTTTGTCTACGGCTTCAATCCAGCCATTTAAATAGGTTTTAATACGATCAAGTTCTAAAGCGGGTTCATTGTGGAGACCAAAGAACTCTTGGACATCAGCATCTTCACCAGTTTGGACTGCCAGTTTTTTATCCCAATAAGGATTAGGTAAATGACGGACATCAAAGACAAAGTTGCTTGATGGTGGAGGTCCTTTTTTAAAACCAAAGCTATTAAAAATTAGCTTAAATTCACTAGAGCTAGACTTGCAACTAGAAATTTGGACAATATTGATGACTCTACTAGCCAAGCCATGAACATTGAGACCGGTTGTATCAATTTGAATATCTGCTTGATCTTTAACTTCTGAAAGGAGTTGATATTCTTGACTTATAGCTTGATCAAGAGTGAGATTGTCAGATTGCATTAACGGATGACTACGACGCGTGTCAGCATAACGGCTAACAATTACATCATGGTTACAATCTAAAAACAGTAAAGTAGTATTAAATTTTTTACGTAAAGATTGTAATTCTTGGTTGATATCGCTAATAGATACAAGATTCTTTAAATTACGGATATCTAGACTGATTGCAACTTTTTCTGTAGTGCTATTGAGAGCATTAACTACGGTTTCGAGAAGTTTAACTGGAATATTATCAATACAATAATACCCCTGATCTTCGAGTACTGAGAGAACTACCGATTTTCCCGCTCCCGAACGTCCGCTAATTACAATTAAATCCATACACACTCCTTGCCAACTAAGTTTAGGCTAAAACTTGATCAATTACGCCACCGCCTAAACAGCGTTCACCATAATAGAAAACAGCTGATTGTCCTGGGGTAATTGCCCATTGAGGCTCATCAAAGGTAACTTTTAAGTTATGTTCATCAAGGTAGGTAAGATGGCAAATTACATCTTGTGAACGATAACGTACTTTACAGCTAATGCCTTCTTTTACTCGTCCGGTTTGTTCGTCAATAAAGTCCATAAAGGTTAAACTTGTACTATGTAATTGGGTTACGGTACAAGCTTGAGCATAGAGAGCAGGATCTTTATCAGAATCTACTACGTAAACTATATTATTAGCTACATCTTTTTTAGCAACATACCAGCCTGTATCTTGGTGACCTTGAATGCCTCCAATGCCAAGACCTTTACGTTGACCAATGGTATAGTACATAGCTCCACTGTGGGTGCCTAATACTTGGTCATTAGCAAGGTTACGAATTTCACCTTTTTTTGCTGGCAAGTAGGTAGAAAGGAAATCAGTAAATTTACGTTCACCAATAAAACAAATTCCTGTAGAATCCTTTTTCTTTGCCGTACGCAGATTTAAGTGTTCGGCAATGAGACGTACTTGTGGTTTAGTTAACTCTCCTACGGGAAATAATACCTTGGCTAGAACATCTTGCGATAAAGTATAGAGGAAGTAACTTTGATCTTTATTGTTATCGAGTCCACGGAGCAGGGTTGCTTTACCATCGGCATTAGCTCCACGACGGCAATAATGTCCTGTAGCTATGAGATCAGCTTCGAGATCTTCAAGAGCATAGTCAAGAAAAGCTTTGAATTTAATTTCTTTATTACAAAGGATATCTGGATTTGGAGTGCGTCCAGCTGCATATTCTTGTAAAAAGTTTTCAAAAACATTATCCCAGTACTCAGCCGCAAAATTAATTTTATGTAATTTAATCCCAAGTTGATCGGCTACGGCTTGAGCATCGGCAAGATCTACAGCTGCTGTACAATATTCAGTGCCGTCATCTTCTTCCCAGTTTTTCATAAACACGCCTTCAACTTGGTATCCTTGTAATTGTAGGATATATGCTGAAACTGAAGAGTCTACTCCTCCTGACATCCCCACAATCACTTTGGTATGGGCATTTTCAGGTTTCGCTTGAGCTTTTAATTGAGCAATTAAATTGTTTATCTCTGTCATCATTTAGTTAAAAATTGAGTACAAGTAAAGAGCTATTTTGCTGAGTAAGAACCTTCACCAGTACGATCTTGAGCATAGTCGCTATTGGTGTCTACTTGTGGTTTTTGGTGTTGTCCTTGACGAGCTAAGAACTCTGCACGTGCTTGTTTTTCTTTAGCTTGTGAGCAAGGTTCTTTACAAGAACAAGCTTTGGCAATCCCCAAAGCATCTAAGCCACCACATGAACCTTGAATAGGTTTGCGTTTAAAGATTACGCCAATTGAAGCACCAGCTACAACTAAGAGTAAGATTCCCACAGTTAAGGCAAAGGTTACTAGCATAATAGCTCCTTGTTTATGTACAGTTAATTAAATATCTACCTAAAAGACATATCCTTGTCAAAATTAAATCTAAGAGGATAAATCACCTATTATTATACGTTAATTTGCTATTTTTTACTAACAAAAAAGCACTAGCGAGGCTAGTGCGTAAAATTATTTGTTTAAGTTTTCTTCACTTTGTACCATTTTGCTAAACGCCGAAGATTGACGGGTAATAAATTTGCCATTTTCGTATTGAATGACAAAAATTGCGAGATTATATTTTTCTGCTACTTCTAAAGCTTTATCCGCTCCCATTACATAAAGACCAGTAGAAAAGCCATCAGCAGTCATACAGTCATCAGCAATTACGGTTAAGCTTACAGTATTATGCGTAACTGAGTAACCAGTAAAAGGATCTATTTCATGGGTAATGCGTTTTCCATCAACATAACGGAAGTTACGATAGTGTCCTGAAGTAGCTAAAGCCTTGTTACTTAGACCTATAATTGTATTCGCAGAGTTTGCCGAATCTTCACGTGGTTGTTCAATAGCTACTTGCCAAGGTTTACCAGTAGAGTTTACGCCTTTAGTAACTATTTCTCCTCCAATTTCGACAAGATAATTTTTTGCTCCTTGCTCATTTAAGTACTGAGCGGCTAAGTCTACGGCATAGCCTTTAGCAATTGAAGAGAGATCGATTTCGACTTTAGGATCATGTTTTACTAAAGCATATTGTCCATTAGTTTCAACGAGGCTGTATTTATCTGGACCGACATGAGTTAGCATTTGTTGTACTTTTTCCGGAGTTAAATCAGCTTCTGCTTGTCCTGGACCAAACCCCCAAGCTTTTACAAGAGAATAAACGGTAATTTCTTCATAACCATTAGTTTGTTCACGAATTTTATCGGCAGCTTGGATTACGGTAGCAAAATTTTTACTTACGGGAAAAGGAGTATCTACTTGCTCAAATTTATTAAAGCGAGAAATAACTGAATTCGGATCATAGGTAGAGAACTCGGCATTAAACTCACTAAAAAATTTACTTAAACCTGCTTGTACTTGTTCAGGAGTTTGCTTAACCTCACTTGGCATAAAAGTAATATGGTAAGAAGTTCCAAAAACATTGCCACTGAGAACCACAGCTTGCTCTTGAGTCTGAGCGGTTACATTAGTATTGGTGGTTGCCGGTTCGGTTTCTGAGGTAAAGAAAAGATTTTTTATTGTTAAGCCAAAAATTAGAAAAACAATAATAGCAATAATACGTTTACGATTAGACATGTTGCGACCTTAGAATTTTAATCTTCCTTATTATAGCAAAAGAAGTTCACAAGACAGGGAAGAAGATAATTTGAGCAATTTTGTGCATAAGATAATAAAACCTTAGCTTTAACTAGGTTATTGCTTTAACCCTATTTTTTGTCTTCAGAAAAAGAGGTTAAAATCTGTCAGGAGGGGAGGAAAAAATACCTCTTAAATCTTTTCTTTTTTAAGCAGAAAAAAGAAAAAATTAAGAAAGCTAATGCAGTGCTTTTTTCTATTTTTGTGATCTTGATCACAAAAGAGAAAAAAAGTTAGGAAAAAATGCCTTTATGTTTTGAAATTAATTAAAAAATTGGGGATAATATAAGCATAATTTTGCACTTAACACAAAATTATTTAAAACTTTAAATTAATATGCAATTTTAGGTAGGCAAAGGAATTTGTTACTTGTCCGAAAGCAAACAAAGGTTTGGTATCTCAAATTGTATTTTATTGCCAATTTAAAGAGCTAGTATTAATTCTAGTGACTAGGAATAGATTCATGAAATATGAAAATGAAATAAAAGCCATAATTGCAGGGATTGGTGGTGCAGAAAATATTATTTCTGTAGTTCACTGTGCAACGCGTTTGCGTATTGTCCTAAAAGATCCTGAAAAAGCTGATGAAAAAGCTTTAGACCAAATTGATTTAGTTAAAGGTACTTTTAATGCTAAGGGACAGTTCCAAATCATTATTGGTGCTGGAACCGTAAATGTTGTATGTGCACAAATGCAACAGATGCTTGGCTTAAGTGAAACTAATAATGCAAGTGCTGAAGAAGATCAACAACCAAAAAATCTTCTGTTACGTTTTGTAAAAATCCTTTCTGATATCTTCGTACCGATTATTCCAGCGATCGTAGCTGGGGGTCTGTTAATGGGATTATACAATGTGCTTACAGCTTCATTCTTTGCTGATGGCTCATCGTTATTATCTCGCTACCCAGGTATTGATGGTATTGCCTCAATGATCAATAGCTTTGCGAATGCTCCATTTATTTTCTTACCTGTTCTGATTGCTTTCTCAGCAAGTAGAATTTTTGGTGGGAATCCGTTCTTAGGAGCGGCTATGGGGATGATCATGGTTCACCCTGATCTCCTTAACGCTTATGTTGTAGGGCAAACCGCAGCTGATGCTATTCCTTATTGGGATATCTTTGGTTTCCATATTGATAAAGTGGGTTACCAAGGTACAGTATTACCTGTATTAGCGGTAACTTATATCTTAGCAAAAATTGAAAACTTCTTACGTTCAATTACACCAAGCTGGTTAGATAACTTAACTACGCCATTAATTGCGATTATTGTAACTTCTGCAATTACCTTTATTATCGTAGGTCCAGTGCTTCGTGATGCTGGTGACTACTTAGCTGCAGGTTTATCTTGGGTATACTACAAACTTGGTTTTGTGGGTGGTGGTTTATTTGGTGCTATTTACGCTCCATTAGTAATTACTGGTCTTCACCAATCATTTGTGGCAATTGAAACCCAATTAATTGCAAATATTGCGGTAACAGGTGGTACCTTTATTTTCGTAACTGCAGCTTGTTCAAACGTAGCACAAGGGGCTGCAACTTTAGCGGTATTATTTACAAGCCGTAACACTAAAGTTAAATCTCTTTGTACTTCAGCAGGGGTTTCGGCGTTACTAGGAATTACTGAACCGGCAATGTTCGGGGTAAATGTTAAATTAAAATATCCATTCATTGGAGCTCTATGTGGAGCTGCTTTAGGTTCTGCATTTATGGCATTTACCAAAACTTTAGCGGTAGCTCTTGGAGCTGCTGGTTTAGTGGGCTTTGTATCAGTAAGACCTGCAGATTGGGGTTACTACTTCATCTCTTTAGCAATTTCAATCTCTGTAGCTTTTGTGGTAACTTTAGTGTTAGGTAAACGTGCGGAAGCTAAAGAAGCAGCTGCTGAAGTGGCACAAGCACAAGAAGCAAAAGAAACTGCTGATTACGTAAAACAAGCTGAAACTGAAGCTCGTGTGGTAAAAGCAGCAGTGGTGGCTCTTAAAGCTGGTGAAAGTGTAGACTTAAGTTCTCCTTTAGCAGGAAACGTAAAACCTTTAGATCAAGCTGCTGATCCAGGCTTTGCTTCTTTAGCAATGGGACCTGGAGTAGTAGTAGAACCTACTGATGGTAAAGTTTATGCTCCTGTAGCTGGTACAGTTGAAAGTCTATTCCCATCAAAACACGCATTAATTTTAAATTTAGATAATGGAATTCAATTATTAGTGCATGTGGGAATTGATACGGTTAGCTTAAATGGTCAAGGCTATAAAGCTCACGTACAAACTGGTGACCGCTTTGCCGCAGGACAATTATTACTAGAAGCTGATTTAGACTATATCCGTAGTAAAGGTTTAGCTACAGAAACTCCAGTAGTAATTGTAAACTTTGAAAATGACGATGGTGATGAAGTGTATAGTGTAGCTTCAGTAGCCCAAGGTCAACACACGACTCAAGAAACTGCATTTACAGTTTTAGCTAAATAAAAGCAAAAAACTCCAAGAGCGTTTTATCTCTTGGAGTTTTTTTGTTAAAATAAGGGCAAATCAATCGAGTAAAAAGCTTATGAATAAAAATGATTACTTACAAGAGTATGGGCAAACTCAAGCTATGCGTGAGCAAGCAAAGCAAGATGCCTATCGTTTACACTACCATTTACAACCTGAGCAAGGTTGGTTAAATGACCCTAATGGTTTATGTGTGCTTAATGGGAAAGTACATATTTTTTATCAGTATAGTCCATTTGCCGTAAATGGAGGAGCAAAACTTTGGGGACACCTAAGTACACAAGATTATCTCCATTACCAAGAATATGATCCAGCTCTTTATCCTGATAACCCAGCTGATGCTGATGGAGTATATTCAGGTTCAGCTTTTGTAAAAGATGGTGTAGGATACTTTTATTACACAGGAAATGTAAAACACCGTGATCAAGAATATGATTATATCCGTGCGGGAAGAGAGCATAATACTATTCTTGTAACTTCAGTAGATGGGGAAATTTTTACCTCTAAAGAAGTTTTACTCTATAACAAAGATTATCCTGCAGACATGAGTTGTCACGTACGTGATCCTAAAGTATGGGAGTACAAAGGACGTTACTATATGATCTTTGGAGCTCGTGATCTCCAAGATCAAGCTTTAGCTTTAATCTACGTTTCGGATGATTTACGTCAATGGGATTTCCATATGCGTTTAGAAACCGAAGCAAAAATGGGTTACATGCTCGAATGCCCTGATTTAATTGAAATCTCAGGGCAATGGTTCTTAATCTCTTGTCCACAAGGAATGGAAGCACAAGATTGGCAATATAACAATGTGTACCAGTGTGGTTATCAAACTTTAGATTTAGATCTTGAAGCAAAAACTTATAAATTTACGAGTGAGCTAATAGAATTAGATGCGGGATTTGATTTCTATGCACCACAAACCTTTACTGATGAGCAAGGACGTAGAATCCTTATCGGTTGGTTTGGCTTACCAGATATTCCTTATAAGAATCCAACAACGGCACAAGGTTGGCAACACTGTTTATCTTTACCAAGAGAGCTTACCAATGTTAATGGGCGTTTAAGACAACAAGTGCTTCCAGAGTTTAAAGCTTTACGTCAAGAATGTATTACTGACTTAAATACTCTTGAACAAGGAGTGGAGACGTCGGTATATGAATTAAATCTTGTTCCGCAAAAAGGTAAGGATTTTACTCTTGCTTTACGTCAGGATGTAAGTTTAAGTTATCAAGCAAGTAGCAAAACTTTAACTCTAGCTCTAAGCGAACAATCGGGAGCTGGACGTGGAGTGCGTCGTCTTGTATTAGAACGTGAACTTGAAGACTTAGCGATCTTTAGTGATACTTCAAGTTTAGAAATCTTTGTAAACCAAGGTGAACAAGTATTTAATACCCGAGTATACTCAAGTGCAAGCAAGCAAAAAGTAAGTTTAACAGCTGCAAGTTTTACTCAAGTAGAGCTTTATCTTTTAGGGACAATTCAAGTAAGTCCTGCACCAAGTAAAACTCATAGCTAAGGAAAAGGTTTAGGAGCAATCCTAGATTTTAGATATGACAAAAGTCCTTCGAATCTTAATTATTAAGTTTCGCAGGACTTTCTTTTTTATTTAGTTGTTATTGAAAAAAATCGAGTCTAAGGATTCTTTTTATAATCAACGTATTTTGATAAATGATATTTCTGAGGATAATCTCTATCTTCAAGAAGCTCGAGATTACAAAGTTTAAGAAAGAGGAAAACCTTAAAATAAGAGTAATATCCCAAGATAAACGATAAAAGTATTGAGAGGCTTGTCTTTAGTTAGCTATTATCATAAAAATGATCGTTGATGATCATAAGTTATCAAGAGGAAAATTAAGTTTTTCTCACTAAAAAATAATTATCTTATTTATACTTATTTTTTAATATTTTAGATAGTATTTAGAGTTGAAGTTAGTTTTCCTTTAGAGTTTGCAGTAATAAAAGTGTGACTGGTGTTGCAAAATGAGAAAATTTATTGAGAAAAGCAAAGTATTTTCAATAATTTAGGTGTATGATATTAATAGAGAGAGGGATGGTCCTTTTTAAGATTAGCTTGGTTCATTCCCTTGATTAACGGTTAAGCTTAAAGCTTAAGTTTACTTTTCTGTTAAAGTAAATAATTGGGGGTGTTTATGGTTATTTTTACAATTATTTTTGCTGCTTTAATGCGTGTGGCTTTAGCTGTAGGAGTTATTTTCTTAGTGGTACTTCTACCTTTAGCTCTAGTATCACGTAGAGCGAAGATAGTTCGCCGTTATCGTAGAATTAAACGTGCGAGCGAAAAGAAAACAGTTCCTTTTGTCGCTAAAACTGTAAAATAATTTCTGTAATTTAAGCTAAGTTTTATTTTTCCGAAAAATAAAACGTAAAGCAAGTTTGTAAGATTTGGTGGGTTTGAGGATAAATTTTGCTTGCATGGCCTCAAGATAGTCACAAAACGCAAACTTGCTTTTCTTGTATCCCCTCTTTCTGACTGATTTTAACACTTATATGGAGTTTGACACCATGAAACTAGCTCTAAAAACTTCTCTAATTTTTGGTTTAGCAGCCGCAGCAAGTTCAGCTTTTGCCAATGTTTATCCAAATTTACCTGTAGCAATTAAACAGGGAGGCGGAGCTTTAATCAATGATACCGTATATGTTGGTTTAGGTTCGGCTGGAGACAAGTTCTACGCACTTAATTTAAAAGACGCTGCAAAAGGATGGACTGAAGTTGCTTCTTTCCCAGGTGGTTCTTTAAGTCAACCTGTAGTTGCAGCAGTAAATGGTAAAATTTATGTTTTAGGAGGAGTAGGAACTGTAAATGGTTTAACTACTTCAACCAATGATGTTTACGAATATGACCCAGCAAAAAATACTTGGACTAAGCTCCCAACTCGTGCACCTCTAGGTTTAGTTGGTGCTTCAGGCTTTGTCTATGGTGACCGTATTTTTGTCGTGGGCGGAACTAACTTAGAAATCTTTAATGGCTTTTTCAAAGATAATGCAGCTGCAAAAACTGATGACGAAAAATCTGCTGTAGCAGCACACTACTTTGATAAACGCACGCAAGACTATTTTTTCAACACTATTTTATTTAGCTATCAACCATCAACAAATAAATGGTATAACGATGGGCATGTAGACTTTAAAGGTCGTGCAGGAGCTGGAGTAGCTATTCAAGGCAATGAATTTATTGTTGTAAATGGTGAAATTAAACCAGGTCTACGTACAGATAAAGTAAATCGTGGTAAAATTGAAGCAGATGGTGATGTAGAATGGAAAGAACTTAAAGATCTACCACCTAATCCAGGCGAAAAAGTACAAGACGGTGTAGCTGGTGCATATACGGGCTATATAGGTAAATACTTATTTGTAGCTGGTGGAGCTAACTTCCCTGGAGCAGCTCAGGCTTATAAAAATGGTAACCTCTTTGCTCATAAAGGCTTAGCGAAGATTTACCAAAAAGCAGCATTTATTTATCATGATGGTAAATGGAGCTATGCTGGAGATCTCCCAGTAGGTTCGGGTTATGGGGTAGCTCTGAGCTATGGTAATGACTTACTACTCTTTGGAGGTGAAACTGTAGATGGTAAACCTTTAGCAGAAGTTTATGTTGTAAGTTATGATCCAAATACTAAAAAGGTTTCATTTAAATAAAAAATAACGAAAAAATAATCACTTTTAGTATATAATTATTAATAAATAGTTCTTTAAGCTATATCTCTATAAACTATCATTTTTTGTTTTTCTTGGTTTAGGGGATAGTTTTAGATGATAAACAGTTTTAAAGTGGATCCCCCTCGAAGCTCGTCTTCGAGGGTGATTTCATTTATAAAGAAAAAAGTAAATAGCAAAAGATCCTCCGAGTTTGGAGGATCTTTTTAAGAATTGGTAAGAAATTTACTATTTAGCACCTTTAGTTTTCTTGCCGGCAATGAAGTAATAGTCATTAAAATAACGTACATCATTTTTCGGATTATATCCACCTAAAGCCGGAGATTTTAAGGCTAAGAAATCAGTGTTAAATAGTGGGATGATTGGGTAATCGTTAACAATGATATCATTGATTTGACGATATAATTCCGCACGTTCTTCAGCATCTTGACTTCTATTTGCTAAGTCTAATAAACGATCATACTCTGGATTACAGTAGTTAACATCGTTAATTGGAGAGTTACAAGTGTAGATATTAAAGAAAGTTGAAGCTTGGTCATAGTCTGCATTCCAACCTGACATAGCTAACTCATAATCTTTTTCAGTTGAAACTCTTTGCATCCAAGTACGTGATTCTACTACCTCTTGTTTAATATCAATTAAACCATTAGTAGCTTGTTTTAACATCCCTGAAATTGCTACATAGTATTTGTTTGACTCCGAACCACCTGACATTAAATAAGTAATGGTAAATGGTTTTTCTTTCGTATAACCTGCTTCAGTAAGGAGTTGAATTGCTTCTGCAACATTTTCTTTATGTGGACGATTTAACCAATAAGCTTGCGTAACTTTTTGTCCATCTTTGATTAATGGAGGAGTTAATTGAGCTGTTGGCGTATCTCCACCAAGGATGCGTTCGGTAAAGGTTTTACGGTCGATGAGGAGAGCAATTGCTTTACGTACTCTTACATCAGGAACACGTTCAACATTTACTTTAAAATAAGTAGTTGAAAGAGTTTGGATTTGGATTAACTCTTCTGGACGTTCAGCCAGTACTTGTTTTTTAAACTGAGTTGGAATTCCTGTTGTTGGATATTCACCAGTTAAATATTTATAGTAACTTGTTAATGGGTTATTAATGAAGTCAAAGTGGATTTTAGTAATTACAGTATTAGCAGCATCCCAGTGATCAGGATTTTTTACAAAATCCATGGTATCGTTTAAACGGTTTTGCGTAAGTAAGAATGGACCATTGGTCACAATATTACCTACCGCAGTCCATTTTTCACCATGTTTTTCTAAAACATCTTGACGTAATGGTGATAATACTCCTAAGGTAACCATTTGAGCTAACCAAGGAGTTGGTTGGGTTAACTTAACTACAAGAGTATAGTCATCAGGAGCAGAAACACCTAATTCTGTTAAAGGTACTTTACCTTCAAATGCTTCTTTAGCATTTACCACGTTAGCGGTTGATAAATAGTCTCCGTATCCCGCCCCAGTTTTTGGGTCAGTTAAACGTTGCCAAGAGTAGACAAAGTCTTTTGCTACTACTGGTTTACCATCAGACCATTTTGCATTTTTACGTAGGTGGAAAGTCCAAGTTAAACCATCTTCACTTACTTCCCAAGATTCTGCTGCTTGCCCTACATAATCACCATTAGAGTTTTGACGTACTAAGGTATCAAATAAGATACGATTTACAGCGAAAGAATCAGAATATTGACTTAAAGTAGGGTCAATAGTTTCTGGTGAAGAACCATAGTTATAGTTTAATTCTTGTTTTTCAGCTAGTACTGTCCCTTTAGGAATATCTGCAGCGACAGCAAAGTTGCCAATAAAGCCTGCTAGGCATAAACCTGCAAGTAATTTGGTTAATTTATTCATATCTAGTCTACCTACCTTAATAAGCAAATTTATTTAATCTAAATTTTATTTGATATAAAAATATCCTTAAATATAAATTAGATTAGCACAAATAATCGTTCATGGGTAGCAAGTAGAGAATAAAAAATAGCTTGAGTTAGGTATCTTATTGATATTTAAGTGATAAAAAAAACTTTGTTCAAACTAAAAAAAGCATAGAGATAAGTAAAAATAGTCCTTAAATTTAACATTAAAATGAAGAGTAGAAAAAATTAAAGTTGCAAAGATTTAAGAGAAAAAATTAGAGACATACACAAGATGAAAAATTGTGACAAACTTTTAAGGGGATTCTTTGAGATATGTAACATATTTAAGTAAATAAATAAGAAATGAAGAAATGAAAAAAGCTCTAGAAAATTCTAGAGCTTTAATCACATTGGTCAAAAGAAGCTATTTTACTCCTTTTGCTTTTTGTCCTTCAATAAAGAAGTAATCATTTACGTAGCGTTGTTGAGCATTAGGATTATAACCACCTAAAGCCGGTGATTTTAAAACTAAACTTTCAGTATTAAATAACGGAGCGACTGGCATATCAGTCATGAGAACATCATTAGCTTTAGCATACAGCTCACGACGTTTTTCCACATCATTTTCGTTATTTGCTTGCTCAACGAGCTTATCAAATTCTGGATTACAGTATCTGTATTCGTTTAATGGAGAATTACAGAGGAAAGTATTGTAGAAAGTGGTTACTTGGTTGTAATCTGCGATCCAACCTGAGATGGTAAACTCATATTCACCATTCGCAACCTTCTGCATTACGGTACGTGCTTCAACTGCTTCTTGTTTGAGTTCAACTAAGCCATTAGTACCTTGTTTGTACCAACCTTGCATTGCTACAAAGTATTTACCTGAATTACCACCTGAAGTTTGGAGTAAAGTAATTACTAATGGTTTGTCTTTGCTATAACCAGCTTGAGTTAAAAGTTCAACTGCACGTTTGTTGTTTTCGCTTTGTGGAGCTTTTAACCAAGGTGCTTGTTGGACTTTTTCTGCATCTAAAACATTTGGTGGTGGTACTTGTGCCGTAGGTACATGGTTACCAAGAATTTGTTTAGTAAAGACTTCACGGTTTACAAGTAAACCTAAAGCTGTACGCACACGAGGATCGGTAACTTTTTGGGTATTAAATTTTAACCAGTAGGTTCCAAGATTACGCAGAGTTACTACTTCTTCTGGACGCTCATTTAATACTGTACGTTTAAATTGTACAGGGATATTAGTGATTGCATATTCACCGGTGAGATATTTATAGTAGTTGGTATTTGGGTTATTGATAAAATCAAAATGAACTTTGGTTAAAACTGTATTCTTAGCATCAAAGTGTTTTTCATTTTTCTTGAAATCCATAGTATCGTTGAGGCGATAGGTTTCAAGAACAAAAGGACCTGAAGAAACAAGATGTTCAGGATTAGTCCAAGACTCTCCATATTTTTCAATGGTTTCTTGTGGTAAAGCTACTAACACACTTAAAGATACCATTTGAGGAAACCATGGAGTTGGGGTATGAAGTTTTACTTCGAGTGTATAG
>NZ_NRJF01000008.1 GCF_003585965.1 Psittacicella gerlachiana | reverse complement strand
ATCACTTGATTCTTCACTTGTAAGTTCTTCTTTATACTAATTGACTGTTATATTTATTACTAGGAGATAAATCCAGCTTCTGATTTAATTCGGTCGAATTCGACGGAATTAAAATTCTTACTGTTTAAGATTTACCATAAACTAAGAAATTCAATTCTATCTTTTCTTCTCAACTAGTTTTTTATTGCATCACTTGATTCTTCACTTGTAAGTTCTTCTTTATACTAATTGATTGTTATATTTATTACTAGAAGACAAATCCAGCTTCTGATTTAATTCGGTCGAATTCGACGGAATTAAAATTTACTGTTTAAGATTTACCATAAACCAAGAAATTCAGTTCTATCTTTTCTTCTCAACTAGTTTTTTATTACATCACTTGATTCTTCACTTATAAATTCTTCTTTATACTAATTAACCGTTATATTTATTACTAATTACTAAGAGATAATATAAGGTATTATTTAAATTTACTATTTGCAATGGATGAGAGTTAAAGAAATTGATCTCATAAAATACCTTAGAGAAACTGAGCTATGGTTTTGTTTACGGGTCAATTTCTGCTATTTAGAACTGAAAAAGGTCAGGGCTTAAAGCTCTGACCTTTACTTTTTTAGTAAAAATATTTTAAGAAAAAAATTATTTTTTAAGTAGCATCTCCTTAAAAAAAGGAGATTTATAATTATATCTCTTTAACCAATCAAATTTAGCTTTTTATTTAGCACTTATGCTAATTTATTTCAGCAAAGAAAGCTTACTTTTTAGCTAAAGAAGTCATATAGTCAAAGAAGGCATCACGATCTACATGGTAAACTAAATTTACCGGACGACCGTCTTCTTTAAGAACTGTACGTCCCGCAGATGGACCGGTAGCGATTACATCACTATGTACTACTTTAGTTTGAGTTAACTCAGGTTTATGGAAATAACAAGTAGTAAGTACATCCCATAAGAAATAAGTTGAGTTAGTCACAAAGTGTCTTAATGGAGGAACTATAGCATAAGAATTGCCTAAGAAGTCCACTCCTTCATAGCGACGTTCTGCAGCCCAAGCATCACGTACTTCTAAAGTTAAAGGAACCATGTTAGTACTTTCGAGAGCGACAAGATTAATCTTGATTTGTGAGTCCCATACACGTTTTACTGCTTCTGGATCCCAATAAGCATTCCATTCTGCAGTGCCATCATGTTCAGGTTCTTCTACATTTCCTTTTGGTAGGAAAGTTCCTCCCATCCAAAAGAGCTCTTTTATTTTTGCTTCAATGCTAGGATCTGTATCTAAAGCACGAGCAAGGTCAGTTAAAGGACCGGTAAAGAGTAGATCTATAGGTTCTTCAGCTTTGCGTAAGATCTCTACTAAATCTAAATGGGCTTTTAGTGGAGCTTCTTTAACCGTTAAAGGTTTGATTTCATTTAATACGGTTAAGGAATCCATCGTAAAAGCTTGTAAACGCCAATCTTTTGGGAAAGGGTGTACCGGACGAGAATCAGACCAAGCTACCGCAAGGTTGGCTTTATCTTTTTCTGAACCCCAGCGTTGAATAATTTTTCTACTTGCAGAAACAGCGGGTTCTATATAACAGTCCGCATCTACCACTCCTACGCCAACGACTTCCACATCTTCCATCTTTAAAAGAAGAAATAATGAGATTAAATCATCTACTCCACCGTCGTGGTTAAAATATACTTTGCGAACCATTTTCTTTCCTTAAAAAATTAGTTAGTGATTATAGTGCGAATATAACCTTGGACTTTAATTTAAGTAAGTATGTTTATTATACCTGAAGCTTAGTAAAGCTTAGGAAGAAAAATGGTTTCGAGGATATCTAAGGTATAAGAAGCAGAGTTTACATTATTTTATTTATAGAGGGACAAGTTAAGATTAATCAAGATTAGGAGAAATTAGAGAAATAATGAGAAGAGATAAATATAAGAAGAGATAAATAATAAGAAAACTTGAGATAATTTTGGAGATCATGCCAAGTTCCAAATTTTAAGCATAAAAAATTCCTTTAAGTAAATGACTAGAAAACTTAAAGGAATTATAGAATTGAAGAAAATAAAATGGAAAACGTAGGACGATGATACAACGAAGTTGTCATATCAATAAAAATATCAGATTGCATGTAATACACCTTAAAATGAATTAGATCTTAACTTAATATAGTAAAGAATAAGCGTAAGCATTTAATTCATCTTGATTTAAATTAGTTTCGCTATTTGAAAATTCGTAAGCAGTTGCATAAGTTCCATGACTCTGCTGGGAAGTTTCATCGGTGGTTGTAGAAAAACTTTGAGAACCTAGTAATTCTTGCACCATAGCTTGAAATTCTTCGTTTGCTTTCATAAGTAACCTCGCAATAATCTTTAAATATTATTGGTTTTAATTTATTCCTTAAAAAATCTTTAATCTTAAATC
>NZ_NRJF01000079.1 GCF_003585965.1 Psittacicella gerlachiana | reverse complement strand
TACTAATAAAGCTTTTGAATTTAGGTTGCCATAATGTAAGTTTTGTTTTTTCAAGCTCATGAGCATCAATTTGCGTTATTTCAAACATGTATACCTCAACTTTTTGGTCACATACTTTTACACATACAATAATGTGACTTATTGTAATTATACCAAAAAATCGAATTATAATCTCTCTAGCTTAGGTATTATGGTGAATTTATTTAAAATCTAAATATAGATAAGAATAAATCACATTAGGAAAAAGAAAGGATATAAGCTGTTTTTTGTATTTTTGTTCGAAATTTTTTAAGTCTTTTTTAATTTACCTATATAATATAGGGAAAAGACACAAAGCACATTTTAAATTTAATAAGGAAGAGCCATGTGGGATAAATTTAAAAAACCTGTTGCTCACTTGGATAGTGTACATTATGAAATTCGTGGTCCATTGCTTTTAGAGGCAAATAGACTAGAAAGTTTAGGCCATAGAATCTTAAAACTAAATATTGGTAATCCAGCGGTTTTTGGTTTTGAAGTACCTGAAGTGTTAAAAAGTACATTAGACCAATGTATTTATAAATATCATGGATATTGTGACTCTAAAGGTCATTTAGACGCTCGTAAAGCTATTATTGATTATAATCATAAACTTGGTGTAGGTTTAGAGATTAATGATCCTAATCGTGTATATGTTGGTAATGGGGTATCAGAATTAATTATCTTAGTTACCAATGCACTTTGCGATAATGGTGATGAGATTCTAGTTCCTTCACCAGACTATCCTTTATGGTCAGCAGCTGTAAACCTAGCTGGGGGTAAAGCGGTATACTATCGCTGTGATCCTAATAACAAATGGCAACCTAATGTGGAAGACATTGAAAGTAAAATCACAGAGAAGACCAAAGCGATTGTTTTAATTAATCCAAATAACCCAACCGGTCAAGTTTATAGCAAAGAAGTTTTAGAGAAAATTGCAGAACTTGCGGTAAAGCATGAAATTATTATTCTTGCCGATGAAATTTATGATCGTATAACTTATGATCAAGCACAACATATACCTATAGCTTCTTTAAATAAAGAGGCTCTAGTAATTACTTTTAATGGTGCATCTAAAGCTAATCGACTATGTGGTTATCGTTTAGGTTGGATGTTCTTAACTGGACCATTTGAACAAGCAAGTGGCTTTGTAAGTAGTTTAGATAAGCTCACCAGCATGCGTTTATGTTCGGTATCTCCATTTCAAGCAATCATTAGAGACTGTTTAGAAAAAGATCATTCTATTGAGGAATTAACCTCACCAGGTGGTAGACTCTACGAACAAAGAAAACTACTCGTAGAAAGAATTAATAAAATTCATGGTTTGTCTTGTGAGCCGGTGCAAGGGGCATTATATGCCTTTGTAAAACTAGATTTTACAAAATTAGATTTTAAAGATGATGTTGACTTTGCTCAAAAACTGCTGTCAGAAGAACATGTGCTAGTAGTACATGGACAAGGTTTTAATTGGAAAGAAAAAGATCATTTTAGAATAGTCTTTTTACCTGATGTTGTACAGTTAGAACAAGCTGTAGATGCTATAGAAAGATTATGTAATAAATATAAAAAAGATTAATATTATTTAGTCGGCAAAGAAGAAAAAAATTTTCTTCTTTGCCTCTAATTATTTTTATGACAAGTATAAATAACATTGCATTAAACTTTGATAAATCTAAATATACTTATTCACAACAGGCCAAAGTACAAAGCTTAATGAGTAAATACTTGGTTAGTTTGTTAAAGCATTACGATGGGAGAAAAAAACAATTAAGAATTTGTGATCTTGGAACAGGGAGTAATGCGAATTTATTAATAGATTACTTAAACTCTACAGAGCATAATTTAAATATTACTTTAGTTGATTTAGTTAATATTTTACCTGAGGTAAAAGAGAAAATTTTTCGCTTCTCACAAGTAAAAACTTTAGAATCTGAGCAACAAGATGTTTTTACCTGGAGTGATCAAGAAAGACAAAAGTTTGATTTAATCATAAGTAATGCCATGATTCAATGGATCGAAAACCCGTTTGAACTTTTGCAACAGATTATTAATCAGTTAAATTCTCAAGGTATTTTTGCATTTAGTACATTTTCCCTCGAAAACTTCAAAGAACTTAAACAAGTAACCAATAATTCTTTAGTATATTTTGCCAAAAGTAGTTGGTTAGAGATGCTCTCAAAGTCAGGATATCAAGTAATAGCATGTCAAGAGTTTCAAGAACAATTACTTTTTGCCTCCTTGAACGATTTAATGCAACATTTAAAAGAAACTGGAGTAAATAATTTACCCAATAAAAGTATTTGGACTAAAAGTAAGCTCGAGATTTTTAAACAAAAGTTTGATGAACTTAAAGTTGATGATAGGTATCCATTGACTTATCATTCTTTATTATTTATATGTCAAAAAAAATTGGAAGTATAAATTATGAAAGCAATTATTGTCTGTGGTATAGATACTGATATAGGTAAAACCTATGTTAGCGGTTCTATTTTGGCTCAATTAGCTTATAATAATTTTCGTGTATCTAGTTTTAAGCCTGTACAAACTGGGTGTAATAATTTTTCGGTAGATCTACAAGAACATAAGAAAATTGTAGATTTATATGCACAAGAGAGAGATTCTCTTCGTAGTAGTCATAACTTCTTAGGGAATGAAAAAATGTGTTCATACATTTTTTCCCAACCTGTTTCTCCTCATTTGGCTTCTGCAAATGAACAGCAATACATAAAAGTAGATAAGATCTTAGAAGATTTTATGAATTACCTAACTCAATTTTATCCCCAAGTAAATTTAAATAATTTAATAACCAATACTTATCATCAATTAGATTATTTAGTCGTTGAACTTGCAGGAGGAATTATGTCTCCTGTGAATAATCTATTGACTAATTTAGATTTAATTGAAAAATTTAGAGATATTTGTCAAAGTAAAAAGATTGACTTTGAAGTGGTATTAGTTACTGCTGGTAAACTAGGTTCAATTAGTCATACTCTAAGTGCTTTAACT
>NZ_NRJF01000078.1 GCF_003585965.1 Psittacicella gerlachiana | reverse complement strand
GCCCTAGATTATTTAAAGGAAAAAATATAAAAAATCGTATAAAATCTTATATTTTGAAAGAATAGCCGTCTATTTACAGTTATTTTTAGAAATAAAACTAACAAATGTAAGTTTTTCTTCATTTAGGTGAACCTAACTAAATAAACAAAATCAAGTTTAAAAATAAATTAGATCTAAATTTTTAAAAGAATAGACATCTATCTATAAAACAGCAAACTCGCAAATGAGAGCTAAAAACTATAAAAATAAAAAAGTCGCAACCTAAATAATCTCTACCAAAACAACAAGATTATATTAATCTCCAAAGCTCTCCTCATCAAATGAGGTTTAAAGGTAAACCTCTTGTAGCCTCACTTTGGGAGCTCATCCCAAGCCTAAATTTACCTATGAAAAAAGCCTAGGAATCATTCCTAGGCTAGTTGGTTATAAGTAAAAAATATGGGAAAAATACTTTTACTTATATTCAATGTTAAGTAAACAGCTAGCTGTTTAATCCGCTTGTGTCTCTCCCTTAGCATACAGCGATCCGTAACTGTAAGTTACTTCTAAGCTCAAGACCTTTATTCTTCTGTTCTTTTTAGGGAAAAGGAAAAGGCAATAACAAAGCTTATTGTTTTATCAAAAGATAAACTTTTCGAATTCCACTAGAACTTAGCAAAAACAATTATTAATTTAATAAAAACATAAAAAAGTAAAAAGTAAATTACTCTTACTTGAAATCCAAAGCATCTAAGTTCCTAGAGCCTCTAAAATTTCCAGTTGGCTAAAGTAAGCAAATTAAACTCCTCCTGCTTTACCTCCAACATTGAATACCCAATGGGCTTTGCCCCTATATTATAGAGTAATTTTACTTTAAATTCTAACTTTTAACAGTAGAGGAGTAAACTTAGCAAGTTTACTCCTCTATCTATTTAAAAATTAGAAATCATAACGTAAAGTTACATAGAAAGTACGACCAGGTTCAGTAAATGAATCTGCATTAGCTGCCGTAATTCCTGATACTACCCCATTTTGTTCAAAGAAGTTGGTGTAGTAGTAAGAAATATTTGACCAATCTACATACTTAGCATCAAAGAGGTTAGAGATTCCAAAACCTAAAGTTAAACCTTTAATCGGTTTCCAGTATAAATCTACATCCACTTTAGAGTAAGCACTTGATGGGTTATACATATTCGCACCTACGTTCAGATCTTTAGTTTTACGTTTATCGGTCCAGTTCCAAGTTACTTTAGCACCCCAAGTTTGGGTTTCATAACTAGCACCTAAACGAGTTTTTAATGGATCTGTAGAGTTCATAGCTGAGTAAACGCCGAGGTCATCAGTTTGATTCCCTTTAGCGTAAGCTATAGCTCCAAATACATAATAGTTATTATAGAGTTTGAGCTTAGCATCTGCAGTAAAGCCGTAGATTTTTGCATTTTTCTGATTTGCATATGAGAAGTACATAATGCCATCAGTGGTTGCACGGTCGATACGACGGCTAATAAAGTTTTTGTATTTAATTACAAATCCAGATACTTGATAACTAAAGTCAGGAGTTTGTCCTTTAAACCCTAATTCAAAGTTTCTTGAAGTTTCAGGTTTTAGGCTTGGATTCCCAATAATATATGATTGTGAACCGCCTCTCGCTCCACGGTTAAAGTAACCATAGAGTTGTTGTACTGATGGAGCACGGAAACCATGGCTATATTGGAAATAAGGAACAAATGCTTCTGCTACTTTATAATCTAAATAAAGTTTTGGTAATACTTTAGTTTTATTAATTTTATTTAATGTACCATAAGCATTACCTGAAGCAGTGGTATAACCTTGTACATAACCATTAGTAGTTTTTGGTTCTAAGCGGTAGTGAGCAAGGGTTAAGGTAGGTTTAATAGTAAAACCTGCCACTAATAACTCATCCGACACATATAAGCTTAAGTTAGTTGCCGTAGAGTTAGGAATTGGACGCATACTCGTCACCGTACTGCCTGAAGTAGTTACATAACCAAAGCTCGTACGATCTTGAGAGAAGTTAAGACCATAACGTAAAGTATTATCTAATCCCGCAAATGGTAATCTTTGCGCTGCATCTGAAACTAAAGAAAGAGTTTTAAATGAATATTTACCTAATGAATTAGTTTCGGTAAAGGTTGAACTCGAACTTAATGTCGTATCTGAAGAGTTCGCATATTGACGATAAGACTTATTACGTTGATCCGCATAAGATAACTGAGTATTTACTAAAAGGTTCTCGGTTGAGTATTCGTGTGATAAGCTTACCCTTGCTCTAGTATTACGGTCATTGGTAAATTCATATGAAGTATATGAAGTAGACCCACGTACGGTATTAAAGCCCACTGCCGTTAACCAATCCGTATAAGTACGGTCTCTTAAGTATTCTAAAGTAAATCCTACTTTATTTGCTTCATTTAACTGATAGAAGTGTTTAGTTAAGAAATAGTAACGGCTCGTATCTTGCGGATTAGGTTTTAAACGACTTGATCCCGTGCTCGAACCTAATTCACTAGCGTTATTTTTTACTTCATGTCCCGTACGGTATGTACCTAGCACATAACCTTGATAAGCTCCGAAGTGCCAAGCATAAGCCGCTGAATTCGTAAATGAAGAGTCAGTTGAGTCATATTTAGTGTAAACATAACCACCAAGCACACGACCATTTAAAATATCAGCTGGATCTAGAGTTTGGAAGTTTACCGATGGACCTAAAGAACCACGGTTATTCCCATCAAAATCAATAGTTGCTGATTTTAAGCCTGTAGTTTCAATAAACGCTCCACGACCAAAGCTAATCGCTTTAATCTTTGCTGACCAGAAACGAGACTCTAAACCTTCCCCTAAAGAAATTCCATCTAGAGTTAAGGCAATACGGTTACCTTGTAACCCACGAATATTAATTGACGCTTCACCATCACGTTGACGTTGCGATTTAGTAATAGAAACGGTTAAATCATTCCCAAAGAAAGATTTTAAAGTCCCTGTTGAAGAAGTAGTTGGAGTTACCGTTAATACGGTCGCTGGTTGCGTACCGGTTACGGTTACCGTTTGTAATTTAGTGCTTTCGCTTGAAGAATCAGCAAAAGCCTGACCCGCTACTGCAAGCATTACAGAAGCTACTAAAGTTAGAGAGAAGTTTCGTTTCATAGCGTAAAACATTAAAAATTAGAGTGATAAATTCAAAAAAAGATCCTTATGGTCTCTCCATAAGTTGAAGATAAACTGCAATTTATCTCTGATCTTTTACTAAGCAAACTGCAATTTGCTTACAAAAGAACTTTAAGTTTATTTAGCTCAACTATCTGATCTTTGACTAGCCTTAGGTTTTCCCAGCAAAAGACTGATCTTAGAATGGTAAAGATTTAAATTCGAACTTAGCTTATCTTTGAAGTGAGAGCTATCTGCTCCACAAGTGCTTAAACTCATCTAAGTCAAATTAAATATTCTTTAACTTACTTTTTGAACTCGCTTTTTAAGTTTTTTTCTAGAGCTTAAACTAGATAACTACTCAAAAAACCATTAAAAAAGCACCAAGATGGCTAAAGCTAAATAAACTTAAAGGAACATAATTTTATAACTAAAACTCGTAAGGCTTAAAACCTACAAATTTATTTTAGCTATAGTCAATTTAGAGTGATTACAAGTTCTTTGTATAAAAATTTATCTTGAGACAAGGAAATTACTAGAGAAAAAGACCAAAAGCTAATAACCTACCGCCTAAATGATAATGATTATTATTTTTATAAAAGACTAAAAGAATTATAACAAGGAAGAAAATAAAAATTGAGAGTTATTTTGCTTAAATTTATCTGAGATTTTTTATCTTTTCACGTTGCTTAAAGTTTTTAGCGATTTTTTTATAGGTGTAAACTATCAATTAATCTTTAACTTTATAAAGATTTTAGGCACTAACTCCAAGGAGAAAAAATAAAATTCTTATGCAAGAATATTTGCCCGAAAAATTACTTGTTTATTCTCCAAGCTCTACTTTAACTTTTGCTCCTACACTCAAACTTTTCTTTAGTTTTATCCTCTTCCCTAAAATAAGGTTTTAAATTTTTTCTCTTTAAAAGCTAGAACTATTCCCCATAAAAATTTCCTCAACTTTTTGCTTTCTCGTTCCCAGCAAAAAAGCTTCTCTTCCTCAGCAAATACCCTTACTTTTAGTAGGTCTTTTCTTCTCTCAGGGTAAAATCCCCAACTCTCTTTCTTAATTAATATTCCGTAACAAAAATAATAATAACCTTATTCCCTAGTAATTTAATCAAATTTTATTTTTCTTTCCTCTAAATTAATTGCTCGTAAAATAAACTTATCTTGTAAAAGTATAATTACCTTATTCTCATCTTAAAACAAAAACATGAGTTCTTGTTTTTAAGTGCCAAGGATTATACTTTTCCTCTCAAAAACAAAAGAATAAGCTTTACCTCAACACTAGAGGTTAAGCTCATTAAGTTTTCCGTTCTTTTTTAATTCGCTTTTACTTTTATTCGCTAGCCTATATTAGAATTTACGCAAGAAAGGAGTTTTATGACCAGATATTCTTTAGTACCACATTTACAATCTACCCCAACTCTTGAAACCATCTTTGCTCACTTTTCTGTGCGTCACTTTAAGCCTCAAACTCTTAACCCTGAACTCCTAAAAGTTATTGTCGAAGCGGGAACTCGAGCTTCAACCTATGCTAATATCCAAGCTACCTCGGTAATCCGCATTAGTGATCCACAATTACGTCAAGAAATTGAAGCTCGTTGCTTTAAACAAAAAGCGATTACTCAAGCAGCCGAGTTTTTAATTATCTGTTTTGACTTTAATCGCTTTAAGGTAGCTAATAGTCAAGCTCAACTTCAATATAGTGAAGTTTTTCTTGCTGGAACCATAGATGCAAGTATCTTTGCCCAAAACATGATGTTAGCCGCTGAATCTCTCGGGCTCGGAGGCTTATTTATTGGAGCAATTCGTCATGAAATCGCTTGGCTCGATCAACAACTAGCCTTACCTGAATATGTAGTGCCTATTTTTGGCTTATGTTTAGGTTATCCAGATGAAGAGCCGCTACAAAGACCACGCTTTGCACTTGAACAAATTCTCCATACCAATAGCTATACTCCCATCAGCCCTGAACAACTCCAAGCTTATGATCAAACTCTCCACACTTATAACCAAAAATACTTACATAAAGATGGAGAATGGTCTAACTCTACCGCTCACCTCTTTGATCGTCCCGCAAATCCGGAGTTTGTCAGCTATTTAACGAGTAAAGGCTTTTGTAAAAAATAATTTTAGCCTCAGGATTTTAACTTCTCGCCCGTGCGAGAAAAGGCTAAATTTGCTATAATAGGAGGCAGTGTACCCTAGGTAGCATTAATGAATTTGATCTTGGCCTCAAAAGGTCTCTAAATTTTTTCGCAAGACCATTCTGCTCAGATTTATCTTTGGGTAGCTGGTCTTGTTTGCATTTGAAAAACTATGAGAAAAACTTATCGCATCATTAATTTGGTAAAAAAAGCTCAACTCTATACGAATCAAGCTCTCGAACAAGCTCTTGCTAAATTTAATCAAGAGCAAGACTATTTGTATCTAGAATTAACGCACTATGACCTAGATAACTTTGTTTTGCGTATGCAAAATAATCAACTGCAAATAGCTTATTTACCACCAAGCAATCAACGTGTAGTCTATAAGCATCCTGAAGACCAATATGCTGCGAGCTTACAAACCTCTCAAGAGGTAAGTGAACTAATTTATTTTACCCCAGCCAATGTAGATCTCGTACTCGCTCGTTTTGGACCGCAATTTAACCATAATGGCTTTGCTCTTGTCCAAGCTTTTACGAATTTAGGCATAAGTGTTACCAATAGTATTCAGGGCTTACGTAATTGCCGTGATAAATGGTATAGCTATTTACAGCTAACGGATATAGTACCTTTAGTCAATTCAAGCTTTACCACTTGGAAACAGTATTTAAATTTACCAGATGATCTCTTAGTTTTTCCACAAATTAGCAAACCTAACGCCTCAACTATGGGCGGACAAAATCTCCACCTAGCGTATAATCAACCACAACTGGCACAAAATACTCTAGCTCTACACCCCTATGACTTTACTCTTACTCAAGAGTATATTCAAAGTTATGATCTGCGCAATTATGATTTACGGATTATGGTACTCAATGGACAAGTAACTGGAGCATTTTTACGTGTCTCTCAAGAGGATAAAATTGTTGCCAACATAGCTCAAGGGGGTTACGGCGTAGCTTACCAAATTACCCCTGAACTCGAGCAACAAGCTCTTGCTATAGCCCAACGCCTCGATCTCGAACTCTGTGGTCTAGACTTTATTTATAATCACCAATACCAACAATGGCAATTCCTTGAAGCTAATGCTAACCCTGGATTTTTTGCATATGATAAGGTGCTTAAACAAGAGTTTGCCCAAAATATACTTGACTATTTGCTCATTCGCTTAACTGGACATAATCGTCATTACTTTATTAATCACCACTTAACAGAGACAGATTTAACTAAACTCCATCCTTTAAGCAAAGAGCAAGCTCTAATTTGGCAACAAGCCTATAAACAAGAGTTACAAAATCAACAGCAAGTACAAGTTGACTTTGCCATTGCTCAAGCTACTGCTCAACAACTTAAAGAACAACTCATAGCTCAAGGGGTACAAAATGCAGAAGAGCTCGTAGCTAGTCATACGGGAATAAGTCTACAAAGTGCTAATGCTCACTATGATCCAAGTCAAGTAGCAATGCAATTGCCAACTTTAACACCTGCAGAACAAAAACAAGCTAACTACCAAAAGCTGACTGCAAATCTAAGTAGCGAAAAAACTCAGCAACTCCAACCTTTACTCAAGGATCTTGCCCAAGATGCAGCTCAAGCAGGAGTTAGTTTACAGCAAAGTACCCCGACAATTATGCACCAAGAGGCACAAAAACAAGCTACTCAAGCTCTTGCTTTAGAGACCGCTCGTATGCAAGCAGAATTAAGTTCTCAAGAGCAAGCTCAAGCCCAAGCCGATAAGGTTGCCCAAAGCCTCTTAACCCATCTTGAATCTGAGGATAACTTTAGTCAGCTTGATCCCCAAAGCTTAGCTCATAAAGTTCAAGACTTAGTCAGTGCCGAAGAAAAACTCTTACATTTAGATCCAGCTTCAAGGCAGCTAGCTTCGCATAAGGCTTCATCTAATTTGGTAACAACTGCTCGAGAAGCACAAGCTAACTTGACAATTCCGCCTCTTAAGGTAGAAACCCAAGAACTTGGAGAATCTTCTCTCCCTAAAATTGAGACTGATACCAGTCAATTAATCTTTGCTCCTGATCCCTCATTAATTGCTTTAAAAGTAGAACGCCAAAAGCAATTAATTGAAAAAGAACAACGAGAAAAAATCACCTCACAAGTTGAAGTAAAACCTCGAGGAGCTGAGGAGTTAAATGTAGTAACCTTTGCCCAAAAAGGTCTTGAGGCTAGTGGTTCTCCTGTAGCTCTTGCTTATGCTTTAAACAGCACTACTTCTGCCCAAACCAATCTGACTACTTTAACGCAAGCGGTAGGAGAGGTGCTCACCCAAGTTGCAAATACCAGTAATAAACAAGAATTAGCCCAAGCTCTTGTTGCAGATATTTGGCAATTTCCTGAAGTTGAAGCACAAAATTTACCGAGAACACCACTCGCTGTTCCCTCTCTCTTTGCCACTCAGGCTTTAGAACAAACAGCAACTCAACCTACAGATGCTACCCAGTTTGACTATGCCGCTTTTATGGCAAACAGCTCAACCTTACTCGGAGTTAATGCTAGTGTACAAGCAAGTCTCAAACATGGTGAAAACCAGGAGGCAATTATTACCCAAGCCAATGCGAGTGCGGGAAGAATTAATCCTCTAAATAATTTCGCTTGTGCTCAAGATAATCCCACCGATTTAGTGAGGATTACCGAAAAACAACTAAATCTCTTAAGAGCCAAACAAGAGTTAAAATAAACTCAAATTGTTGATTTACACATAATTAACCTTTAACAAACCTACGAGCCACCAGCTCTTAGGAAAAACGCTAAAAAACCATGCCTAACACAAATCCAACTAAACTATTTAATCTTGTTTCTAACTATGAACCTGCCGGTGACCAAATCACCGCTATAGAGCAAGTTAGCTCTTGGCTCGAGGCGGGAGTTAGAGACATGACAATCCATGGGGTAACAGGTTCAGGAAAAACCTTTACCATGGCCAATATTATTGACAAAGTCAATCGTCCGGCAATTATTTATAGTCCGAATAAAGTGCTCGCTTACCAGCTCTATGAAGAACTCAAAGCCTTTTTCCCTGACAATGCCGTACACTATTATGTTTCGACCTTCGATTTATATCGTCCCGAGTTCGTCAAAAACAATGAGTTTCATACCAAGCAATCGGTAACCAATGAAATTCTTGAACAAATGGTACTAGATGCTACTACCGCTCTTTCGACCGGACGCCGAGATACCATTATTGTCACCAGTTTATCTTGTATCTATGGTACAGGAGCTCCGGAGATGTATCGTAAATCCATTATCGATTTAAATCTAGAAACTCCCATTAGCATGGCAGAACTGGTAGCTCGTCTTGAACATTCAGGTTACCAAGAAACTCCACGTAAACTTGCTCGTGGTCTCTATCGCCGTACCGAAAGCAAAGCCTATATCTGTGCTCATGCTTATGAAGACAAAATGAAAGTGTGGGAGTTACGTTTTGATGATCAAGGATATCTCGAACAAATTCATTTCCGCACTCGAGATGTCGCTACGGGAGAAATTCTTGAAAGTCGTACTAATTTAAGTAGTGGGCATATTTACCCTGCAACTCGACATACTCAAGATTACTACACTAATGAGGAAATAGATCTGATTGGACAAAAAATGCTCAAAGAAGCAGCTAAACAACGTAATGAACTCCATCCCAATCAGTATGACCTTTTAGTACAAAGAATTGAAGACGATATTAATGAACTAAAACGTAGTGGCTACTGTAACGGGATTGAAAACTACGCTTGGTACTTTAATCGCCAAAATCTTGATCGTGAGTATTCTCCTGATGACTATGAGAATATGCGTCCTTATACCCTAATGTCCTACCTTGCTAAGGATACAGTATTTTTTATTGATGAATCACATTTAGCTTTAGGACAAATTCAAGCAGCTTCAAGTGCTGACTTTTCAAGAAAAAAAGACTTAATTTCTAATGGTATTCGTTTACCCTCATGTGTAATTAATCGTCCACTTAAAGGTAAAGAAGTACGCGAACTCGATTTCCAAACCGTATATGTTTCGGCAACCCCTAATCCTCGTGAACTCGAATTATCGGGCAAAGAACATGTAGCTCGTCTCTTTATTCGTCCAACCTACCTCCTCGATCCCGAGGTGGAAGTAGTATATGTAGATCAACTCGAGGGAATCAGCTATACTCAACACGTAATCCAGCAAATCGAACAAACTCGTAAAAACGGCGGAGCAGTTCTCTTACGTTGTCCAGATAGTAAAATCGCTCGCAACTATGAACTTTTACTTCAGGATCTTGGCTTTAAAGCTAAAGTAATGCTTGCTGAAACTCCGGCTCCAGAACGTCGAGAATTAGTCGAAAGACTCCAAGCTGTAGACCCAAATCTCGAAGCTTTAGATGTAATTATTGGGGTTAACCTCATTCGTGAAGGTCTAGATATTCCACGAGTGGAAAAAGTCCTCATCGTTTATGCCGATGTAGGAGGCTTCCTAAATGATACTACTTCTCTAATTCAGGTAATTGGTAGGGCTGCTCGTAATACCAAAGGGAAAGTTTATATTTATATGAACAACCCTAATAAGATGACAAGCCAAATCCAAGAAGCCATTGACCAAACGCAAGCTCGTCGTCAACTACAAATGGATTACAACCGTCAGCATCACAAAACCCCTCGTACTGCGGTCGCTAACTCTTATCTCAATAATATGATTGCCCGTAGCTACCAAGCTGATCATGAAGATCTCTTTGCTGATGTCGAAGATCTAGGATTTAATCTTAACGAGCAAGGAAATCTCAGTCAAGATCCAGAACAAGAAATGATCTTAGCTCGTCGTGTTGCTCTAAACCAAGCAAGTATTAGAGCTGCGACCCAAGCTTTAGCCCAAATTGAAGCGAATGAAATTGAGGCGGGACTTCGTCCTCAACCTTCAGAACCCCAGAAAAAACGAGGCATTCCTTTACCAGGTAGCCCTGAATATGAAACCTGGCTCGCAAGCCAAAAAGAACAAACTGCCGAAGTCGGCTCAGATTTAAGTGAAACAAAAATTAATATTTTTAGTTCACGTCGACGTCGTAAATCATAAGGAGTTTTATGTCAACTAATGATTGGCGCACCACTCTTGCAAATTTAGGCAATAAAAATAAAGTTAGTAATCGCATTGAAATAGATGCTGATCTTAAAGCTAAGCTCAAGGGCTTGGTTCAAGATGGTACCTCTACCGAAAAAGAGATTGCTACTCCAACCAGCAAGAAAAAACAAAAGTTTTTTGCTCCAGGAAGCAAGACTCCTTCACCTACACCCTCAACTAAAACTACGAACAAAAAAAGCAAAGGGCAAGCTCTTGGAAATGACCTCTCTGCCCTTGCGGAATTACGCGCAAACTTAGCTCAAAGTGAAAAAGAAAACGTAGCTCCAATCCGTAAAGCTGGTTTTGGGGGCTATAAACTCGGAAGTAAAAAATCAGCTCCTGAATCTAAAACTTCTAACCCTAACTCGGAGGAGACAAGTGTAGCTACCAATAAAGCAGCTCTTCCAAAAAATCAAGATTCGGGAGCAAAAATGGTAGCGACTGCAGGAACTATTAAACAAGCTGTTTCTCAAGCTCATCCTCGTAAACTCGTGGATAATCCTATAGCTTCTCAACTCCAAGCTTTAATTGAGCAAACCTCTCCCGCTCAAGCAAAGCAACCTCAAGCAACTTATGTGGGGATGTCGTCTCCAAAAAACCGCTCAGATGCCAAAGCAACTCGAGTTCCTGATCCACAGTTTTTTACTGCTGAAGAGGAAGAAAGTGCGGTTTTACGTCAGCTGGATAAATTAGCAGCGAGCAGACGTCAAATTCAAGCTCAAACGCATAATGACTTTACTCCTAACTCAGGAGTACAAGCAGAAGCACAAAAGTTTGTCCATAAGGTGCAAGGGCAAAGTAAATCAGCTCGTAACCGTCAACGCCAAGAGCAAAGATTTAATTTAGATCCTCAAGTTAATCAAGCTCTCTTGACCCAACTTCTAGGGTCTCAAGTGCTAACCCTAAGCCAAGAACAGCAGTTATTACATACTCTAGGTTTAGCACAACAAAAAGCTCAAAGCCAAGTGAGCTTAGCTCAAGGACAAGCTTGGTTAAAACTGCTTGCTGTAAAAGAAATAAGTGAGCTTTTAGCTTTATGGCAACAAGAGCAACTTAGTGGACAAAATCAGCTCTCTGCTCGCTTGGCTCAAGCCCAAACTCAACTTGAGCAACAAAAACTCGCAACTCCACAGCAAGCAACAATCTTGCATGAGATTACCCTTAATCTCTTAAAACAAGCAGATGCCTATGCTTTACGTCAAGCCTCTGTACCGCCACAGATTAACTATACTCCTGATCTCCCTGTAACTCAGCAAATAGATTTAATTCGTAAGCTCTTACGTTACAATCAGGTAGTAGTAATTGCTGGGGATACAGGTTCAGGAAAAACTACCCAAATCCCTAAACTTTGTTTAGAACTCGGCTTTGCCCAAAAAGGTTATATCGGGCATACTCAACCTCGTCGTATTGCGGCTTCTTCAGTTGCCAAACGTATTGCCGATGAACTAGAAACCGAATTAGGTGGACTCGTAGGTTATAAAGTACGTTTTAATGAGCAGGTTTCACCACAAACGCAAATTAAACTTATGACTGATGGGATCTTACTGGCGGAAATGCAGCACGATCCCCTCCTAAAACAATATTCTTGTTTAATTATTGATGAAGCTCATGAACGTTCGCTCAATAACGACTTTATTCTTGGCTACCTCAAGCTCATCTTGGCTCGTCGTCCTGATCTGAAGGTAATTATTACTTCGGCAACCATTGATGTGCATCGTTTTTCCCAGCACTTTAATCAGTGTCCTATTGTCGAAGTTGCTGGACGTACTTACCCTGTAGAAGTAAGATATCGTCCTCTAACTTTAGATAACTTTGTCTCTGACTCTAGTGCTTTTAGTCAAGAGTTTACTGCTCGGCAAGCTCTCAAGCATGATCTCGAGACTACACAGCTCCAAGCCGAGACTAGGGTAAATGCTCCTGTACCAAGTGCAACTACCCTTAATGCTACGGCACCAAAGGTTACCTCAAATAGCTCAAACGAAGAAACCACAAGCAGAGAACAAGCTTCTACAGTTGATCCTCAAACCTCTACGGCTAACTTTATCCCTCCTCGAGGCACAACCATAGGTCGTTCCCGTCGCCAAGCTAACTTGCGTGCGGATGAGACCTTTGGTTTAAGTACGGTTAACCCTTATGCGAGTGATAATGAGGCGGGTTCAGCTTTTGCTCGTCGCATTTATAGTGAGAAGTCACCAACTAGCCAAGATCTTGAAAGTGCTAAAGCTCGAGAAGTTGCGTCTGAGGCATCTCAAGTAAGACAACAAACCAATCTAGACGCAGTTCCTGCGAAGCTAAATGCAGAAACTAGCTCTAGTTCATCAACTCATAGCTCCCAAGAAGAGCTTAATTCTTGTCAATTGCGTCAAGAACAACAGCAAGAGGATACCTTTACCCCTCAAAGTTTTACCCAATACAAACTCGGACCTCATGGTTTTGGTTCTTCGGACAAAGACCTTAAAGCTTATAAAAATTATCGTAAATTTGCCGATGATGCTGATTCGAGCTTAGAACTAGGACAAGGAATTATTGCCGCTTGTGAAGAACTATTCCAAGAAGGAAGAGGTGATATTTTGGTCTTCCTCTCAGGTGAAAGAGAGATTCGTGATGTAGCTAATGAGTTAAGTCAACACTTTACTCATGTAAATCGTCGTTTTCCTGGCTTAAAAATACTCCCTTTATATAGCCGTCTTTCTTCGAGTGAACAACAATTAATCTTTAAACCTGATGGCAGTTTAAGAATTATCTTAGCTACCAACATTGCAGAAACCTCTTTAACCGTCCCAGGCATTAAATATGTAATTGATGCGGGAACAGCACGTATCTCTCGCTATAATTACAAAACCCAAGTTCAAGGTTTACCAATTGAAGCTATTTCCCAAGCTTCAGCAAACCAACGTAAAGGACGTTGTGGACGTACAAGCCCTGGAATTTGTATTCGCCTCTATAGTGAAGAAGATTTTAACTCACGTCCAGAGTTTACTGATCCAGAAATTAAACGTACCAATCTCTCTGCAGTAATCTTAAAAATGCTTAGTCTCAATTTACCGCATATTGAAGACTTTCCGTTTTTAGATGCTCCTGAACGTTCGTTTATTCGTAGTGGTTTACGTCTGCTCGAACAACTTGAAGCCATTCAAGTTACTGAGCATGGTTACCGCATTAATAAACTCGGGAAACAACTAGCAGAGTTACCTGTAGACCCACGTCTAGGACGCATGATTCTTGAAGCTTCACATTTAGGATCACTAAATGAACTACTCATTCTCGCTTCAGGGATGACTATTGTTGATGTGCGTGAGCGTCCACAAGGCAAAGCCGAGCATGCGCAACAACTCCATGCTGAGTACAAGGATAAAAACTCTGATTATATGACCTTGCTCAATTTATGGAACTTTATCTTTGCCGAAAAAATGTCTAATACCCAATTTAGAAAGTTCTGTAAACGTAGATACCTCAATTATCTCCGCATCCGTGAATGGCAAGATCTCTATAGTCAACTTAAGCTTGTAGCTTTACAATTAAAACTCAAGCTCAATCAGCTCCCTGCAAATTATCCGGAAATTCATCGTGCCATGATTCCAGGTTTACTCGATCATATAGCACAAATTGACTCGGCGGATAAACTCTTATATCGAGGAGCAAGAGGTAAAACCTTCCGTTTCTTTAATACTTCGGTATTACATAAACAACGTAAAACTTGGGTAATGGTAAGTGAAATGCTTCACTTAAATCAAACCTATGCCATGATGGGAGCTAATATAGAACCAAGTTGGGTTGAACCCTATGCTCGTCATTTACTCAAATATGCTTATCAACAACCACATTGGTCAAAACGTCGAGGTGAAGTATGTGCCTATATGAGTGCAAATCTCTTTGGGCTTACCATTGTTGATAAACGCCTCGTGAGCTATGGCAAAATTGATCCCGAAGTAAGTAGACAAATTTTTATTCGTCAAGCTTTAGTTGAACAAAACTGGGATCAAGAATATGAGTTCTATCTCCACAATAACACCTTGCTCGCTCAAGCTCTTAAAGTCGAAGAGCAACAAAGGAAACGAGGAATTATTATTTCTGAAGAAGATCTCTATCAATGGTATGCTCAGCGTATTCCTCAACATATAAATAATAACGTGAGCTTTGCTCGCTGGTGGAATCAACAAGAGCAACAAGATCCGCATTATCTTGATATTAACCTTGAGCAGATCTTAAATCCTGAGCAAGAGCTTACGAGCTTCCCTGAGTATATTCAGGATCAAAATTGGCAACTAAAACTAAATTACCTCTTTGAACCTGAATCTAAATGGGATGGGGTGAATGTTCTGATCCCAATTCAATTCTTACAAGGCTTAGACTATCGTCTCTACCAATGGCACATAGCTAACTATCGTCAAGAATTAGTCGAGAACTTAATTCGTAATCTCCCGAAAAACTTACGTAAACAATTAATTCCAGCTCCTGACTATGCTCGAGTTTTTTGTGAACGTATTCCTCACGTTCTCGAAGAAAAGGGGAAGGTATTCAGTTTTTATCAAGTACTGGCACAAACTTTTAAGCAAATCAATGGCAGTTATATTGAAGCGGCCATATGGCAAGAAGCGACGCAAAGTTTACCGGCTCATTTACAAGTACACTTTAAAGTCCTTGATCTTGAAGGGCAGGTAATTGCTCAAAGCAATGATCTTGTCCAGTTACAACAAGATTTACAACAGAGATCACAAGAACTAGTAAATACTAAGAGCAAACAAGATTTAGCGAAAGCTAAAATCTATACTAACTTTGATTTCCAAAGTTTTGGGCAAATGCGTCAACTGAAAAAAGGAGGAGTGTTACTAGACTCTTATCCTGCTCTTGTTCCCGTGTTAAGTTTAGAGCCCGAAAAACAACAACTTCTCAGCAGTAAACTTAAAGCCATTGAAGAACAATTGGGTAATAGTGATTTACGCCAAAATCACATCGCAGGTGGAGTAATTATCCAAAACCTTGCTACTGCTAGCGAACAAGAGCGAGTAATGCATGCGGGATTACGTGACTTGCTTTTACTTAACAGCCATAATCCAATTAAATTCTTACAAGAAAAATTACCTAATAAAGCCAAACTTGCAATGTACTTTAGTGGGAGTGTAAGTAAGATTATTGCTGAATGTATTCGCAGTGCTGCCGATCATATTATCTATAGTTACCAAGAGCAAGCTCAAGCCTACTCGATAAGTAAAGGTAACACCGCTCAACCTTTTATTTGGGATAAAAACTACTATGAGTTTTTACTCGATAAGATGCGTAGTGATATAAATGCCAGCACTTACAAAGTTGCTCAATTGGTAGAACAAATTCTGATTTTGGCAAATCAAATTCAAAAAGAACTAAAAAAACCTAAAGATCTCGAAGTAATGTTGGCAGTTAATGACATTAAGCAACAACTTGCCTCTTTAACTCGAGAAGACTTTGTGGCTGAACATGATTTTGAGCAATTGAGTCAAGTACCACGCTACCTTGAAGGAATTCTTTATCGTTTAGCTCGCATGGGACAAAACCCTAGTCTCGATCAAAAACGTCAAGAAGAAGTAAACTCTTGGGAAGAAGTTTACCAACAATTAGCTCAAACTTGGCCAGTTTATCGTGATCCAACTCCACTCAAAGAACTGTTCTTTATGCTACAAGAATTTAGGATTAGTCTCTTTGCGCAAACCCTAGGTTCGAAAATTCCAGTATCAGGAAAAAGAATTGAACAATTTATTGAGCAAATTAAAGAAAATGTAATTTAAGGGTTATAATCCCTAAATTTAGGATTAGCTTTGGCTAGTCCTTTTTTTATCTCTTTAGAAAATAAGACAAAATATTTCCTTCCTAACAAGAAGAAACAAGTATAATATAATAACTATTTATATAATTATGAGGACTTAAATATAATGACAAAAAAGGTAGCCTTACTTTTAACAAAAAACTTTGAAACCGTAGAAGCTTTAGCACCAGTTGACATCATGCGTCGTGCAGGCTTAGAAGTTACAACTATTTCTCTAGATCAAGAACAAGTAGTTACTTCAGCTCAAGGTGTTGCCGTAACTGCAGATCAACTTCTTCATGAAGTAGCAGACTTTACAGCTTTTGATGCTTTAGTACTTCCAGGTGGCGGTTTAGATCCACAAAAATATCTAGACCGTGAAAAAGAAGTTTCATTCTTTGCTCAAAGTAGCGACAAACTCCTAGCTGCAATTTGCATGGCTCCAGTAGTTGTTGCAAGTTTAGGTCTCTTAAACGACCAAACTGTAGTTTGTTATCCTACCTTAGCTTCAAACCTTGAGGGTAATGGTGCAAAATACCAAGATCAGAAAACTGTTTATTTAGAAGAACAAGTAATCTTAACTGGTCAAGCTCCTGGAGTAGCTTACGATTTTGGTTTTGAAATCGTACGTGTTCTTCTTGGAGCAGAAAAAGCTAATGCCGTTGCTCAAGAGATGTTTTTTAGCTATAAAGCGTAATATATAAATAACAATCCATATAAAAAGGGGTCCTAGTGGACTCCTTTTTATTTAGCTAAAATTCTTCTCCTATTAGCTCTCAAAGTGAAACTATCTTCTTCTCTCAAGTTTAACTCGCTCAGGTATCTATATCTGCTCAAGCTATAAATAACTTCATGCCAATACTTTTCCACTTATATTTTCTTCTCCTCCCCTATCTCTCTTTCCTCTAAAAATTTATGCAACTTCTTCTCTCTATTATCTAATCAATCCTTACTCTACAATGATTTACTAACCATGCTTATTCGAAAAAAGTCTTAGCTTGCGTTTAGCTTAAAGACCTTAAATTCCCTCTGATCTTATCTACTTGTATTACCTTACCCATAGCTCTTAGCTCTCCCGTTCAAATAAAATTTTTCCATATAAAAAGAGCTCTGTGGTTGCCCACAGAGCTCTTTTTTTGTTCTATAAACTACTTGTAGCTAAGAAAATTAGTTACTAGCAAGGTTTATAGTTTCACAGTTTTGTAAGTAAATACGAGCATCTTCAGCAGAGAAGTTGTATTTTCTTACAATATCTTGAGGACTTAAATTATCTAAATCAGCAAGAGATACGCTGTATTTAGCATTTAAGTTATCGTTGTGTACTAGACAAACTTGGATTCTATTAGGAGTCTCAAAGTCAACGAAAATAGAAGAGAAATCATTTAATCCATTATCATTTGCAGATTGATCTTCGATTACATCTGTATCTAATTCGTTAGTGATATCAAGACGATCCATAGCTTCACGGTAAGAGTCGCTACCATCTAGTGATACATTAGTTACCCCTTTATTACTATTGATTGTAATATTAGTTGCATCAATTGTACCTGTAGTTGCATTACCATAAGTATCAATGGTTACATTTTGTGCAGTGGTTGTTGAACCAGTACCATTGTATGAACCATTAGTAGAGTTGATAATTACGCTACCATTTGGAGCTGCAATTGATGAGTTACCACTAGTAGTAATATCATCTTTAGCAGTCATGGTTACATTACCTGTTTCTGCTGTAACCGTTGAATTACCATCTACATTGATTGAACCATTTGGTGAAGTGATATCAACATCTTTATAAGCATCAACATTAGAGTTATTAGTGATATTTACACCTTGATCACCATTGATAGAGATAGAACCATTCGCTGATGTTACATCTGTGTTATCTAGAGTAGTTGTACCATTAGTTGAATTGATATCAACACCTTGATTACCACTAATATTTGAATCTTTTAAGGTAACATCATCTTTACCTTTAATTGTAACTGTACCATTATCAGAAGTTGCAGTTAAGTTTTCTGCAGTTACCGTTGAGTTAGTAGACTC
>NZ_NRJF01000077.1 GCF_003585965.1 Psittacicella gerlachiana | reverse complement strand
TTATATTGGTCAAATAGTTATCTCACCTTTTATAAAACTTATTTAAGTAGTAATAGTACTTATATAGAAAGTTATTTTAATCCGGGAGCTGAGTTTTCCGTAACTAAACTTAAGCAAGAGATTAATGACAATTATTTACTTCTCACACCTAGAACTAATTTTATCTATAGTAGTCAATTACATACCTCTCTTGGCTATTTATATAAAAAAGAATATTTAGATCAAGTAGTGTTACCTCAGGATAAAGAGTTAGATCAAGATTATTTTGAAAGCTTTCTAACTAAATTAATTCAAGAATTTGATTTAAGCATAGGGCAAATGGTAGATAACCTAGATAAAATTTTGCAAGGTTATTATCAGTTTACAGGAATAAATACTTATTTTAGTTGCAAGAAAACAGAAATAAATGCTCAAGGTCATGAGTTTATTAAAAACTTGGATATTGATTTTCTTTATTTACCTGATATTCTCTTACTTCCAGAAAGTTTTATTAATGAAGAATATCTAAAAGAGTGTTATTTAACACAAGATAAATTAAAAATTAATTTTAAAGAGCAATTAACTAAATTTAAGTTATTCCAATATCTCGGAAGTAAAAGTCTGATTAAAGCTTGTCGAAATCTTTATCCTGCAATCTCTAGTTTACACTTGCAACTCACAAATAATCTTAGTGATCTTCGGGTAATTGGAATTGTGCCTAAGTTTGGGAGAAGAGTAAATGTTGTCGATTATATAACTTATACTCCATTTGAGCGTGCAGAATATAATCGTGATCTTGTCGATCAATTAGAGGGAGGATTTAGTGATCAGCTTATTAAAGAAAGAGATGGTTTACTCATTGCTGAGCCAAAAAGCTTTGAAGATGTAGAATATAATCTTAAAATTTTTAATGAGTATGATATTCCTGAAAACCGATACAAAAAGGCTTTTGAAAAGGAATTAAAAGCTAATTCTTTTAGTTTAAATCTTTATTCGCAATTTCCTTTAGTAGTAGGTGATATCTTAGCTAAACTAGTAATTCGATATTATTTACAAGATAGTGCAACAAATATCTTTTTACATAATACGTTTAGAGCTATTGATAATCGTACAAGATCTAAAAAACTTGATGTAACTCCTTTAGAGCAGATGCCAATAAGTGATAACTCTAATTTAGTAGGCTTATTTCCTGAACATGAGTTAGAATCGTTAAATAAATCTACGCAAGAGTTATTAAGTGTTCCTGAAAACAATCTCCAACTGGAGCATGAACAACTACTAGAGCAAGAACAACTAGAACTTTTTAGTGATCAGGTTAAAGCTGAGTTATTACAATATAAAGCTAAGAATCAGTTTAGCAAGAAAAAGAATTATAAGCATCAAGATATAGCAACTAAACTTGAAGAAATAGATTTTAATCTTACTGCTGATGACTCTAAACTTTTATATCGTAATCCAAATAGTATTGAACAAAAAATCTATCAACAGACAGGTATTGATTGGCAAAAGATTAAAGCTATTTCTCCATACAAGGTTAATAAGAAAATAGGCAATGTAGAAAAATTAATCCAAAAAGAGTTATCTCAAGCTAATTTTTCTTATGCTCAATCCTTTTTAGGTTCGGAAGCAAAAGACTTTATTTTTTATCATTTAACACCAATTGAAGATTTATCTGTTGAAAATCATCTTGTTTTAAGTCCTCTAGCAATGCGTACTTACATAGAGTCGATTAAAGATTATATGAATAAAAATATCTATCGCTTTTTACGTAATACGCAAACCATAGATTTTGGTGATCAAGATGAACAGCCAAAATTCTATCAATATAGCTATTTAAATTTAAATAAGCCCATAAAGTATTTATTACCTTGGCAAAATCCCCATCTTTCTCAAGATGTACCAAATATATCAATTCAGAATTTAGATTTATATTTAAATGCTAGAAGATACGCAAAAATAGAAAATCCAACTGGTCCTTTACCTGCGGTTATCTACATTGAAGATGTGTTAACATTTTTCTTGCAATCTCTGCAAAATCATTATGATTTTAAAGCTTTAAGAGAGTATTACAATTATCTCATTAAAGAAAATGTTTATAGTAACAAGCAAAGTGAATTAATTAAACTTTCAGTAGTAGAATATTCGACAAAAATTGACGAACTAAATCAAGGTATAAGAGAAATTTATAATCGCTTAGCAAATTTGGCAAAAGAGTTTAATCTGCATATTATTATGAACTTTAATT
>NZ_NRJF01000076.1 GCF_003585965.1 Psittacicella gerlachiana | reverse complement strand
AATCCCCCATCCCCATAGACAGATTTGGCATAAAAAGTTCCGTCAAAATAGGCAATATTACCCCATGCAATCGCCGTTCCTGCATCTCCCTCAGTACCAGAAACATCAACTACCGCTTCGGTTTGCATAATGGTTTTAGTAGCAAGTTTTTTCTCCCCTTTCCCTGAGAGATCTCCCCCAATAAAAACTTCACCACCTTGGTTGCCACTCGCATTTACAACCGCATTATTCTCTAAAGCAACAACATCACCTAATAAATTTACTGATCCTGCTTTGCCGGTTTCATTTGCAGTCATAATTGTGCCGTTCACTACCACTAAACCTGATTGACAAGTGTAGTTAGCAGTTAACATAGCATCGTTATAACTGGTATCTTGTACAAGTTCTGATTCACTCGCACCATAAAGTACTACTTCTCCTGAAGCGGTAATGGTTGCCTTACGAGCTGAATCTTGGCTGGAAATTACATCCGCAAATTGTTCAGCCGTGGTATAGCCGGTAGCAACTTTATTGGCTAAAAGGTAAGTTCTTTTTGAAACAATTTCTCCTAGGTTTACCGCTTTATTGTCAGCGGTAACTTTGTAAGAAATTAACGGGTTTTCAAGGTCTTGAATGGTAATTGAATGCCCTGCTAGTAAGTACACTGTACCGTTTTTCGCTTCAAGAGTTCCCGAGTTAACTACTTGTCCCCCTACTAAAGCTAAGATACCGTCATCATTTACTTTGATTAAACCTTGGTTAAGAACTTGAGCAATGGCTTTGTCTTTATCTTGATTAAAGACATAGTTACCCTGGATAAAGTCCTCATTGCTAATATCGAGAGTTGAAGCAACTAAACTTGCCACATTAACTTGGGCAGTTGCTCCAAAGACGATCCCCGCAGGGTTAACAATAAAAACTTTACCATTAGATTGTAATTGCCCAAGAATTTGTGACACGCTTCCGCCCAGCACGCGGTTGAGCACGGCTGAATTAGAAGATTCTTGGATAAATTTTACGATTTCATTATGATTAATGTTGAATTTGTTCCATTCAAGAATCGCATTGTGGCTATTACTAATTGTGGTTACTAAGCCATTAGTAACTATATCAACTTGCCCGTTGATAATTTTCATGCCACTACGTGGATCTTCAGCGTAAGCAATGCCTGCACCTAAGGTACTTACTGGGACTAAAAGACTACTTAACAGTCGATTGATTTTCGTAAAACCAAACTGTTTACTTGTAGTAACCTCAGATGTAACTTCTACTTGCTTCACTGAACCGGTAACACAACTAGTTGCGAGTTCAGAAACAGCGTCGAGGGAAAGAGTATGACGGTTGAATTTTAGTTTATATATTTTATTCATAATAATCTGTTATTACTTAGAAACTAACAAATTACTACTACTTTCTTGTAAGATAAATTAACGTGGAAAAAGAAGAGAAGGGAGGGAAGAAAAGATACCTTAACAATCTAAGGTTTTGTAAATAAAAAGTTGAAGGAAAATAGTAAAAATAGTTCAACTGTCCTCGTAAGTTTCCTTACCAAGACAGTTGCCAAATCTTTAATTACAAACTAAAAAAACAATACTTTACAAACTAAATTTATTGATTATAAATTCGATAAAAGCCTCTAACCTCTATTATCATTTGATAATAAATGTGCTTAATCAAACTTAACTTTTTATAAGTTTACACTTAATTTTTTATAAGTTTATACTTCACTTTTGGTTACTGAGGCAAGATTACAAATTTCCATGCCATTGGGAATTTGTAATCTTGCTCACAACAATATAAACTCTTACTTAAAAATTTTAATTACTTATAGTCCAAATGTATTTGTCGGTTATGTTTCGTAACCATTGGGTTCGAGAATTTTTGCCAAAAAATCTCTTACATTAGTATTAGTTTAAGCTTGCTCGAGAGAAATAATCTAAAGCTCTCATCTACCCCTCGGTAAATAAAAGAATTAAACTCTTACTCATGTTCATGATGTAATAAATTACAGAACTATCTCGATAAGTGAGAAATCCACCAATGTAAGTTGTAATGCAAATAAGATGATTACCTTCTACTTTTTAGCTGTACTTTCAAATAATCAATTTCAAATATTCAAAAATATTGCAAAAAACCAAAAGTATCTAAAGCATGTAAACTTACTACATTATGTAAACTTACATTGGTGTCGAAAGAAGTAAAGGTTAAAATTTTAACTTTTACTTAGTATTGCAATACCTCAAGATTTTAACTCAAAAACTAGAAACCTATAATATAAACCAATCAAATAAAATCCATCTCAAATAAAAACCATCACTGTTTCTCAATATCTTAAACTTTGAGGACTAGATTGAACTTTTATCACCTTTAATAAAATCCTCTATATAACATTATCTAAAATCAAAGTAAAATCCTATCTTAATTTTAAATATAGTTCAATATAGCCCTCATCTTAAATTTCGTTTAAGTTGAGAAGAGGTAGCTAGTCTAGAGAGAAGCATTCAATCTCTAGTTGTAAACAATCCTATCTAATTTACCTCTAACTACCCTAATAACATATATTATGTTTTGGCATTGTTGAGTTTGCCTCTACATTCCAAAACTTCGGTAAAGTTTATTGAGTTGTTAATCTCGAGCTTCAACAGCTCTCGATTTACAATGACCTAAGTGTTTATTTAGTAAATTTTGGATAAAAGTTAAAACGCCAACAAACTTTTATCTCAAAGAACAAAATAATCGCCAGTTATAAAGTTCTAAATTTTACCTTGTTTTACCGCTTTGTTAATTTTTAAACTCTAGATCCAATCAAACTTTAGATTTAAATTTTAACTAAAATCGGTAAAATCTTTACTTATTCAGTTTTGCCTCACTGTGCTTCCTAGCAAAGAAGCTATTTACTATCTACTCTAATGTGAAAAATAAGCTTAGAAAAAACTCTCTAAATCATTATTTTTCAATCTTTTATCTACAAGTATTTAGTAACAAGTAACAAAAGGAAACAAAGAAAAAAATTAAAAAAATCCTCATGTTAAATTACATAATTACAAGCTAAGAGAAACATCTATTAAAACTCTAATAAAACAAACTTAACTGAAAGTTTTACTAAAGTTGTTAAAAGTTTGTTTCTAAATTTTGCCACTGTTATTTACTTCAAAACAAAAAACTAATGTTATTTTGCTTTAAAAAGTCATTCAAAATTGCGCTTTAAACAATCTTGAATCCAAAAAAGAGTAGTATAAATTTATGCCAAATGTAAATTTCTTTATCCGCAATTTTTGTAGATAATTTCTACAAAATTTAAGAGTTCTTTAGAGAAATAATACTTACTTCTATTATACTATTTACAGGGTATCTTTTTCATTCTTTATACTGAGAAAACCGAGATTTAACTCTAATACATTTAGACCTAACAAAGAACCAATACTCTTGAATTGAACCTTATTGATTACAATTTTTTCACAGCCATCTCCCTCTATAGTTTGGTAAATACTACTAAAGCCAATTTTTCTTTCTTAAAATAAAAATGCAAATCCGAAACTCTTCTCTTAGTTCACTATTTTTAGACCCCTAAAAAGTAAGAGAATAAAGAAGATTTACATTTACTCCTGTATAAAGGCTTCCTATTTTTTCTTTGCCTTAAAATTACTTTTACCTATCAATAAGTAAAGATTTTTATTTTTATCAGTTATTACGACTCAAACTTACATTCTCAATTTTTATCAAAAATCGATCTCAAACACACCTCATTTTTATCAACTATGATCAAACCTATAAATAAATTTTTTTCATAGAAATAGCTACCCCCCCCCATTCCCACACTACTTTTAGGGTCTTTATGACTTTTTTTACTATTTTCTCTTACCATTTTCTAATTTTTTAAATTAAATTTTATGAAGATTAAATAAACTTCTCCCTCTCAAAAATAATTTCTTTGCTAAATAAAACTGACAAAAAATCTAAATTTTGTACCTAAAACCTTTTAAAAACTTAAATTTTTTTCAATTTTGCTCTCAAAAGAGCAAAATTGAGCAATTTTTATCAACATTAGTATTAAGTTATTTCATATCTTATTACTTAATTAATTTCAGCTGATCTAAGTACATAACAACTATAAAATTAATCCCAAACATTAATCCCAGAAAAGTGTAAATCTATCTCCTTGATTCTCATTAAAAGTTTTAGCTATTCATAAATAATATAAATTCAATTATCAATGCCACAGTAGTTATAGCTATACCTAGAGATAACTTTATATAAAGAAAAAGTCCTCTAAACTTTATAACTAAAGTTCAAAGGACTTTTACAAAAATTTAACTCCCTTGGCTATACCAAGAGAGTTTGATTCATATAAATTAACCAGTAATTTGAAGATTAATCACGAATCTTCTCTACAAACGGAGTCGAGTCTTCTAAACTATTGTAACTAAAGTTACCTTTAACAAGTATTTGTTCGCCCTGTACGGGAATTACCGTTGTTTGTTCTAACATTGGACTAGCTTTAGCAACAAAAGCTTGCCAACTAGTGCTTTGTTGCCATTGCTCATAAGCTTGGAGATCAGCAAATACTTGTACCAAATACCAAGCTCGAGGATTATCTAAACGATTAGCCGCATAAACTAGCAGAGGTTTGGATTCTGCGGTTTCTAACTCCAAGAGTAAACCATCTCTAAACTCAGTTAAATAAGGAGTAGCTACTTGATAATAACTATAAGCTACATAAGGATTGCTAATCTCTTGTCCTTGCGTAACTATATATTGTGGAGCTAATTTAATCGTTTGTTTATTGGTAAGTAAACTTGGAGCTTGGGCTTGAAATTCTTGATATTCACTATGTTCTAGATAAGCTTGGTAAGCTTCAAGATTGGGATAAACTTCAAACTGTAAAACTAAATTTGGCTCTTGGTTTGCTTGTAAAGTTAAAATCGCTAGAGCATTTTCTTGCGTAACCGCTTGCTCAGTTAAATAATTATTTACCTGTTGCCAGTTAATTAAAGCTCCCTCTTGCAGGCTAATCTCATTGAGGACAAAATATGGACGCTGTGCATTAGAGGTTGCTTGCCCCTGATTTGCTCCTAAGCAAACGAGGAGGAAAAAAGTTAACACTATTCTCATCGATGATCTCAAAATATTATGTTCTAATTATTATAGCAATGATCAGAAAAATATAAATAACAAAAAAGATTCCCCTTGCAAAAGGGAAATCTTTTTTGTGGTGATTTTTTTAAATACAAGCAAAAAAAGATTGCTTCATTTAAGCTAAGAGTAGCTCATTAATACAAAGCCAAGCTTGCTTAAAACTAAACTAAACTTGAATTAGCTCCAAGCAAAATTAATTAACTCAACTCTAAGCAAAATTCATTGGTCTTGGCATATATTAACCTCAAACTCTCTTTAACTATTTTTTCCTTGAGCTCGCTCAAAAATCTCTTTTAAATTCGCATAAGAGTAAATTTCTTCTGCTTGCCATTCACAGGCATAAGCATAGGCTACTTCTACTAATTTAGTAAACTCTGCTTCTACTAACTGTGGCAGTTGGGTTGGTAGATTAAACTTTTCAAACCAAATTTTGAGCATTTCAATGCCCATAATTGCTTCAGACTCACCAAAAATCTCTTGAGCAAAACGTTCAAATTGAGGTTCTTTGTAGTCCTTCCACCAGTCCATCCAGCCAGGGACAACCATAGTTAAGCATTCTGCAAAAGGTAAGCCAAGAACTTCATTTACCGCAAATGCTAACATAAAGTTTGGCATGAGACGATCTTCGACTCCAAAATTGGTAATTCCATTTGCAGTTAACACTGAAGCCCAAGCATACTCACTATGCGCTCGTAGATTGTAAGGATCTTCGATTAAAGTTTGGGCTGTACGCATAATCGTACGTATATTATTTTCCACAATTGAATCCGTAAACTCAGGATGATCTCCAGCGGTTAAATAACCTTCAAGAGAAAAAACAATTGAACTAATAGTACTACGGATTAAAATTGCTTGCGGAATACTTACTTGTAATTTCGGATTAATAATCGCTAATTGCGGAATTAAAGCTTCTCCCTCAAACACATATTTATCCTTGAACTGCGGACCTGAAATTACTGCAAGATTATTCATTACAGATCCCTTGCTCGTAAAAGTCATTACCGCAAAAATTGGTAAAGCTTTGGTAATTTGCTGTTGCTCGTCATTAGCATAACTTAAAAAGTCTTCCTCAGTACAGCTCGCAAAGGCAATAACTTTACCGTAATCTAATACCGAAGTTCCGCCTATAGTTACAATACAATCTACCTCTTGGCTCTTCACAAGATTAACCGCAGCTTGCACTTTGGTTAAATCTGAAGCAAACTCTAAGCCACCAAAATCTACATTAGCTATACCTTGGGCAGTCAAGCTCTCGACTACCTGAGCATAAGTTTGATCTTCTTTAATTCTTTCCGAACCGTAAACAATTAAAGCTTTGCGTACTGCATATTTTTGCAGATATTGCCCAATTTGGGTTTCTTTACCTTCACCTACTTCAATACGAGTAGGACTATAATATGAAAAATTATACATGCTAAGTTAGTTTCTCTCGATGAACCTCAACCATAACCTCCCGTTATTGTCAGAGGCAAAATTATTCTACATATAAATAACTTATTATAAAGCAAAGAATTTAAAGCAAGAGTTTTTTCTTAAACAAAAATTTACCCCTCAAATTAAATCACTGTACTTTCGGTAAAGCTTGAATATAAGGTTGATCCATTACTCCTGCAGTCATCATAAAAATTGGTTGTACCACAATTAAATGATTGCGGGTTAATAAAGTTTGTACCTGCTGCTTAAACTCAGCTGCCAGCTGACTTTGCTGATAAGCAAGATATCCCGACTGATCTTTAAACACCAAAAATAAATACCAGTTTTGGGGATGATCCTGATCTTTGGCAGCATAGATTACCAATAAATCTTTAGCCTCATTTCTCAAGCTCTCTAAATAACTAGTAAGCTGTTGCTTAAATTGATCTCCTTGCTCTTGTTTCACCACAAAATTATAGATTAGCGCTTGATTCTCAAGCGTTTGTACAAACTCTTGATCCCAAATGAACTCGGGCTCTAAGGCTACTTGAGTTAATGGAGCTTGTTCTCCCTCTTGCACACTTTGCGTAAAGAGTTGATGCTCAGGAGAAGCTTGCTGTTCTCGCAAGGCTTCTTGCTCTCGATAGAGCTCGAGCATATAAACTAAATTAGGTTGCTCTTGAGCATTGAGAGCAAGCATAGATAAAACTCCCGGTTGTTCATAGACCGAGGTACTGATATTGTAAGTTGCAACCTCAGCAAAGTCTTCGAGCTTGTCTGCTTGTAAATTATAAATGGAAAAATTAATTACCGGAGCTGTTCTCATATAAGCCGACTGCAAATACTGGACAAGCTTGGGCGTTAAAGCCTCCAAGGTTAAATTTGCCTCTTGCTTTTGCGGGATCTCTATAGTTGTGAATTGACTTGAGGCTTGAGTTTCACTTGGCTCTTGAGAGGTAACTTGCATTTGCCTTACCTCTTGCTTACTTTCAATCCCGACTTGACTATAAGCCGTTCCCCAAAACAAGCTCCCCAAGAAGACAGCTAACCCCGCTTTTGCTCCTTGGCTAAAGCTAAATTTCTTCTTCGACACTAGTTGTACCTTTCCTTGCAAGTTCACTTTCCTTCTTACTCTCGATTACTAGCTTGTTCTCAATTACCAGCTTATATAAAGAGCAATGGCAATAAAGTAATAGGACTTGCCTTGGTGTTGTTCCTAAAAATTTGTTTGTTTTCTTTTGGTTATACCTCTAAAAGTCTATTTTCCAAGAAGATAAGCAACAAAAAAAATCTCTAGGAAACACCTAGAGACCAAAAACACCTAGAGATATTTACAAAAATATCCAAGACAATTACTTTAAGAAGAGAGAAGAACAACAATCACGCCAACGCCAAATTACATATACGGCATCTTCGGCTCCCGAAGCCTCTCCCCATAAAAACGGAGACTTACCTATAGGATGCTTAGAGTTTTGAGGCATAGGATAAAGCATAGAGAATCTATACTGCTCGGGAACAAACTTAAAACTTGGTTGTAAACGACACAAAGACTCCTTGCCCATGGTTTGGGGTTCAAAACCTCGGCGATGAGAGCTTGCTAAAGCACGAGTAGCCAATAAAGAAGTAATTCTTGCTCCCGAACCTACACTTACCTCAAAGCCACTTAAGGGATACAAGGTTCCCCAAGTCCCTGCACACCAAAACAAACCATTACTAGTTCTTTGTCCTAAGTTGGCAAGGGTATCAGCACTACAAGTAGCAACAGATGCTCGATTGGAAAATAATTGAGTTTCAGGAAATACCAGCTGGGCGATTTCAGGATAATTCCAACTAGGATCTATTTCCGAAGCATAGAGAATATCTATACTACTAAACTCATTACTAAAGCAAAGATCTCGATTAAACAAACCAAGAATCTGTAATAAGGGAAAAGAATATAAATGGTAATGATAAAAACTAATCCCTTGCCCTAACTCTTGGCTTCCTCGCGTTCCCAATTGTTGCTTACGCCCAATGGAGGTTTTAGTACCATTTAAACTGAGCATACAGCCAGGAGTACGTACTAATTCGACCAAACGTACCGGTTGCCAAAAGCCCAAGGTATAACCTACTCGAGGTAAGTCGGCTTTTTGGCGACAAGCACAACCGGGACTAGATACCGCTCCTGCAGGAATATCTTCCCTTTGCTCTCGCCCCGTAATACTTGCTCCTGCAATTTTTATCGGAAATAAACAATCCCAACAAATATCAGTTAAGAGCTTTGCCGATAACACATTCGCACTATTACAGCTCCCTATAGCTTGAGATTGAGCATGACTCGCACTTATAAGGAACAAAGCTAAACAAAGTAAAGAATACTTCATGATTTACCTCCCAGCAATTGGGCAAAACTTTCAAGGGAAAAATCTATAATTGCCAAGTATCTTCTACCTGTTCCTTGAGGATTTAAACCTTGATTATCGACCCCTAAGCTATTTGTTACTTGACTCTTGCCCTCAAAAGTTTGCCCTAAAGCTGACTTTGAGTTTCTCAATTGTTGCTCTCCTTCAGCCAGTAGCTCCTGAGCTACAAGATCGATTTCTACTAGTTCTCCAAATCTTGCTAACCAACTTTTTTGCTTTAGTTCTTGAACTTGAGCATGAGCCACTCGCGTTAAAGCCGTAGGCTTAAATCTCCGTAACAACTCAGGTAAAGCTAAGTGGAGATTTACGCCTAGTTGCTCTTGCCACCAGGCAAAGCAAGCCTGAGCCTCCAACTGAGCCTGCTTTTGTTCTGCACAACTCAAGCCCGTAAGAATGACCACCCGTGATCCCGCTTGAAAGAACTGGTGTAGTTTTTTCGGATCTTGCTGAGCAAGAAACTTAGCTAAAGGTCGATGCTTGAGGTCAATAAACCACAACTCTAAAGGAAAAGCTTGAGCCGTAGGCAAAAGATAAGGTAATAACACTAAACGTTGTTGCTGACTTAACTCTAAGACTCCTTGCTGGGGAGCAAGAAATTGCTCTTTAGCCTTTTGCATGCTTTGTAAACTCGGCTCGAGCCAAGCACGGGCTGGAGTTAACTCCTGCTCTTGCAAATACTGCTTAAGTTTAGTTTGAGCTTGCTTACGCATCTCCGGTTCACTAATCTTAAACACCTGCCCTTGGCTCACTACCTGAGCTTGCTCTAAAGGCAAGTAATAGCTTCCCGCTCCAAAAGGATGACCGAGTTTTTGGGGAGTTGGTTGCCGAGCTTGCTGTAAGTAGAGTTTTACTCTTTGCTGATAGCCTAAAGCTAAGCGTTGTAAGTTATTCGTGGGCAAAGAGATTTTAGCTTGGAGTTGAGCAAGATCAAGCGAAAGATTACCGTACTGTTCATAAACACTGGTAATTTGCTCTCCTCTTAAACTTCCATGCAAAGTTGTACTTTTGAGGCTTTGGAATAAGACTAATGCTGGAACTTGAGCAAATTTTATACTTCCAAAAGGTCGAGGATCTATACTTATTTCCGGAACCTGCTCGAGTTGATACTGAGCCACAATTCGAGCTACTCTTTGTTGCAACTCCACAATCCCTTGACTCCAGTTTTCATGGAGTACGCCAGGGAATACTAAAGGGATCTTCTGTTCTAGGCTATAACGAAAAATATTGGCCAAACTTTGATCCGGTAAGGATTGCGAGACTAAAATTTGCCAAAAATAGCTAGCCTTGATTTCTTTAGCACTACTTAAACTCACGCCCCAAACCAAGCAAAATCCAAGAATGATTAACTTTTTCATAACCACCTCAGCTTGCTTCTACTTGCCCTTTAATCTCAGCTTTACCGAGCTTAGCTTTATCAGCCACTTTTTTTCTCCGCCAACAAATAAACCCTAAAGCTTTTTTAAAGTAGTACTCCATATGCTCCTTATATTTACTTTTAATCCAGTGAATAAATCCGTAGATTGCCTTTAAATAGGAGTTTTTCCTTAACTTCACCGTAATTATCCGCAAATACAAAAAACACTTTCTAAAGCGCTTATACATAGAAAACTGCAACTTGGCAACTAAGGGTTTAGATTTAATAATCAATTGACTCAGAGTTAATTTAAAGAGATAACTATAAGCCAAGCCTTGCTCAACTCTTCTCTCAAGCCTTCGCGTAAATAAAGCAACAAAGCACTGCAAATAATCAAAACAAGAAAGCTGATGCCAGAAAAAATGCTTGCGAGTTTTTCCTTGTCCGCCAATATGTTGCTGTTGTTGTAAATACTCAGCTTGCAAAAAGAAATTATCTTGTTTTTTCCCCGAGTACTTTTCTTTAAAAGGAGCTACAGGTTTTTTCGGGACGGATTTACTAAGTAAATAAGTAAAAATATCAGCTTGCTTAAGGCTCTTTAAAGCCTTGTCTAGCCTTGCTTTCTCCTCTAACAACACCTCTCGACAAGAAGCTAGCTCTTGTTGCTGTTGCTCTAGCGAAGCTTCATATCTTTTAAAGTGCTCTTCCAAGATAAAAGCTAAAAACTGTTCCTTACTTTCTTGTTGCAATTGTTGATAGAGATAATTTTGTTCAGCACTAAAGTTAAGTAAGATACAACCAATAAAGTAAATAAACTTACGCTCAGGCGACCAAGCCACTAAAATCTCACGTACCTCTTGGGGTTCTTTGCTTTTTTTAGTTGAAGGAGTTTTGCTTTTTTGTTGTTTGTCATTCCAAGCTCCTAAATTGGTTAAAAAGCTCAAATGACTTTGACTCAAAAGAATATGCGTATAATTAATTACCCTTTGTTTAAGCTTGGCACTTTCAAGAGGACTCCCTTTGAGATTCACAAAAAGTTCCAAACACTTTTGGGTAAACTCTTGAGATTGCGCTTTGCTTTGCCTCAAGATTCCAACCTCGGCTAATAAAGATTCGGCTTCGAGTTGATGCACAGCTTCAAGTTGCATGGTCTCTTTAAGACGATGTTGCACCTGTTTAATGTTTTCTTGCCAACAGCTCGCTAAAAAATCTTTGTTCCGGCAATAGCCTAATTGAGGATCTTGAGCTTGAAAGAGAAATAAATGATCTCGACTATAAGCGAGCAAGAGATTAAGCAAGGCTAGAACTTTAGTTTGATCTTGAAAGTGAATTTTGTGATTAGCAAAGAAAGCTTGGACTATACTCTGCTTGGCATCTACCGAGCTATACTTTAGTTCAAGCAGACGACAACTAAGTTCAAGCAATGGAATCAAGATCTGCTCATAGGCATTTAGTTGTTTAACTATTTGGGTATTAAGTTTAATTTCTTGTTGAATAATTTTTAAAGCTTGATTTTTTATTTTTTCCAGTTGGGATCTTTGCTGATCTGCATTTGGTCTATAAGAAATGTGATTTAAGGAAGGCATAATGTCCTCACTTATAGTTTAATTGAGAGCATTTATACCCTAATGGGCATAGAACACTCCTGAGAAAATTAGCTTTGCATTTACTGCTCCAAAATAGAGGCTATCAATACTTTCTAAAGTATCTCCAGCAAACCAATATTGGTCAGCTTGCAAATATAATCTTCGTTTTTGCCACGGAAGTTGCTCAAGAGCTTGGCTTATCTCTAGCGGTAATTCTTTAATAAAAATGCCATTAATAAACAACCCCTCTAAAGTTATATCTACCCAATCAAAGGGATAACCCAAAGCAAATTTGACAAATTTTTGTTGCGAGGGGAGATTTTTAATTAAGCCTTGATTGAAAAAAATATAGAGTTTAGCTTGAGCAAAAGCTGCTCGATTGACTTCCGTAGCGTTTAAAGTAGGTAATAAAAGTTTAGGTAAATAACTTGTGGGTAAACTGGGAGTTGTAGGTCTTTGTGGTTGCAACAAAGTTAAATTTGCACCTCGTTTCCCATAAGCGGTTTGGGGATCTCCTGGACGATAAGGGTTACCAGCAATCAAATAGCTACTTGCTGGTTTTTGTTGTTGTAACCAAAGATTAAGTTGCCTAAAATAGTCAGGGGTATTTTGTAGCTTTTTACTGTAGAGACGCATTTGCTCTTGTTGTGCGGGGGATAAATTTTGATAAGCAAAGCGATAGCTACTTAAACTCCCCTCTGCCTCGATCTTAAGTAAGCGACTTGACCAATAGTATCTATAACTTTGAATCGAAGTCTTTACTTGATTATCTAAAGAAAAGTTTATAAGGTAAGGTAAGAGAAGATAACCACCTAATGCAACCCCTAGGCAAAGCAACAGCTTAACTCCCCAAGCTTTAGTAAGATACTTGTTCAAGAAGCACCACCTTAGCCTTAGCAGCCGGATATAAAGTTGCCTGACTCAAAAGTACGGCCGCCAACACATTAGGTTGAGTACACAAGGAAGCTTGCCACACTAGAGGGGTTCCACTAATGTTTTCGAGCCAAAAGGATTTAATTTGAATCCCTGCATAATAGGGATTTTGTGGTTGAAACTCGCGAATCTTGCTCACTTGTAATTGCCCTTGCCCACAAGTCAACGGAGCATAACTTTGGAGTTTACTCAACTCAAGTAAAGTCAGATTATCTGGACTCAGAGGAACTTGGGTATAAAGAAAATTCTGCTCACTATAGCTCTCGCTCCCCCGAACAAAAACCTTACCCTGTTGGAGTTGCTCCACGCTCGCCCGTAATAAACTTGCTAATTGGGCAAGATAAGTACTACTGCTTAATTGAGTTTGTTGCAGTAGTTGTTGCTCGCGCAAGAGTTGAGGAATGAGAAACTGATAACTTGGAGCTAATTTAAGCTTACGAGGCTCTAAAGTTAAAAGAATAAACCTTTGCGGTTCTTGTTTATCTCTTACAACCAAATTAATGGAGTTCTCACTCGCTGTCGCTAAGAGTAAGTTTGCTCCTCGGGCGAGCATTTGCACTTGGGCGTCAGTAGTATCCACGGTAATTTGTGCAAAAGGAAAACTAAAACTATTTAACTGTCCTAAAGCTATAGGGAGAGGATAGTTATGAGCCAACTTTGCCACTATCAACTGACTACTAGTTTGGATTTGCTTGAGTTCGCTAGCTTTAAATACCAAGGGCTGGCTCGCCATACTCCAAGAGTTTAAACCTAAAAGAAGAAAAAGTAGGGATCTTATCATCATTAATCCTTAGCTAAAGACAGACTTTGCAATTGACGAATTCTCGGCACATAGTCTACTAAATCAAGACGCATGCGAAATTGATGCGGATTTTGCAAGCGATTACCGGCAGCATCTATAATCGTCGCAATACCCTCAACCACTACCTCTTGACTTGTTTCATAAAAGTAAGCTTGAGTAATGACAAAGGTCATATCCATGCGTTTTTCTTTGAGTCTTTGCATATCCGCAACCAGTTGCTTGCGAAACTGGGCATAGTAATCGGGAGCAACATATTGACTAATACTTTCTAACACAAAAAGTCCATTGTCTGCGGTAACATTTCCCAATAAAATTGCCATAGAAGTAGCAAAGCTTACCGCATAGCTCCGCGTCAAACTCTGAGCTTTAAGTTCGAGTTTGTCGTGAGCTACCATGGGTTGGACTATAATCAGGGGTTTGCTGGTAGCCTGCCAATAAATACTCAAAGCCAAACTTATGCCTAAGACCAAGTTAGTTAACAAAAGTAAACTGGTATGACTTTTGAGGCGTTTAACTTGGGTTTGCCATTGCTTAAATTTCATCCTCTCGTCCTCCATAAGTAAACCGTAAAACAAAAGGATTAGGTACACTAAAGGCTTTTAAGGGAAGCAAACCATAGTAGTAAAAGAAGTGTCCGAGGTAATTGGCTTTAAGGCGACGATTATACTTACGTAATAAGTAGCTTAACAAAAATCCCAGTCCTGCCCAAAACCACAGATAACCAAAATAGGCTCCTAAGCTAATCCCACTTAAAATGGGAATGGCTTCAGGCAAAGGCCAAAGTAAAAAATATACCGGTTCATCAATATAACGTGAAAGCTTACGTAAAGGCATGAGCTTCCTCCTGTTTGTAAGCAAGTAAGAGTTCAATCGCTTGCCATAGATCACAAGCATACAACTCTTGTAAGCGATTTAAAGCAGCGAGGTCTACGGCATTGGTAGAATACAAAAGTTGCGTTTTGGCATCGACCATGAGCCGTCCTACTCCCGCTCCATAATCAGTTAACAGAAAAATTTCTGAATAGTGTCCTTTTCTTGTTTTAAGGGAGGTTATTTGCCGAATCGCATGGGCATCTAAAACTAATTTATCCTGATTAAGCAGTTGCTTAATGGTCTCAGCTTTTTGGGCAAGGAGAAAATAATTAGCCGAATTAGTGGCTATGGCTCGTCCAGAAGCGGTAGTATAAAGGTCTTCAATGGATTGGGTAATAGTAACTACAGCTCCATTATATTTGCGGAAACGGCGATAGCCCGTTTCAATAAAATAAGCAATGGTTGGGGAAGCCAAGAGATCCCAAGCCTCATCAATAAACAGTACCTTTTGTTGCTCTTTTGCTCCTTGTACCATTTGTTGATTAACCGCAAAGATTAATTGTAAGAGTACAAGTTGCTGTAAATCCTTACGTCCTGAAAGCTCTTCGAGTTCGAGAACTACTAATCCCGCTTGTCCTTGAGCTAGGTCTTGTAAAAGTTTGGACATATTTCGGGCTTGAGACTTAAAGTAACAGCCATAGGCTCCACGACTAGTAAAGGGATAGATTTGCACCGCAAGATCTTGCAGTCTTTTATCTTCTTGGGTTTGCAAGGCTTGAGCTAAGAGATCTATACTCAACTCTTGACCATGGGTTTCCCACAGATCTTTAATCATTTGCTTAACTGCATTGGCTTGAAACTCACTGAGGAGATCCTTTGGCGAGAGCATGGCTTGAATTAAAGTAAAAACTATATCTGCATCTTGCTCATAATTTTGCATTAAAGAAAAGGGATTGATATTGATATCAGCTTCAACCGTAAACTCGACAAACTCACCACCATAGACTTGAGCAAGCTTTTTATAAGAGCGACCTATATCAATAATCCAACATCTTGCTCCCGTGGCTAAGAGATTGGCTACCATTTCATTGACCAAAAAGGATTTACCCGACCCCGATTGGGCATCAATACACCCATTAAAATTGGTTTGCGAAGCAAACAAATCAAGATTCATAATCTGTCCAGTGCGACTAAGCAAAGGAAGCATAGGCGTTGGACAAGCTTTCCATTCGGCAAACAAGGGTAAACACACGCTCGCCTGGGTCGTACTCATGGTTCTCTCACGTTGTAAAAAACTCCGAGCTTGCTGATCTTGATTTAAAGGTAAGGCATTGAGCAACACCGGTAACTGCACTTGACTTTCATAATCCAACAACCAACCCAAAGTCTGAAAGTAAGATTTTACTTTAACCGCAAAGGCTTGAGCCAAGGCTATTTTACTTCCTACTTGATAAACGGGCGGAGAGACCTGCTTGCGAGGAGGTAAGGCAACTTTAACTTTACGTAAGAATTCACGATCGGCACTCGTTAAAGCTTGACTGAACTCAGTTGAATTTGCACTTGCTCTTAAACTCTCGGCATAGGTAACTTCAGGCGGTAACCAAGCCACCAAAGTCCAAGTTAACTTAACAATCTTATCTCCGTTATTGAGATCATTTAATAACACCTCAAAAGCTTGAGCTGTTTGAGCTAAACGAGGAACAAATCTTGCTAAAGGACCGCTAAGTTGACGTAAGGTATAGTTACGTTTGGTTTCGAGCAAGGTACGACTACTAAGTTGCTTAGCAAAAAAGAGAGTACAAGTTAAAAAGAACTTTTGGGTTAGAGGAGTTATTCCCGTATAGAGATCTCCTAAATAACTCATTGCCTGTCCACAAGCAAATTCTTCAGGAATTTCCAAAGGGGTAAATACTTGTACCAGTTGCTCATCCAGTTCTAAGCAGTTTTTGTAGAGATTTATGCTTTTACTCGTACTTAACACTTGATTAGCCAGCGTTTGCTGAGGATCATAAAAACTAAAACAAGGATCTCTTTGAGCTAACTCTTGGTAGACTTTACTATACAGAAGATTACGCAAGCAAAAAAGATATTCACGATCATTGAGCTTATGTACTCCCCCAAAAATACTTGCCAAAGCCTGTTGAGTTTGAGCTGCATATTGTCCATAATCCGCTAGTAATTCCGGAGTAATAGTTCCCTTATGAGCTAGTTTGAGTCCAACAAGAAGAATATAATTACGGAGGTTGCAAGGAGCTTGACTATCGGAGGACTTTTCTTGCAGATTACGTAAAAACTCTAAACGTCTTGCTGTTTGTTCCTGAGCTTGAGGGCGTAAGCGGGCAAATTCGTTGATATAAGTTTCGAGATTATCATCAGCCACGAGCGTAAAACTCAAAAAACTGTTTTCAGGCAAATCTAACTGTAACATCCCATGAATTTGGCTTTCGAGATCCGAATTTACTCCACACAGAGGTTCACACTGCCATAGATAACCTATATAGCCCGAAGAGCAAATAAAAGCTCCGGTAGCTTCATCATAAGCTTGGACATCTAAATGTTCGGCAAATGCTTGCATACTTGTCCTCAAAAAGAGCTCAAAGCTTGTAATTTGCCTCAAAAAAATGCAAAGCTTGTAACTTCCAATTCTTTAGAGGCGTTACTAAAAAACCTCAGTTCTACCTCGACTCAAGTAAGGGTTACGACACAAAAGACTTCTTAAGCCTCTTGCTAGTATATCTTTCTCGAGATCTTATTGAGACTTTAAGCTAGAGATAGAGCTGACAAATTACAAGCTTGAGCATTCACGGTAGCAAAAAAGTGAGTAACAAAAAATGTATAAAAAATCCTAGGTTACTCACTCAAGAAAAAAGGGCTGGAGATTTTGTATTTTCTCCGAGGAGAGGTAAAAGTATACTCAGAGCTTGTAAAGCTCCTTAAAAACATTTACCTCCCACCTAAATTTAGCTTTTAATTCTTGGCAGCTAAATCAAACAAAGTAAGAGTTAATTACTTTGCTAGATTTATCCTTGCGTAAGTTAAAGACTAACCTTATTTACTAGTAAAACTAACTAAATAAGCACGAGAGAAAATACAAGCTCCAGCATACACGAATAGCTAAAGCTTTAACGCTTATAATTGCCAGAAATCATAAAGTTCTAGGCTTGCTTGACCTTGGGTCGTACCCATAATCGCATCTATAATGGTTGGCGCATTGGCAAAGATAATTGCAGCTCCTAAGCCAATCACCACAGCGGTTAAACTTTGACGCATAATCCCCGCTGCTATACCAATAATAATTGCGAGCAAGGCAATAAACTTACCTAAAGGACCATCAGTCCAAGCAACTAGAGTTTTGTATAAAGGATTAAAAACATCTGCTTTGCCTTGTAATCCCGAACCGCCACCACCTCCTCCAGGAGCAACCGTAGTTTGAGAAACAGCAAGGGCACTCTCATGAGAAAGAAAGTATAGTGAGCAGGCTACAAGAGCAGGATAAATGATTTTTTTATTCATAGGATCTCGGTTATTACATGAAAATTAAAACTTTTATTGCTCCAAATCTTAATTAAAGACCTTAATGAATATAGGGAATTAATAATATCTGACTAGGGTAGACTTGCTCTCCAAGTTTGTAGGGAGCAAACCAAATTTGTAAATATTGTTCGAGGTCAGGACTCGCTGATAACAATACTGGGGTCTGAGAGGTATGCGGAAGTTGACTATAAACTACCGGTTTCGGATTTTGTTGTAAGTAAGTTGAAGCACTTACGCAAGTAACCCCTTGCTCTTGACAATAAAACTGATTATGTCCTATATCTAAAGCAGTACAACTACTCAACAACCCTGCACCTCCTAGCACCAAAATTAGTTTTTTCATAGGATTACTCAATACTTTGCCAAGTTTGTGGATTTAGTTTTTGGGGTTGAGACTGGCTTTGCCCTAAAGGTTCTGCTTGAATCTTCCGTTCGGAAACTCCAAGAGCAATAGGAGCGGTAACGATTAAGTCTACCTTGGTACCAGCCTGTACCTCTATTAACGGAAACATTTTATTAGCTAAACTCAGATAAAAGTTAGCAATCCTATCTAAAGCTCGTGAAGTTCCTTGTAAACTCCCACCTAGTCCTGCATCCCCTAAACTCGGATTAGTTCCGTAATTCGGAATAATCACATTCGGACTAGCAAAGGCTTCACTCACTCCTTGTAAAAATCCTATCGCTAAGCTTTTGGCAATCACTGCTCCTTGTTTACTTACAAGGCGTCCTGCCACCCCTAATTTACCATCTGAGCCTACAGCATAACCTTTGATTTCTCCTTCAAGAATATAACCTTGCTGATTAATGCACGAAAGAGTTTGCAGGCGCATAAAAGCTCGATGGGAACTTATATCTCCATAGGAACTCAAGAGAACAAAGCAGGATTCCAAATCCACTTGATAACTATTGGGTAAAAAATCCAAATTATCTAGTCTCACTAACACTGGATAAGGATCAGCTTTAGCTCCATCAGTGGTCGGAGCGTCAACTCCGGTAACCAAGGTTCCGGTAAATACCGCTCCCGAGGGTATATTTATTAACGAAGCCTCAAGCTCGCTAGTTTCTAGACTGCGAATTTGGAGACTCGGAACTTGAGGTTCGGGAGTAAAACTCGGACTTTGATAAGTGGGAGCTAAGCTATAGTCTGACTCAAAGTCATAAGTCTCAAGATAAGGATCTCCCTCGGGTAAAGAAAAGTCTTTGAGAGGATCAAAACTTTGACTGGCAAAAACATTCTCTTGTTTGATTCCTCCTTGCCATTGCTCGTAATTAAATTGAATTAATCTCTCAAAATCCCGATTGCGCAAATGCGGATAGGTTTGGATAAATTCATAGTAACGAGCACATTGTTCCTCCGGAGTTAATTCTGCTAGTTCTTGCCATAACTCTTGCCATAACTGTAAATCATTAGGAGTTTGAGGTTCACTCGGAGGAGGGAGACTAGCTCTTTGTTGTTCTTTGAGTTGTTGTAATAATTGATTAATTTGTTGTTGCTGAGCTTGGAGTTGCTCTTGTTGTCTATCTAGAGTATTACTCAAAGAGGCAAGCGTAAAATCATCAAGACGTTCAGTATTGAGAACTTTTATTTGCGTTTGCGGAGTGGCTAGTTCTAGTTCAGGTTTACTCGGTTCATATACTACTAGAGTTATAGCTCCTAATACAATCAAGATAGCTCCTGCCAAAACTAGTCTTTGTTTACTTTTGGCACTTAATCCCTGCCATAATTTTTTCATTTTGTCCTTATTAAGGTTAAATACCTTAGATTACTACTCTTAATTCTCACATTGCAAAAGAACCTTGAGTAGATTGTAGGCTAGTTAAGTTTGTTAAGTCAGTATTGTTAAAGTTTTTAATTTTTTAAGTTTTAATTTGCTTTTTTTGTTAGATCCAGTTGATAAAGCTTGAATCTAAACTTAATTTGGAAGTTTGATTTGAGTTGAAACTCTGTTGTTAAACTCGGTATTAAGCTTTCTTTATAAAGCTTTAAGAAATCCCGTTAGGTTTAATAAAGTAAGATTAATTAAAGTGAGGTTTCTTTAAGTGAGATTACTTTAAGTGAGATTACTTTAGAAAGAAAGTAAATCCCTTTTGTAATCTAAACCTAGATTTAAGCTCAATCCTATTTTTAGGTTAAGTAAATCCTTCTTTAAGTTAAATCAGATTAAGTTAGGTTTATGCTCAATCCTCTTTCTTATCCTAACTTCTATGTTTAATCTCGTTAAGTAAAGTTAAATTAATTTAAATCTTGTCAAAATAATCAGTAAATCTTCTCAAAAAAGAGCTAAAGATAAAAATGAGTTCTAGATTCTAGTATTCTCTAAAATCCCAAAAATCTATCAATCTAGAACTCATCAAAATGCTTAGTCATTGCAATTTACAATTTTTTACTCTGACAATTTTTTGTTCTAAAAAATAATTCTTTATAAGAAATAAAATTAATATTTAGTTATGTTTTTATTTTTCTTTCCTATGTCTTTATAGTACAATAAGTATTTTTATTTTGCAGTAAATAATCCGCCGCAAAACGAGGCAAATTAACCTCTTCTTCATATCAAAATTTTACAAATAAATGCTTGCCTAAGCTTAGGCATTTCCTTTCAAAACCCTTTACCTTTTCTATTTGCCATTTAGAAAAATAAGCCCCAATTATCAAGAACTTAGTTTATGGAACTTCATTCTTTTTCTTGCTCTTAGGCATAAAAAAACTTAGTTCTTAGTCACAAAATTTACCTCAAACTATAGCATTATAGGTGTAGGTATCTTTTTCACTTTATACCGAAAAAACCGTAACTTAGCATTTTATAATTTTATTTCAGCGCTCTATATGAACCTATAACCTTACAATATCCTCTATATTTATTCTGTTTATCAAACAATTATTTTTTTAAACTCTCCAAAGTAGACAGATTTTTATTCAAAAAGCCAAAACCTTATTTTGCTTTAATTTTCAAAAACTTAAGCAAAAAGTCAAAAATAGCATTTTTTTAAGCAAAAATTATGCCTTTTTAGGGTAGTTTTGGACTCTAAACCACCCTAAATTAGATAATTCCTCTACTTTCTGAAGCAGATTTAAATAAATTTTTAAATTAATTTCTTAAATTTCTTCCTAGTTTTTTAGAAAAAAACCATGAAAATTTTTAATAATTCCTTAAGCAAAATTTATTTTGCAGATTGCTTAGAAGCTTTAAAACAGATTGAAGATAAGTCTGTAGATCTTATCTTCGCCGATCCTCCATACAACATAGGGAAAAGATTTAGTAAGTTTCACGATTGCTGGGAAACAGAACATGAATATCTAGAATGGTGTTATCAATGGTTAGAGCTGTGTATAAACAAACTCAAAGATCATGGCTCTTTATACGTTATGGCTAGTACTCAAGCCATGCCTTATATAGATATTTGGCTGAGAGAAAGGATGACCATTTTATCTCGAATTATTTGGCACTATGATAGTTCTGGCCTACAAGCGAGAAAATATTATGGTTCTTTATATGAACCTATCCTCTTTGCGGTAAAAAATCCTAAGTCTTATACCTTTAATGCTCAGGATATAGAAGTAGAAGCTAAAACAGGTTCACAAAGAAAACTTATAGATTACCGAAAAAAGACTCCTACCCCCTATAAAAGCACCAAGGTGCTAGGAAATACTTGGTACTTTCCTAGAGTGAGATACCGCATGGCAGAATATGAAAATCATCCCTCACAAAAACCTGAAGCTTTACTCGAACGAATCATTAAAGCAAGTAGCAATCAGGGAGATTTAGTCTTAGATCCTTTTGGCGGGACATTTTCTACGAGTGCAGTAGCTCAAAGATTAGGGAGAAGAAGTATTAGTATTGAATTTCAGGAAGAATATATACAGATTGGCTTAAGAAGACTAGGGATCTCTGATTCTGATATTAATGAACAACAAAGGTAAAACCTACCTTTGATCAAAAAATTTCTTTACTAAGAGAAGAATAAAGAATATCCAAAATCGAAGTTTAGAAAAAGTAAAAGTCAAGGAAATGAAAATATAACGGAAATGCAAAGATACTCTGAAAGGAAGACTTAAAAATTTAAGAAAATCTTAAATTCAAAGAACAATAGGAAACTGAAAATAAACAATAGGAAAAATATGAATAAAAATCTTAAGTTTATAGATTTATTTGCGGGGATTGGAGGCTTTAGACTTGCTCTTGAAAGCATAGGAGCAAAATGTGTCTTTAGTTGTGAAATAGATCCTCATGCCATTGCCATGTATCAGGCTAATTTTAAAGAAGATCCTAAAGGAGATATTACTCAACTCGACCCTAGCACCTTACCTGATTTTGATATCTTATGTGCAGGCTTTCCTTGCCAAGCTTTTTCGATTAGTGGAAAGCAACGAGGCTTTGAAGATAGTCGAGGTACTTTATTCTTTGATATCTGTAGAATCTTAGAGGAAAAGCAACCTACCGCTTTTATCTTAGAAAACGTAAAGAACCTTGAAAAACATGATAAGGGTAATACCATGTCGATTATCCTTAAGAGCTTAAAGGAACTAGGCTATTCGGTTTCTTATCAAGTTCTTAATGCAAAAGATTTTGGTGTCCCTCAGAACCGAGAAAGAGTAATCATAGTTGGACATAAAGGGGGAAAGATCTTTGACTTTAGTCAAGTACAAAATAATCCAGTAGACTCCATGAATAATTTCCTTGAACCCCAAGGTGATTTTGAGTACTTAGAAGAGAGTGAATATACCCTACTTGCAAAAGAACAAATCAAAGTACAAAAGTCAGGACTAATTTTCTGTGGTTATCGCAATAAGAATATCCGTAAAATCGGAGTAAAAGCTGAAACCAAACATCTCTCCCGAGTTCATAAACAACCAAACCGTATTTACTCAGCTAAGGGAATCCATCCAACTCTTGCTTCTCAAGAACAAAGTGGCAGATATTTTATTTATGTTAATGGTAAAGTAAGAAAGCTAACTCTGAATGAATGCTATAAGTTTATGGGGTTTCCTGATGATTTTATAAAAGTTGGAGCTAAAGGTAAATTATATGAACGCATTGGCAATAGCGTTTGTGTTCCTATGATTAGGAATATTGCTCAAGAAGTAAGCAAACAGTTTTGGAATCAAGAACTCTTCTCTAGGTAATTAAAATCTTTATCCTGCAGTTTAAAGATTTAACTTGCAACTTTTCTCATCTAGATTACTGCTAAAAAAATCCCCACCCTTGAGGTTAATAACCTCAAGGGTGGGGAT
>NZ_NRJF01000075.1 GCF_003585965.1 Psittacicella gerlachiana | reverse complement strand
TCCATTACAAAGAAAAATTATGAAAATGATGCCATATATCTTCATCGTTTTCTTCTTATTCTTACCATCAGGATTAATTTTATACTATATAGTATCTAATATTATTACTATTATCTTTATTATTTACTATAATAGAAAATTAACGTATTTATACGCTAACAATTTATTACCAACTTATAAAGTGGTAGATCGCCCTATTACAGCACCTCGTAGAAAAAGATAATTGCAACAAAGTAATATGATTTATCACAACTTAAAGGCGTCGCTGTATTCAGCGTCGCCTTTATTACAATAAGAGATAATTATATGTCTAATAATACTGAAACTATTGTTGCTCAAGCAACAGCAATTGGAAGAGGTTCTGTAGGAATTATTAGAGTTTCAGGTCCTAATGCTAAAGAAATTGCAAAAAAGATTACCCGCACAGACCTTAAACCAAGATATGCTACTTATCTCCCATTTTACACTGATGGCGAACAACCTTTAGACTATGGATTAGCAATATTTTTCCCTAATCCACATTCATTTACGGGAGAGGATGTAATTGAGTTTCAAGGACATGGTGGTCCAGTAGTTCAACAAGCTTTACAAGAGTTTATTGTAAGCACTAACTTAGCACGTTATGCTCAGCCTGGAGAGTTTTCTCAACAAGCATTTATGAATGGAAAAATGGATTTAGTCCAAGCTGAAGCCATTGCCGACTTAATCAATGCTAATAGCTTACAAGCTGCTAAAGGAGCTATCAATTCACTCCAAGGTGCTTTCTCGGACAAAGTTACAATTATTGTCAATGAGTTAATCCATCTGCGCACTTACCTAGAAGCGGGTATGGATTTCCCTGACGAAGAAATTGATATCTTAGCTGATAGTTTTGTTCAAAAAAAATTATACAGCTTACAAAATAAATTACTTGAAATTAAAAATAGTGCTCAACAAGGTAAAATCTTACGTGATGGAATCAATGCGGTTATCGTAGGACAACCAAATGCTGGGAAATCATCCTTACTCAATGCCCTTTCAGGTGAACAATCAGCTATAGTTACAGAAATTGCCGGAACTACTAGAGATACTCTAAAAGAGTTTATTCAAATTGACGGCTTACCTTTACATATTATTGATACAGCAGGATTAAGAGAAACTACCGATAAAGTTGAGCTAATTGGTATTGAGCGTGCTTACCAAGCAATGGAAAAAGCAGATGTTATCATCATAGTTTCTGAAAACGCAGACTTTACCAAGGAACTAGCATTACTTCCTGAAAGTATTTTTGAAAAAGATATTTCAAAAATCCTAATTACAAATAAAATAGATCAAAGAAATGAAACTCCTTGGTCTAATAAACAAGGAAATGTTTACTCCATAGGTTTATCAGCACAAACTCAAGCAGGTTTAGACCTCTTAAAAAATGCTCTAAAAGAAATTATTGGCTATAATAATTCAAGTGAAGGGACTATTATCGCAAGACAAAGACACTTACAAGCAATTAGTCAAGCTTTAGAATACTTCAATAATGCTAGCTTCTATATGCGTCAAGGAGTTTCTCCAGAACTTATTGCCGACGATCTGCGTATGGCACAACAAAAGCTATCAGAAATTACAGGTAGATTTACCGCTGATGATCTTTTAACTAGTATTTTTAGCACTTTCTGTATTGGTAAATAATATGCTACATAAACATGATCATGTTCATCATACAAATTGTTCTTGCAATCATCATGAAATTTATATTCCGTTTTTCTTTTTAGAAAATCCTCAACAAGCTTTAAATATTTCAAAAAAGTGGGAATTAACAGAGCATCAAGCTCTTATAGATTTACACACTTATTGTCAAAACTATAATTTAAACTTTGCTTCTACGTTTGGACAAATTCTTGCTAAAGTAATTCTAAGAATCGAAATTCAAGAACACCAAGCAGTACAAGAATATTTAATTGACTGTTTAGGTTACGCTAATTTTAGTCCGTCAGCAATTATTGCCCACTATAATCCAGTTGGTTTATCTGATACAGCTCAAAACTTATTTGAATTTGCAAATTCATTTAATGCAATTATTAACGAATATAAACTAACATTACCTACAACAACGCCAAAACTTATTCTTGAATCCCTTGATCACTTTAGTCAAGGAGTCAAACTACTTGTAGAAGATTTAAAAGTTTATCTACAAATAGTAAATACTTATCTTGAAACCCTAGAAGATAGTCCGGTAGTAAAACTCATCCAAAATGCTATTTTTGATATTTCTTCTCGTTTTAAAGTAGAAAACTTCTCTAGTAGTGTTAACTATAACCTCTTACTTGAATTAATTCCTGAATTAACCTTATATGGGAAGAAAACTATCAACTACCCTACTTATAGAAATAATAATTCGGGTTTAATGTTTGATTCCATTTTTGAAATTTTAATCTCTATTCCTACAAAATAAGATCTAAAGATATGACTACAAACGCACAACACCATACTAACTGTAACTGTAATCATGAACATGAGCATAATCACCATTCTTGTGGTTGTGATCACGAACACCAGCATCACTCATGCAATTGTGATCATGAACACCAACATCACTCTTGTGGTTGCAATCATGATCATGGTTCATGCTCTAGTAAAACAGAATCTGCAGAACATGAACATCACCACCATGGATGTGGTTGTGGACACGAGCACCAGGATCTCTCAAAATATGCAACCAAATTAAATTTTGGGCATCTTGCTTATTCAGGAGATGATGAGCTAGTTACAGAACTAATCTTAGCTTTAAATCGCTTAAGAAAAGAGCAAGATCAAGAAGTTAACCTTCTGTTTAAATCTAAACAATCAGCAGTTGAAGAATTAAGACAGCTCTTTGACCAAAGATTTGCCGATCATCCATTTTTTACGGTAAACATGGTGTTAGGTCTTATCTATACTTGGGCATTAGATCCAACTTTAAGCTCTAGTGAATTTGAAAAATATGTTAAATTTATGGCTGAAGGAGATACTAATGCACAATTAGAAGGACTAGACAACCAATTCTTATTAACTTGTGAAAAATTACGTACTTCATTTTTACAAGATTTAATGGATATAGATAATTTTAGAATTTCTAATCTCTTTACAACTTTCTTAAACCACAATAATGAACAAGCAAGTGATCCTTTCAATCTGCTCGTAATGATTAAAGACTTTACTTTAGCTGTAGCAACTATGGGTAGTTATTTAGTACAAAATAATGCTAATAACTTAACTAGTGAGGAAAAACTAGAGAGTCAAGCTTTACTGCAATCTTTATTTAATTTAGCTACCATTATTGAACAATCTAGCCAAATCCTCATGATTCAATTAATGGCATATCCAGAAGATTCTGATAATCTTTTAAGTTTAAACTTTAATCTTGCGAATTTATTTGATGACACCTCTGCTTTTATTGTTTTAAATGCCGTATTAACATATGAATGCTTTGTTAAAGGATTAGCTTATCCGGCTGATACTTACGATTTAACAAATGCCTTCTTAATTTCTCTTTAAATTTTATTCTCGAGGTATAGATAAACACTCTATACCTCTTTCTTGCTTATGGAACTTAGATACCTTAGTGAACTCCCCTTATCGCATTTTAGTAAAAAACTACAAGCCTTAGAACAAAAGCTTCCTGAAAACACAGTAGCACTGATTCAAATTAATCACCCAGAAATAACCCAAGCTCAGGTTAATAATCTCTTAAGTAAAACTCTAAAACCAAACTATTTTGGTAGTCAAGAAATTACCTTTACTTGGTTAGCTAGTCAACAATTAAATATTAAAAAGCTCTTTCCAGTATCATCTCTTCAAGAGTTTGTATTTGTTTTAATTGAGAAAAAACTAACTACAGAACTTAACTTAAAATTCTTTAATGCTCCTAGTTCAGTAGAAGCCTTAAATCAAATTCAAGAATTAAGTAAGATCTACGAGATAAATTTTACTTATTTTAGTGATACTGATATCACCAAATACTTTGCTCAAATTAATCAGATTACTTATCACCTTGGTAATAATAGTAAGCAACTCCTTGAACAACAAAGAAGTCCTTATACTATTTACAGTGATAATAATCTTCCTGTTACAGATTTAATTCCTCCTGCTGTTATAAACTCTCTTCTCTCGAAAAAAACTCTAAATACCAAAGCTGTAGATCCTTACTTTATTGCCTTAACAGCTCTACAACTAAATAGAAACTTATCTTATGTTGAACAAAGAGCTATCCAACATGCAAGTGAAAATCTAGCTTTTGTACATAATATGTTTTGGCAAAATACTCCTCTTAGCTTTAACCCTAATAAAGCCCAAGCAAGCATAACTGAACAAGCTTTAAAACTGAACTTAAACGATTTAAGTTTTACTATTGAAACTAGAGAATTAGAGAAAAAGCATCCACCTCTAGAGGATACTTCTTACTTAAATTTAGAGACTAAACATAATCTTGCTCAAACGATTATTTTAAAACAACATTTAGATCCTCAACTTCAAGTTTCTAGTCAACTTATAAAAGAAGAGTATCAGGAATACTTACAACAGCAACTAAAACGCATAAATCTTTTAGAACAAGCAGTTTATATTGATACCTATGCTCAATACCTTGGTTATCAAACTCATTTAGCTCGTAACTACTATCTAGAACCTAAAAAAAATCAAGTTAGTAAACAAAAGCACGAAAATCCTGAGCGTAAAAGGGGTACGCAAACGCAAAATAATTTTGACCAACAGATTTTCGAACATCTTGAAACTACAAGTTCACTTCCATTATGCGAGCAACCAACATTAACCTTAATTAACGAAAAGTTAAGCAAACTAGAAACAAATGTACAAAGGTCACTAAGACCTAATATTCCTCTCTTACATCTAGTTATAAGTGCTATAGTTAATGACTCTAGTGAATTTTCACTAAAGATCAAAGCGTCTTTACCTACCATAAGTAAAATGTTTAATTTATTCTACTTACAAAAGAATAATAAGCATTTAAAGGCTCTTGATGAACAATTATCTTTAGAGTCACATGACTTAGTACAACAAATCTATCAAGCTATAGGTAATGCCCTCACGGGACAAGAGTATACTCAAGACAAATCCAATTCAGAGTTAGAGCAAGTTTATCAAACTTTAAAGCATTTAGATTATAAAATCGAGATAGGATATCAAGAAAACAAATTAGTTTTTACTTGGGATCAATATCAACTAACTGTAGAAAACTTAAATTCAGGGATGATTTTAACGCCAACAAGTCTTCTGCTTGAAGGTATGCCTTTAGCTATAACTTATTCCTCACAAGGGTTAAGCTTTACTGATTCGTATTTAATTGCCGATAATCTTGTACTCAGAAAAAAGCTTACAGTTTCTAGTTCTATCTCTAATCAAGACAATCCAAAAATTATTTAGCTTTGAACCTAAAGTCGCAAAAAAATTGTGGAGAACAAATGCTTTAACAGGGTTTTAAGTTATAATAGTAAGGTCATAAAAAGAGAGACGAAGTAAAAAATGAATTCTATAAATTACGATATAGTTATTGTCGGGGGAGGAGCTACAGGTCTATCTCTCCTCCTAGGATTATATCCATATCTAAAAGATGGCTATTTAAATTCAATTCTCTTAGTTGAAAAAGAAAATGAAACTAAATATTTACCAGGAAGATCTATTGCTTTAAACCAAAATACTCTTGAGTATTTTAATAGCCTTCCTTTACCAATAAATGCCTTAAAATATTTAGCACAAAATTTAAAGCCAATTAAAAATATCCTTGTCAAAAATCAAGGGTATAAACAGAGTTTAATTCTTGAAGCTCACAAACACTATGTAGATCAATTTGGTGGAGTTATTGATTTAAGTAATCTACAAAATGATCTCTTAAACTTAGCTCAATATATCCATGAGGATTTAAAAAATTATAACCCTCAGGTACAAATTGATATTGCCTTTGGCACCAATGTTATCAAAACAACCAGTGGCTTTGATCAGAGTGGAGATTACCGTATTCTTGAATTAGAAGATCTAAAATCTCAGCGTAAAGAAACAATTAGCACTAAATTAGCAATTATTGCTAATGGAGCTAAACACATTGATGGATTAGAAAATTATCAAGCCAGCTTAAAACTTGAAGCTCATCAACAATTTGGGGTGATTGCTGATGTCGAATTGTCTGCCCCCTTAAATAATTTAGCGATTGAATATTTTACTCCTCAAGGTCCAATAGCTTTTTTACCAAAAAGCGATTATCAAGCATGCATTGTTTATTGTACCAATCAAGAATACTCTTATGCACAATTAGAAACTCAAGGGGAGCAAATAATTGAGCAATTAAACCAAAGTTTAAAAGAAATTGGTGAACATACCTTAGAAAAAGCTATTAATGTAAAAGATAGTCATGATCAAAAACTAGCTCTCCAGAATATGAAAACTAGTACTCTTGAACCTATACAAAAGCATTACATTAGTAAATATAGTAAAATGATGTGCTTTCGTTTAGATGCTCAATTACAAACTAAATTACATGATCTTAATTTAGTTTACCTTGGTAATGCTGCTCATACTTTACATCCGGTTTCTGGTCAAGGTTTTAATCTTGGTGTTCTTAGTATTCAGAACTTTCTTAAAGCTTTAACTAAAGTAAAAGCTATAAGTAAAGATGGATTTAAGCAAAGTGCTAATCTTATTGCTCAAGAGTACCATTATGAACACTTTCCAGTAGCTACAGAAGTATTTAATCGCACAAATCTTCTTGCTAAAGAGTTTAGTCAGCAAGCTACTTTTGGTGAGACTATTCCTAATCTTGGTTTATATCACTTAATTAACTATACTTTTTTACAAGATCTCATAGTTTCACCATCACTTGGTTATGTAAAAAGAGAAAAGCTACCTTTTGCTTATAAAATATTACAATATTTACAATCAATTTAATTAGAGAAACAACATGTTACAAGAAGCAGATATAACAGTTGTGGGTACGGGTTTGGTTGGTTTAAGTTTAACCTTAGACTTATTAAAGCAAGGATACCAAGTTACATTAATTGGACAACCTAGCATAGCATTACCTCATCCAGCTAATCGTGTAGTAGCTCTAAACCTTGCTTCAAAAGAATTTTTAACCGCTCTGGGAGTATGGGATAATTTAAATGCTCAGGATTTCACCCCTTACTATGCGATGAAAGTATGGGAAAAAGACGAAAATGGTTACTTAGAATTTACACACAAAGATGTAAATCAGCAAGTTTTAGGTTACAATGTCATAAATAGTGCTCTTGAACAAGCTTTATGGCAAAGCATACAAGTATTTTTAGAAAATAATCCACAAAGCAATCTAAATTACTTAGAACAAAAAGTTGTTGCCTATCAAGCTTTACAAAGTAAACACTTTTTAACTTTAGAAGATTCAAGTCAAATTCTCAGTACTTTTTTAATAGCTGCTGATGGAGGTAATAGTTTTATCCGTAAAGCTTTAAATATTGGGGTTGAGAGACATGAATATTCACAAACCGCAATCACCTGTGTTTTAGAATTACCTGAAGCTCACAATAATACTTGTTATCAAAGCTTTCATAAAAATGGCATACTTGCCTACTTACCTCTAGCTCAAAAGAATCAAGTATCAATTGTCTGGTCATTAAATAATAATATTAGTGACTTTGCTTTAAATTTATCTCCAGAAGAATTTTGTCAACAAGTTTATGCTTGTTTCCATAAAGGGTTAGGAGTACCTAAGTTAATTAGCACCCCAACTTCTTATCCTCTAGCAAAACAATATGCCCAAAGCATTGCACAAGATAATCTTGCTATTATTGGAGATGCAGCTCATACTATTCATCCTCTAGCTGGACAAGGAGTAAATCTAGGCTTTGCAGACGCTTGGAGATTAGCTGATTTAATTCGTGATTATTATCGTTATAATCAGGGAATTGAACGAGCAAAACTCGACTCTTGGGCTCGAGAAAGAAAAACTAAAGCTTTATTGATTTCAGAAAGTATGGCTGTGATAAAACATACCTTCTGTAATCAAAATCCTTTATTAAGGTTAGCTCGTAATACCGCTTTAAACTTTGTCAATAAACAAGATTTTGTTAAAAAGCAATTAATTACTCAAGCTTTAGGTTTTCATGAAAAACAATATTCTCAAGCGAGTTTTAATCAAGATTTAGATCTCAATAAGCAAAAAAAAGCTAGTAGTGATCTAAGAACACAAATCTTAGAACACTCACCAGCAGAACTAGCACAAAACTTTTTACAAAAGTTTTTCAAATAGAAAAAGAGTAGTGATCACCACTACTCTTTTTTCTTATTTATTCTTGCGTAAAATAAGGCTCTAAATCAGCCCCTAAATTAAATAATTGATTACAAATACGAGCTACCATTAAATCGGTATTTTTTCCTACTACATGCACATGTGATAAGTTTTCAACATGAGCTTTTAGTTTTGGATCAGCATCTTGCATCACAAATCCATATTTGGCTGTTTCCATCATATGAGCATCGTTCATACCATCACCAAAACAAATTAGATTTTTATCATTTTGATAACCAAAATGATTAATATACTTTTGGATCGTATTAGCTTTAGTTACTCCGGCAGCATTAATTTCTAAACAATTCACTTGTGAGAACACGCATTCAACCTTATCACCATAACGCTGATAAATTAACTCTTGTAATTTATTTAATTTTTCAGACTTAGCATTAGGTTCTACCGGACAATCAGCATCTATGAAGAATAATTTTACAATCTCATCAAACTTTAATAAATCTATATTTAATAAATTATATTCAAAGTGTGAATCAGAGAAAAATCTTGCTACCTCTTCATTAGGCTCATTTACAAACCAGTGGTTTTTTGTATACACATTAAAAATTAGATCATCAGCTTTAATGTTATGGCATACATCTCTAGCTATATCTTCAGGTAAGTAAATAACCATATCCTCAGCAGGCTCAGCATTATTCAGCATAGCACCATTAGAAGTTACTAGAGGTAAGCTATACTTTACATTTTCTTCAATTCCAATAACATCACGATACGGTCTACCAGTTGCTAAAATTACTTTGTAACCTTTTTCTACTAATAGATTAAATACATTTACGGTTTCTGGAGCTAATTTATGATCTTTTCCCAGTGCTGTACCATCTAAATCAGTAGCTATTACTTTAATCTCAGATACATCAAAGTTATATAAAGGTTGCATTAAATTCTCCCGTGCAATTAAATATTTTAATTCATGATATATTATACTTAATTTATGGCTGAATTTAATTATATTTTTTACTTTTACCACAAAAATAGAAGAATTTTTAACAAAATCTCTTAAGATATTTTTCTCATTTTGTTGTATAATTTATCGCATTGATAACTCTATTTAAGTTAATTAGTTATTGATTTTATCAATAATCCATTAGCATATCCTTGAGATCATTTTGTAAAGTTGTTACTTTATTTTTTGAAAACAAAGAAAATAAGTCACTCTTTACAGATGTAATATTTTCTTTGTTTAACTTAGTGGTTATGCCTTTTTTCATTAAATTGCTAATATAATTATGGCAGAAATAAACAAAGAACATAAATTACACCGTAAGCTAAGAGCTAGACACATGACCATGATCGCAATTGGTGGTTCTATAGGTACAGGTCTATTCTTATCTTCTGGTGCAACTATTGCTCAAGCAGGTCCTGGTGGAGCTCTCCTAGCCTACGCTCTTGTGGGCTTAATGGTTTACTTCATTATGACCTCATTAGGTGAACTATCAGCATTCAATCCTACTTCAGGATCATTTGCAACATTTGGTACTCTCTATGTTGATAAAGCATTTGGTTTTGCTCAAGGATGGAATTACTGGTATAACTGGGCAATTACTCTAGCTGTAGAGCTAGTAGCAGCCGCTTTAATTATGGGATATTGGTTTCCTGATGTTCCTGGTTGGATTTGGTCTGCAATCTTCTATGTAATAATTTTAGGAATAAATCTTTTTAGCGTAAAAGGTTTTGGTGAAACTGAATTTTGGTTTGCTTTAATTAAAGTTGTTACAGTTATTATCTTCGTTGTTATAGGTCTCCTCATGATCTTCAAAATTATGAACGGTCATACAGGAGATTTTGCTGTTCTTGAAAACCTAACTGGTGGTGAAGCCCCGTTTGTTGGTGGATTCCCAGCAATGATGGGTGTAGTAATGATTGCTGCATTTAGTTTCCAAGGAACAGAAATGATCGGAGTTGCTGCCGGAGAATCGAAAAATCCGGAAAAAAGTATCCCGAAAGCAACTAGACAAATATTCTGGAGAATTTTACTATTCTATGTACTTGCAATATTTGTAATAGGTTGTTTAATTAACTACCAAGATCCTAATCTCCTTAAAAATGATGAAACTGATGTTAGTTTTTCACCATTTACTTTAGTTTTTAAACAAGCTGGACTTGGTTTTGCAGCTGCGGTAATGAATGCAGTAATCTTAACTTCAGTGCTTTCTGCAGGTAATTCAGGTTTATTTGCTTCTTCACGTATTCTTTTTGAAATGGGGAAAAATGGTTTAGCACCAAGATTCTTCGGACGTGTTACTAAAGCAGGAGTTCCTCTTGCAGCTGTAATCTGTACTTCTATAATCGCCGCTCTTTGTTTCTTAACTTCACTATTTAAAACGTCTGATGTATATTTATACTTATTAAATGCTTCAGGAATGTGTGGTTTTGTAACATGGATTGGAATCTCTATTTGTCACTTTAGATTCCGTAAGGCAATGACAGTACAAAACTTTGATCGTAAACAATTACCTTATCTAGCTAAATATTTCCCATTTGGTCCGATTTTATCATTAATCATGCTAATCTTTGTGATTTTAGGTCAAGACTGGGATTTAGTAACTGGTAAAGGTTTTGATGTAGGAACATTTATTTCTACCTACTTAGGTTTAGCTCTATTCTTTGTGCTTTATCTAGGTTACAAATTTGTTAAGAAAACTAAATTAGTTCCTTTAGATCAAATTGATCTTACACAACGCGCAAAATAATCTCAAGATAAAAATAAAAGACTAGGTAACAAAAACCTAGTCTTTTAATTTTACTAAATAATTTATTTAGCATAAATGAAATAAAAAATCTTTTTACAAAAAATTCACACAAAAAAAGAACCGCATTGCAGTTCTTCTTTTTCTTAGTAAAAATGGTGGGCGGTACTGGGCTCGAACCAGTGACCCCCTGCTTGTAAGGCAGATGCTCTCCCAACTGAGCTAACCGCCCATTCTTACGAAATAAATTAATTTGGCGATGACCTACTCTCACATGGGGAGACCCCACACTACCATCGGCGCTACGACGTTTCACTTCTGAGTTCGGCATGGGATCAGGTGGGACCATCGTGCTAATGTCGCCAAAATCGGCTAATTTAATAACAAACTTTTTTGAATATATTCTTTATTCTTATTCTTTGATAGAGTTATTTATTTTTATATTTTTCTCTATCTTTTTTCTTTATCAAGCGTTCTCTTATTACTATTA
>NZ_NRJF01000074.1 GCF_003585965.1 Psittacicella gerlachiana | reverse complement strand
CTTAAAATCTTATGAAAAACAATACTAAAACTCTTAAAACAAATCTAAACTTGCAAAAATATACATAAATCTACACCTCAGAAATAAGGTAACTAAATTTATTTATAGTTACTACCTATACAAATACTATATCGAATATCAACATCTTATTTGCTGAGATTTTAAATTTTTTCAAACTCCCGATTAAAAAGTTATCTTTACCCTACTCAAGAATATCTAATTATCTTTGCTCCAACCGACCAACGAAAAAGCCCCCTGTTAAAGGAGGCTTTTTTTAATTAAAGACGTGAAGTTAAAATTTTACTACTTGCAACATAATCTATGTCCTTATCTTCACCGAGATTAGTTGCTCCAATTTTTTCTAAATTTGCGACAATTTCAGGAATTGCGTTTTCGCCAAGATTATAGTCTCTTAAACGAGTCGCTACCCCTAAACTATGGAAAAACTCTTCAGTTTTGACAATAGTTGCTAAAGCTAACTCTCGTTCATCATTACTTTCAAGAGCAAAAACCTTACGTCCCATTTGTGCTAATTTTGCTTGTTTAGCTTCTAATTTATATTCCCAAACTCCAGGTAAAACTATAGCTAGAGTACGAGCATGGTCAATACCATAGAGAGCGGTTAATTGATGTCCTATAGCGTGTACGGACCAATCGGTAACTTGCCCTAAACGGATTAACCCATTTAAAGCATTAGTTGCCGCCCACATAAGATCACTACGAGCTGGTAAACACTGAGGATCTGCCTTTAATTTTGGTCCTACTTTTAATAAAACTCTTAATAAACCTTCGGCAAATTCATCAGAAACACTTGCTCCAGTATCCTTAGTGACATATTGCTCCACAATATGAACAAAAGAATCCACCACCCCGTTCATAGTTTGACGTTCAGGTAAGGTTAAAGTTTTTTGCGGATCCATAATTGAAAATTGTGGAAAAACTAAAGGTGAGTGGAATGAGCGTTTTAAACCACGATCACGATAAGAAATTACAGCTCCAGCATTCATTTCAGAACCTGTAGCCGGAATAGTTAACACTACTCCAAAAGGTAAAGCTTGAGTTAGAGGAGTTCCCTCGAGAATTTTCCATTTATCTTCTTCAGCAAATTTATTAGCAGCTGCAATAAATTTAACCCCATCAATTACCGAACCACCCCCAACAGCAAGAATATAATCTAAATTCTTTGCTTTGATTAAATCTACAGCTTTGAGCAAAGTAGTATATTCAGGATTAGCTTCAACTCCACCAAACTCTACAACTTCACGCGATCCTAAAGCTTGGATTACTTGGTCGATAGTTCCAAAAGCCTTAGCTGAATTCCCACCATATACTACTAATACTCGAGCTTGGGCTGGGACAAGATCTGCTAGACGTTGAATCGTATTTTCACCAAAGACAATACGAGTAGGATTATAAAATTCAAAATTTAACATTTTCGTTGCTCCTAATTTAAAAAAGTTCTCAAAGTTAAGCGCAACAACAGAGTTGTTTGTGCAAATATATTATACACCCCAGTTCTTATCAGAGCAAAAAGCAAAGATCCCAAGAAAAATTTTCTTGGGATCTTAATTAAATCTTGACGGTTTAATTTTTTACGACCTAGTCTTGTTTTTAACAATCTAGTCTTCGATTGCAATTGGTTCTTGTGCTGGTTTTTTCGCTTTTGCATCGGCAGCTTCTTTAGCATCAGCACGAGGATCTTTTAATCTCGAGAAGTAAGAAGCTAACATTGGAGCTGCTACATTGTGCCATAAAGCTGCTACAGCAGAAGGAATTGCAGCAATTGGCGTTAAATGTGCATTTGCTAAGGCTACTCCTAAAGCTGAAGACTGCATACCTACCTCAATTGAGATAGCTTTTGAATCGTAAAGATCTAGTTTTAATAAACGAGCTACTAAGAACCCTAAACCAAAACCTATTGCATTTTGTACGATTACAAGGAAGAATACTAATACTCCAGTTCTTGAGATATTCTCTGCATTTACAGCGATGATTCCTGCAAGGATACATACGATACAAGTAAATGATACAACTGGTAAACCTTGTACGATATAACTTACTTGACGTCTAAAGAATAAACGTACTACCACTCCTAAAACAATTGGCAGTAAGATTACTTCTAATACACTTCTAAACATTCCCCATGGATTGATTTCTAACCATTGGCTTGCAAGTAAGAAGAAAATTGTTGGAGTTAAAACTGGAGATAAAAGCGTACATACCGAAGTCATAGTAACTGATAAAGCCACATTACCACGAGCAACATATGTCATGATATTTGAAACTGTACCCCCTGGACATGCCCCTAAGAGGATTAGACCAGCTGCTAACTCAGGAGGTAAATTAAAGCCTACCGCTAAGAAGTATGCTGATAGAGGCATAATGGTAAACTGAGCTAAACATCCCACGATTACCGCTTTAGGTTGGGTTACCACTAAAGCAAAATCTTTAAACGTTAAAGTCATTCCCATCCCAAACATGATTAAACCTAATCCATAGGTCATGTAAGGAAGAGCGAACTTAAAGTGTTCGGGCCAAAGATAGGCCATGGTTGCGAAAAATACGATCCAAAGAGCGTAAGTTTTCGTAAGAAAAGCATTAAATTTCTGAAGAGCTTGCATAAATTAAATTTCCTAATCTAGTTTATGCAACTTTAATTCTAGAGGAATTTAAACTATAGCTTAATTAATAATTCAAACTCAAGCTATTACTGTTATTTCATTACCTACTAAAACCTTAGGTTAACCCTAAAAGTTGCAAAACAAACCAAAACAAAATAAATCAAACATTGCAAGTTAATAAACTTGCTTCTAAAACATAAGTAATACCTAGTAGGTAAATTATTGTCATAACAATAATAGAAAAATCAAACGTAGCTATAAGCTACAACTTTTAATCTTAATCTTCAATATCCCCTTGATTAATAAGGTTAATTCTCTTTAACAAAAGAATTATTTTGGGGTGTTCTTTTATATTAAAATAAAGCAAATTAAAAATCTAGTCTTTTAAGGAAAATTTTTTAAAAAATTTTAAATTTTTTAATTTTACTCAATACTAACTTTAATTTTTCCTTACCATAATTACTCACTTTAGAGTGATTTTTACACCTTAATTACTTTTGATTCCCTTAATTACTAGTGTTCTGCATAAAAAGTTAGACTAAAAAACAATTTCTCGACAATAATTAAATTGGTAAATTTTTCTAATATACTTATCATTACTAAAATTTACATACACTAAAGGTCTTAGTCGAACTAGACTAAGACCTTTGCTTATTTGCCTTGTTTACTTAACCATAAATTTCATTAAGATAGTTATTAGTCAAAATAAAATTTTGGATGAGTAACTGTGTTGCAGGAGGAAAACGATTATAGTCAATTTCATCCACATTCAACCAGAACACTTCCTGCCCTTCCGCTCCATAAGGTTGACCAAAGAAATCTTTGATTAGATAAAAATAGATATGAAAAGGCTCTGAAGTACCATTTACACGTTGTTCATAAATTAACTTAAAGTTTGCAACAGTAATTCCTACTTCTTCTTCAAATTCACGAATTAAAGCTTGCTCATGGGTTTCATGATGCTCTACTTTACCACCGGGAAATTCTAAAGAATTAGCATAGTCTACGCCTGCACGACGACGTCCAACTAATACTTGTCCATATTCATTGAAAATCACGCCACAAACTACATGTTTTATTTGCTCATCGGGCATCTTATCTAACTCTTCTTGCGTTAAGAGTGGAGTTGCACCATCGACAACATTAATTGGTTGCTCTTCAAGAGATGTTGCTGATTGAGATAGAGAGTTATTTACAAATATATTCCCTATTTCCTGGGGAAGACCGTCCATATTTTTCCTTATAAAATAACCTACACCGATTAGTAGTCTTCAGCATGGTTTTGCTTGATCTATATTTTTTATTTTGTCTCACCGAGATAGGTTCAACTTTAAATTTTTATCTTCTAATGTTTTATTACAGTTGAACTAAACTCTGCTGAAGTTTTTGCTTTTGCTCTTTTGACATAAATAATGCCTCGAAAAGCATTGTCATTTAACCTTAGCCAAAATATTTTTATAAGCTCTACTAATCACCTAATAAAGAATAAATTCTTTATCCTTAAAACATTTAGTTTTAATTATCTTATATTCTATCATGTTCAAAAAAGATTTTTGATTTTTCTTTTTGTTTTTCCGCTTCTAGCGTTGGTTAATGATAAAATAATAACCTAACTACCCCTTATTTTATTAAATGTATATGTTAACTAAACGCGAATATAAAAAAATTGTTGACCGTTTATTAAAATTTAGATTTACGCATACTACCGGTGCTTCTTCTATGCGTGATCTAGATTTACACCGAATTTTACAATTAGCTAAAGAGCTACAAACCGAAAGACAAATCTTTGTGCGTTTAGCAGATGAAAAAGCACAAAATTTTCAGGATTTTCTTACGCAAGCTCAGATCTCTCGAGCTCGCCTTGCTCAATTAAGTGCCAATATTAAAAGTCTCTCAACTTTTTTAGATGATGCTGAATTAATCTTTACTGAAATCAAAGAACAAATTCCTCTATTACACACTTATATCGTGCGTTGTGCTCAAAGAGCAAACGACTGGCAAGAAAATCTCCGTCGTTTTCAAAATAGTGCGGCTGCGAGCTTACCTATAAGTACAATCAAACTCTCGGTAGCCTTTGCTAACCTCTTAAAAGCTTTGGAAGGTTATGCTCCAAGCTTTAAAACTTACTTAAAAGAACATCCAAATGCTGGAGTTGAAGACTATGTCTTTTTCTGTCTCCAAGCTTATGATGAACTAATGCAAAGTGCCAAGGATTTTAATCAGTTTCAGTTTTTTAAATTTCTTGAAACTGTAACTGCAGATATAGCTAAGCCTCAAGCTAAGGTTAATTATGATGCCCTTGAGGTATTACTTACTTCTTTATACTTTAGTAATGAAGAATTAGTGATTCGTTACTATATGGAAGAAATGTATTTGTTGATTAGAAATGATCGTAATTATCATCAAGCGTTGAGACAACATTTAAGTCAAGAGCAAATTTCTCTTCCTTTAGCAGATCCAGACTATCTATTATATTTTCAGGAAAACTCAGAAGATTCTGAACTATTAAAATATCTTGAAACTCTTGAACAAACCCCATTGTTTGAGCATCGAGTGCTCGAATCTATGCAACGTAAGCAGTTTCAGTTACTAGGACAATATCAGCAAGCTTTTTCAGCTCAAGAAAACTTTCTGACTTCAAGCTATATTGCCGATCTCTTAGGCAAACCACAACCAGAAATGCCAGCTGACTTGAGTTTTGCTCCCGCTTCTAAAATAAAAATCGATGAGCAAGTATTTGATAAACGTCATTTACATCGCCTCAAGGCTAAAGATTTAACTCTTGCATATATTCAAGAAACGCCCCTATTACGTAGCATGTTTGCTTTTATGGGCTATGATGTAGAGTCTCCTGAATTTAATGCTTATGAACTCTTATTCAACCCTCAAGAGTATATTGCTAATGGTTTTAGCTTACCCTCTGATAGTCAAATTCGGGTTAAGTTCTTAGAGAGTAAAGCTACAGCTGCAGACTATCATGCGATTAAAGAAATGAAGGATTTAGCTAAGGTTGCAGTTCTCGCTAATATTTATCAAGCAGCTTTATATGAAAAAATCTATGCTGAAGAGAACGATGATCCTTCACCTTTTTATGATCTTAGTACCAATGAGATCACTAAAATCTTTAGGCTAACCTTACGGAGACTTTTTGGAGACAAAAACAAAAGCTTTGCCGACTTAGATGATTATCAGCAAGAAGAGAATAAACCCCGTTCAAATCTTACTAGTATTCCAAACAAATCGCCACGTAGTGATGAGGCTTTACGTTTAGCTCGCCCTGAGGACTTTGCTTCTTATGAAGATTTTGAGAAGTTTGAGGCAGATTTTTTCCGAGATGATGAAGAAGATCTCGCTACCACTCGAGCTCATGCTTTATCGTTACAAGAAGATCTTGAAGAAGAGCAAGACTATTTACCGCAAGTGCTTAAACGTTCGACGCAAATTTTAGAGCAACAAAAAAATGATGATTTTAATTTTAGTTTTAAAGAACTAAAAGAAGAAACCATTGAAGGTTATACACCAGCTCAAGTGGAATATATTCTCCGTAAATTTAAAGAACGCTTTAATTATTTGCAAATTGATTTTAACGATCCTAACTTTAGTTTAAAGCATCTTGTACAATTAGCAGAAATTACTGACTTCTCTACTTTAGAACACACTGAAGAAAAAGAAAGCAAAAAAATAATGCAATCTTCAGTATCTCCTCAACAAGAAGCAAAAGTAGTTCCTCTAGATCCTCAAGCAAAAGAACCAAAAAAAGCTACAAGTTCTAAAGCAAAAAAAGCTTCTCCTAATCCTAAGAGAAGAAAAAAATCGAGTTCTCCAACTCCTGCAGATCTAGAAAAAGAACTTGAACTGGCAGCGGTAAAAGCTTGGTTACACGAACCTGAAACTACAGAAGTTATTGATCCCCAAGTTGATACCCCGAGGACAAAGCAAGTAGAAAGCAAAGCCAAAAGTAGAACAAAAAATAAAGGTGCAGAAAAGGCGACCAGTGAAGCTCTTCCTAAAGCTCCAAGAAAATTTCCGCAAAAACGTACCTCTAAATCCTCAACTAGCACTAGCCAACCTCCGCAAGATTTAACCTCAGAGGCAAATCTTGCAGCTGAAGCTGATTTTAATGAAATTATTGGTAAGCTTCTCAGTGATGTTGTAAGTCAAGAGGTAGATTTAGCTTTTGAGAAAAAACTTACTCCTCAAGAAATTACTCCAGCAAAAGCAGAAAAAACCAAGCGGAAAAAAACTACGAGTAAACAAGCTCAGACTACAAAAAACTCAGCAAATTCTCAAAAATCAACTACAAAAATAAATGCAAAAAATAAAAAGAATAACAAAAATAATGTTAACTTCTTAGCTGAGGATACCTTAAGTATTTCCATCTCTATTAATGATGTTCTTGATACTTTAGAAAATAAAACTCCGAAGAAAAAAACTTCTAAAAAGAAAAATTAACTTTTGAGCTTTCCCCTCTAGGAAAGCTCAATTTCTCTATAGAGATAGCCTCTAACTATTCAACAAATTTAACCTCAAATAAGATATTTTTCAACTCGCTATAGATTCGCAAAGATTACAGATCTTAAATCAATTTTACTTTCTAAACTCTAAATTAAAATTATCTAAAAAATTTTCTTATTTTTTCTTCGCTCCCACTTTGATTTAGTGTAAAATCATAATAAGGAGTTCTAATTTTAAGAGAATTATCTCCGATTAGATTAAGATTAATTTATTCAGGAATCTGTTTTAGAGCTTAACCTGAGTTAAACTAGCTTTGTTTCCTGAAATCACCTCATGAGGATAATTGATGAAAAAACATTCATTAGCTTTAGCCTTAAGTGCTTTGACCTTGCTTAGTGTCTCTGCTAATAGCCAAGCAACTAGTTTAACTTTAACAACTTTTACAACAAATTATAGTTTTCACTTACAAAATCTTCTCAATACGGCTAGTGCTCCCGTATTTCCTGATCGTCAACCACAAGTTGTCGCTCAAGGAGTTAATCCTCAATTAGGAACTACCGATGGCTTGGCAAGTCTCAAACAATTTACTGCTAAGCTTGGAGACGGAGACAGACAAACTTCTGAAGTAAATCAGGAAGCAAACCCAGCGACAAATCAACAAAATGAAACTGCTGAGCCTCAAAGCGAAGAACCAACAAAAACTCAAGAACCACAAACTCCGAGTGAGTCAACAGATACAAGCTCTACGACTGAGAATGTAAACTCTAGTACTGAAACTTCAACCTCGGAAGACTCTACTACCCCTACTCATGAAGCTGATAACTCAGCTACAACTCAAGAAACGAATAGGGTAGCGGTGACTGAAAGCAATAATTCTAATTCTCAAGCTCAAACTAATCTCTTAACTGGAGGCGTATACCTACTCAAGGATGTAGAGTTACCGAACAATGTAAACTCTAAAATTGTAGAAGCCAATCCCCTCTATAAAAATAATGATGAGCTTGGGGTTTGGCCAAAACCGCAAAATCCAGAATTAGAGCAAGCTTTAGCGAGAGCACAGGTAACTGTTTCAGGAGTATTTAGTAATGTCGAATTAATAGCTAGTCAAGCAAATCAAGCTTTACCAAGTAATGCTCGTGATCCTTTTAATAATTTAGTGGCAGATTTTACTTCTCCGCAACAAACTCTAGCTCAACTGCAAGAAGTAGTAGCTAATCTTGAAGCCACTACCCTTGAAGCAAATCTTGTGCTTGGTGTAGATCAATACCTTAATCCTGATCTTGTAACTAATGAAAGTTTTGCGTTTACTAGTGATACTACAGAATTAACTGCATTTAGAAGTTATAAGGTTCCAGTTTCTCCAGTAAACCCAGAAGGTTTTTGGCCAAATCCTTTACCAAGCCTAAATGATTTTTACTTTACTTCTGGTGGTTATGCTCTACCAAATGTACCTGAACAGGTAAACCCTTTTGGAGCCTTAATTAAAAACTACCAACCTCTAAAGAAAAATGGAGTTTACTATCCTGAGTATGCAACCTATAATCAGACTTTTTCCGTTCTAAAAGTTGCTCCTCAATATCAAGATTTAAACTTTAAGTTCTTCACTGTACAAGTAACTCCTTTTCCTTTAACTGATGATCTCTTAACTCAACTTCATGCTTTGCAAGTAAAACTTCAGCCAGCTACAGAAAGTAATCCGCAAGCTCAAACTCCAGCTGAGTCTCAACCAGCAACGGAAGATACCTCTCAAGAGAAGACTGAATCTGAGCCTCAAGCTGAACCTAGTAAAGA
>NZ_NRJF01000073.1 GCF_003585965.1 Psittacicella gerlachiana | reverse complement strand
AATAGTTCTTTCTTAGAAAGTGCATATATGTAAGGAGAGTTCATTTGCATATACTTTTATCTCACATTAGTAAAATGGTTTACTATTGAAGTTAGTTCAATGGATAAGGTTAAAAGTTTATTTAAGTTGCTGAGATTATTTAAAAATCTATTGCTTCTTAAGTAAATTTTTTTAACGGCTATTTTACAGATGTTATTCAGCATCTAGCGCTCAAGGTTACAGCCTTGGCGGTGCGGTGACAATCCAACAAGGTGTGTGATTTTGTAGTGTTTAGATCTTGAACTAAATGTATAAACATATAAACACAAACAAGATAAGGATACATTACATAAATGCACCATGATACTCCTCTGATTAGTATTATCGCGATAGGTTTTATGCTAGCGTACATTTTTGGTATGATAGCTCATCGCTTAAAACTATCACCAATTATCGGTTACTTATTTGCCGGAATTCTTTTAGGTCCAAATGTTAGCTTTGTCTATAATGCCGATTTAGAGTTAGCTAACCAAATTTCAGAAGTAGGGGTTATTCTTCTGATGTTCGGAGTGGGGTTACACTTCTCGGTAAAGGATCTAAATGAAGTAAAATATATTGCAATTCCAGGAGCTATAGCTCAGGTATTAGGTACGATTGCCGTGGTTGCCATTGTCGGTCATTTCTTTGGTCTCAGTTGGTTCCAAGCAGCAATTTTTGGTTTATGTTTATCAGTTGCATCTACAGTAGTGTTATTACGTGCTTTAAATGATAATAACATTACGCAAACGCCGCGAGGAAAAATAGCTATAGGTTGGCTAATTGTAGAAGATCTACTAACGGTTGTAGTTCTTGTGGTATTACCAACTATGAGCTTTATGAACTCAGGTGAAGGTTTTGATATGGGTGCTTTCGGAATGAATTTATTCTGGACCGGTGTCAAATTTGCAGCCTTTGTCTTTGTGATGTTTTTCTTTGGGGGCAAAATTATTCCAGCTGCCATTTATCGTTCAGCAGCAACTGGTTCATCAGAACTCTTTACTCTAGCAACTCTTGCAATTTCTTTAGGGATTGCTTATATTGCCGTAGAAGTATTTAATGTGTCTTACGCATTAGGTGCATTCTTTGCAGGGATGATTCTTAATGGTTCAGAATTATCTCACCGTGCAGCAGATAATACCTTACCATTACGTGATGCTTTTGGAGTGTTATTCTTCGTAGCTGTAGGGATGTTATTTAACTATAGTGTTATCTTAACTAACCCATTAGGCGTAGTTGCTACAGCTCTAGTAATTGTTGTAGTTAAATCTTTAGTTGCTTATGTGTTAATCCGTGCTATGGGTAAATCCAATCGTACGGCTTTAACTATTTCCGTATCTCTTGCTCAAATCGGTGAGTTCTCATTTATCCTTGCTGGTTTAGCAGTAGGTTATGGTTACTTAGATAATGGACAAAAAGATTTAATTTTAGCGGGAGCGATTATTAGTATTATTTTAAACCCATTCTTATTCTTAGCAATGGAGAAATTCTTAAAATGGTACGACAATCGTGTTCGTGTTGGTTTAGAAGCTCATACCAGTGGTACACCTGTAGCTCAAGTTGAAGCTACACCTGATATTACTTGGGAAGCTCCAGAAAAAACTACCGAAAAAGCTAAAGCAACAGTTCACGAGGGAGAACAAAATTTAGCGAATCCAGATGTTGAAATTATTTCAGGTGCTTCATCAGTAATTCCTCTTTCAGAAGAAGAGTTTGAAAAAGCAATTGAAGATGATCATGGCTTTACAAATAATCAAGTTCTCATGAGCAAGCATACAATTGTAGTAGGCTACTCATCAATTGGTAAAGCAATCGTTGATCGTTTAAATAAAGCAGCTATTCCTGTAGTTGTAATTACAAATAATCTTGATGAGTTCTACGAAACTAACCGTGTAGGGGTGCATGCTATTTTTGGTGATTTCAAAAATATTGCCCACTTTGAAGAAGCAAACATTAAAGAAGCTCGTGCAGTTATCTTTACTTGCGAAAATATCTTCGAAATTGGCTACACCGTAGATAAAATTTTCACGAGCCATCCTGAATTATTTATTAATGCTAACTTCAGCGTTTCTGCAATTGCAAGTTACGATGATGAAGTTGAGTTCTTAGAGCAACACCATGTTACGGATATTATTAACTTACGTGATATGGCTTCATTAGTACTTTATACAGCTTCTGTTAAAGATCATAATGCAACCTTCTCTGAAAAAGAAGATGAAGAAGGTTACACTTTAACTTTAGAAGTTGATAAAGAAAAGGTACAAGCTAAATTAGCAAAACGTGAAGCTCTAGCTGCTAAAGCTCAGGTTTTAGTAGATGAAAAGGTTGCTAAAGAAAAAGCGAAAGCAGAAAAAGAAGCTGCTAAGGAAGCAGAACGCTTAGCTGCTCAAGCTGAAAAAGAAGCGGAAGAAGCTGCGAAAGAAGCTAAAGCTAAGGCTGAAGATGAAACTAAAGCCGCTCAAGCTCAAGAGCAAGCTGATAAAGCTCAGGAAGCAGCAACGCAAGCACAAGAAGCTGCGGCTCAAGCTCAAGAAAAAGCTCAAGCTGCAGGAGAAAAAGCACAAGAGAAAGTTGAACAAGCAACACTTGTAAAAGAACAAGTAGAGCAAGGAAAACAAGAAGCTCTTGAAGCTCTTCAAGAAAGTGCTAAAGAAAATAACGAAGATAAACAAAAATAATTAGTTTTTCTTCAGAAGGTGACTATCATTTGGTAGTCACTTTTTTTGTATTCTCTTGAGCTTTATGTTATACTTAACACCGCTAAGCATAGTCCGAGTAATCGCTTGTAGCAATATAAGAGGAAAGTCCGGACTCCAATGGGCAAAGTGCCAGGTAACGCCTGGGGAGTGCAAGCTCACGACAAGTGCAACAGAAAGCAAACCGCCTTGTAAAAGGTAAGGGTGAAACGGTGAGGTAAGAGCTCACCAGACAGTCAGTAATGATTGTGCTAGGTAAACTCCACTTGGAGCAAGATCAAATAGGTGTTCATATAGCTTGCCCATAGCTGAACACGGGTAGATCGCTTGAAGCTAACAGTGATGTTAGTTCTAGATAAATGATTACATAAAACAGAATCCGGCTTACGGGACAGCTTAGAACTAATTTAGATTAAAGGTCTTGAGAAAACTCTCAAGACCTTTATTATTACCTGAAAATTTATTTCTAAGTGAGCTTGAGGTTTTTTAAGAGAGCATTGAGCTCTTTAAAAGAGTCTAGAGTTCTTTAAGAGGACTTTAGCTTCTCTGACTTTTTCTCGGCAATAGCTATAGTTTTTTCGCAAAGTAAATGCCTAAAGTGCTAAAATATAAAGGCTTAGTTTATTATTCAGAGTTTTTTATTTAAAGCATAAATTTACAATTTATTTCATGGTTACAGAAACAGGTCTTATTAGTCGCTTAATCCTCTTTTTTCTCGTGATTTTTGGGATTATCACGATTATTAGCGTACTAATATTTAATCCTTATTATTCAGGGATTACCTATACGACGAGTTTATATAACAGTCAGAGTTCGTTTTGGACTTTACTTACCGGCATTGCCGACTTAAATTTTTTTAATTTTGGACGCTTTGGTTATGTAGTGCCGTTCTTTTTGACTTTCTTTCATCTTATTTTTCTCTTTCAACGAACTCGTAAAGGGTTTAATTGGCTGGGATGGTTAGGTTTTATTCTCGGGACAGGGATAGCTTTTAGTGGAATAGGTTTACTTTATACTTATCTAGGCTCAAATAAGCATCTATTATTTAATATTTATGATGTAGGTGGCTTTTTTGCGACCTTAATTAATTATTTCTTTCCGCAGGGCATAGGTTTTATTATTGGGATTCTTGTGACCTTATTTGGTGCATTTTTAATGTTCCAATGTATGATCAAACGTTTACTCTTAGATTACTATTCATTCTTACATCAAGGGAATAGTAACTCTAATAATCTAGAAGAATATCAAAATAATACGATTAACTCTTCAATTCTTGCCGAATCCCAAAGATTACAAGAAGAACGTGAAAGGGTTAATGTAGATAACTCCTATCCTTTTTATTATTTACCTAGTGAAAACATAAAAACTAAAGAAGCCCAATTAAAGCAAGAGTTAAATGGGATTGCAAGTTTGGTAATGGCATATGGTAAGTTGCCTTCCTTAACTAAGGCTCAACAACAAACCTGTGCTTATCTCGAACGTTTATACGATAACAAGTATGAAAAACTAATGTTAGTACAAAAGCATTTAAGCACTCAATCCTTTTTTGCTTTATTACGTCGAGCTTTAGTTTCCGGATATACTCCAAAAATTCAAGAACTAGAGTTACCAAAAGCTCAAGAATCTCGAGTGCAAATAGATTCTTTAATTCCTCAAGGCAAGGAAGAGCAATACTTTACTCTCAATTATGCTATTCCTGAGGAAGAGGCGAGCAAGCCGATTACTTTACTTGAAGATCAAGTAGTAAGTGTACTTGAGGAGAATTATGAGTCAGAATCGATTTCTCAAGATAAGCTAGATTCAACCTCTTTAGATGCATTATTTGAAACAGAAGTTGCAAGTTCGCAAAAAGAGCAAGAGGGGGAACAAAATCTAGCTCATTTTCAAGTTGAGCTAGATACATCCTCTAGTAACCTTGCAACAATAAATGATTCTCTAGTTTCAGAAGCAACTGTTTTAGAAGAGGTTAGAGCTTCAGAAGCTCCTATAGCTTCAATAGAGTCTCCTGAATCTACTTTGGTAGCTGCAGAGTCTACAATTCCTGTAGAGCCAGCAGGAAGAAAGTCAAGAAAATTATCCAAAGCAGATAATTCTCACGCCGGTTACTTTCAAGTTGATTATAAGCAAAATTCATTGGCAAGTAAAAAGCAAGATCTTGCTAAAAAACAAGCCGAGCTTGAACGCTTAAAAGCTTTAAAAGAACAGCAACAAAAATCTAAGCCATCTTTGTAGTCAAGATGGCCTTTTTTATAGGGTAAAAACCCAATTATTCCAAGTATTTATCAGGGTTTAATATATAATATAATAAGGAAATTTCCTTTGAATATTCTTAAAGTCTTTATAGTGACATAGATATGAAAAAAGACTCATCACTTAATGAATTATTATCTTTAGATAAAGATAAGTCACAAAACTCAAATCAAGGGTTTTGGGCAAAATTATTTGGTAAAAAACCAGCTTTAACAGAGACTCAAGTTAAAGCTAAAGAACAAGATTTTACCGAGCTTTTTAAGCAAGAAACAACAACGCAAGTAGATGATATTAATCTAGAACCAAAGACAAAATCACAAAATGATCTTGATCTAGCAACGACTTCGAGTTCTATTGATTTAGATCACTTAGCTTATGGTAAAAACGAAGAGGTGGCAAAAAAGACTTCAGAGAAACTGTGGCAAGAAGATGAGCTAAACTCAAGTGCGGAACTCGAACTCCAAGAGCAGGAGTATCCAGCACAAGAGCAGTCTTTAAGTTCAGATCCTTTTGCTCGTATTAAACATGAAACAGAAATCTTAGCGAGTTTAGAAGCCGCAGAGAGTAAGTTAGATGATTTAGAACATCTTTTTACTGCTAGCAATCGCACTCATGCTCGAGGGCAAAATGATTTATTTGCGGAAGAAGATTCACAGTTTGCACATAATCACAATTTAACTTCAGAACTGGATCTCTTCCCTGAGCAAAAACCAACTATAGGGCAAGAGCAAGAACGAGAAGCAACTACAGAGTTAGTGCAAGAGCCAAGCTTAGAGAATGAAGTTGATTTTGCACAGAATTTAGAAACAAGTTCTGCTTTTACACCCACTACAACCTCTGAGTTTATTGAAGCAAATACCGACAATGACCTCTTAAAAAACATAGTTGCTGATATTAAAAATGGTACGGTAGCTACAGATTTTGAGTCAAGCTTAGAAGAACAAGAGGAGGTAGAGCCTGTTGATGATTTTTTTGCTCAAGCTGAAGCACAAACTCTTGCAACCCAAACCCTAGAAGAAACCTCGGATCTCGCTGTAGTTGAGCCAAACCCAAGTTTAGGGGGAACTCTAAGTGAACCTGTACAGGAAGAGGTAACTAGTTTTCAAGAAAGCTTAGCTGAGCAACCTAGTTTTTATGATAGTTTAGAGCAAACTAATTATAAGCAAAATCGCATTAAACCTCGTTTTGCTGACAATAAACAGCAACTTTTTCAAACTCAAGTTGTAGGAAACCAACAGAATCTGTTTTTTGTTCATATTCCTACTTTGAGATTTGATGAAGACTTTAGTGTAGATTTACCTTTAGCAAATAAGTCGGTATCAGTAGAACAAGCTTTAACTCACTTTAGTGGTCCTGATTTTACTCAAATGCAGGCAAAAATGTTTACGGATAAAGAAGGGAAAGGAATTCCTGAAAATCTCGTAGCTTTAACGGATGCTGCTTTGAGTATTGTAAATACTTCACGAATTAAAAAAGCAAATAAATTTTTTAATGCGGATTTAAGTTTACGTCAAAATGAACTACGTAAAAGTTTTGAGGGTAGAGCTATAGACTTACCTCAAGTTAGGGCAGATAGCGAACTAGTTCTGTGGTCAACAAGGCAAAAGTTTCCTGCAAAAAACACTAGTAAACGTAATCATAGCGAAAAAGTTGTAGCTATGAGGATTCGTCATGCTTATGATGGGGAGTTTTTCCATCTTTTAGCTTTAGGAATCTTACCTCAGCCTCGTTTAAGTCGTGAAGAATTACTAAAAATCTTTTTAGAAACGGAAATGATTGCGGTACAAGATATCGAAAAACTCCGTACTCGTTTAGCTAAAGAAGAAAGAACAGACAAACTTATAGACTTAAATCCAGGGCTAGTACGTTTAACCGCTCAAGCATGGTTTCAAAATAATACTGCGGATTTAAAATTTACCAATCAAGTATTTGTGAGTGGTAAAGAGAAATTAGTTGCTCCAAGAACTAAAGCTTTCTACCAAAACTTATTGAGTTTAGAGCAAATTCGTAAAATCTCTTCAAGTAAGGTTGTTTCTAAAGAATTAACTGAAAGTGAAGTTCAAGCAAGTCTTGAAGCACAAAAAATTGTGTCGACCCAAGAAGTAAAAGCTTCTCCAAGCACTTTAGAAACTAAAGGTACAGAGGCTGAGAAAAGTAACAAAGGCGTAGTAATTCCTCCTCCGAGCTTTATTTTAGCTCAAGAGTATAAACCTAAAATTATTGCTGCTCCGCAAATAGTTACAATGCAACCTCATGAGATTAGAGTTATAGGAGAGGTAGGACCTCAGGTACAACTGCAACCTGAACAAGAAGCCCAAGAGGAAAATCTTAGCAATCAAAGCTTAGAAATTCCGGTATTTAATGAAACTAAAGTGGAAAATTCTGATTCAGAAGGAGAAAAATCTACAGTGAATCTAGCTCAAGAGCAAGAGGCTGATTTATTTTCTTTTGATATGCCAATTATTGACGGTCAGAATTTCCAAGCTCAAGAGCAAGTAGCTACTGCAGAAGAGGTGGTGAAGCAGGAAGCAAATGATGAAGAATTTGCTTTTATTGATTTCCGTGGGCAATTAGATGGAAATTTCAATATGCCATCTGTAGACAATAAAAAATAATAACTTTTTCTCTGTTAGCCTTAGGGCTAACAGAGGAACTCTTTCTGGTCATTTTATCTAAAGCTTTA
>NZ_NRJF01000072.1 GCF_003585965.1 Psittacicella gerlachiana | reverse complement strand
GGATTAGTTATTAATAAAAATTTGCTTGTTGTTAGGTATTCTTAATAAAACTCATGTTCTTTCTTGTAAATTAGATAATTTTTTAGGATCTTTTTTGCTTTATAGTAAAATTAGAGGAGCTTAATTTTAATGTTTAAATCCAATTAAAAAAAGTAAGAGAAAAAAATAGAGTTTATTATGGCAACATTTACTTGGGATCAAAAACTAATTGATAAGTACAATCTTTCTGGTCCACGTTATACTTCTTATCCTACTGCTTTAGAGTTCTCAGATAAGTATACCAATAGCGATTTTGAACAAGCCTTACAAAAATATCCAGAACGTCCTTTATCTCTGTATATTCATATTCCGTTTTGTCATACTTTATGTTATTTTTGTGCGTGTAATAAAGTAATTACGCGTCATAAAGAAAAAGCCGATATCTATTTAGATTATTTAGAAAAGGAAATGGCATATCGTGCTCAAAGTCTTAAAGGACGTAAGGTAAATCAATTCCACCTTGGTGGCGGTACGCCAACCTATTTAGTACCAGCCCAAATGCGTCGCTTAATGCGTATGGCACATAAATATTTTGAGTTTACTGCAGATGTAGAAATGGGCATTGAAATTGATCCTCGTCGCATTGAATTAAACTATATGGACATGTTGGTAGAACTGGGTTTTAATCGTATTTCTATTGGGATTCAAGATTTTGATCAGCAAGTGCAAGAAGCGGTAAACCGTGTCCAAGACCAAAAATTTATTGCCGAGTTAATTGCTCATTCTCGAGAATTAGGAATTAAATCTATTAACTTAGATTTAATCTATGGCTTACCTTTCCAAACGGTAGAAAAATTTGCTCATACTCTTGAAGAGGTTATTGCTCTAAGTCCAGATCGTTTAAGTGTGTTTAACTATGCACATTTACCAGCCCGTGTCCCAGGACAAGCAAAGATCAAAGATGAAAATCTGCCAAGTGCTCGTACGAAGCTAGATATCTTTGCCCATTCGATTAAACGCTTACATCAAGCAGATTTTGCTTTTATTGGTATGGATCACTTTGCTAAACCTGATAATGAATTAGCTCAAGCTCAAAAAGCAGGAGTGCTACATCGTAATTTCCAAGGCTATACTACCCATGGTGAAGCGGATTTAGTGGGCTTAGGTTTAAGTAGTATTTCTATGGTAGGAGATACCTATGCGCAAAATGCCAAAACTACGCAAGAGTACTACACTTTAATTGAAGAGCAACAACAAGCGATAGTTAAAGGTTTTGCTTTAAGTGACGAAGACTGCTTACGTCGTGATGTAATTAAACAAATTATTTGTAACTTCCAAATTGATTATCGTCAATTTGAAAGCCTGTATCAGATCGACTTTAAAGAGCATTTTAAAGAAGAAATTAAATTACTCGATACTTTTATTGCCGATGGTATAGTTATTCCATATGCTGATGGTAATGGCTTTAGTATTCCCGAAAGTGGAAAACTGTTTGTGCGTCATGTGTGCATGGCGTTTGATGAGTATTCAAATCTAAAACGAGCTTCTTTTAGTCGTATACTATAAATCAAAAGTAGTAAGCTTAAAATAATAAAAGTAAGAAACTATAACCGTAAAAAGATCCTTTAGTGATGAGTAACTAAAGGATCTTTTTGCGTTTTTTATGTTTTGGTATAGGATAAAGCACAATAGTACAAAACACAATAGTACAAAACAAGTATTGTAGAATTTTTTATCGAGTTTAAGCTAATAAATAATTGGATAGAATTTATAAGTAAGAAATTTAGGTTTAATTCAGAGTTAAAAAATTATCGAGGCTACTTATTCTTGGCAAGAGAGGTAGGTTGGGGTAGTAAAAAAGAAAAAAGCTCGCCAAAGCGAGCATAGATTGAGTTAAATCTTAGTCTCCTTAAGTAAAGGTTAGAGGAGTTATGCACTTTTACGTGCTGAGATACTTTGAATGTTTTCACCTTTTGCACTTAGTAAGCGTTCTTTTACTTGAGTTTGCCATTGTTCTAAGTCATCTGCACTTTGTGAACCTGCCCCAAAGAAAACTAAAGGTTTGAGATATGTCATGGAAGTATAAAGAGCACTAGCTTCAAGTGGAGACAGAATATCATCAATTTTATGAGTAATTAAACCTGAAGGTGCGTAAACAGTTTGAGGTGATCCTGCAGAAGAGATAACCATAAATTCTTTACCTTCGAGAGCAAAACCATAAGGCCCAAAAGCCCAATTAAACTCCCAAACACTATTCATATAAGCTTTTAACATTGGAGTTAGATTAAACCAATGAATAGGAAACATATAAACAATACGATCAGCTTGTTCATGTGCTTTTTGTTCTGCTTTTACGTCAATAGCATTAAAGTTATTACCATATAATTGTTCAAGATGACGAATTTCTACGTTTTCTAAACTTGTTGCAGTGTGAACAAAGCTTTTAATTACATTTGAGTTGTTATAAAAAGGGTGAGAAACAATAATTAGAGTTTTCATAAAAATCCTTGTTTGTTGTTGATTGACTTGGTTAAGAGAAAGATTTATTGTTAAATTTTTTGAGTTTGGGGATTTAGTAAAATGTTATTTGCTGAGTTTGATTGTAATTTTCCATAGAAATGTAGTATTTGTGCTTATTCTGCTATGGTTTATGGTTACCATTATAGGGAAAATATTTATCAAGAAAAATAGGGGAATAGGAAAATAACTTTTAACTAAAAGTTGAAAATCTTTTACAAAGGTGAGAAACTAGGTTTAGGGTAAAGATAAGCTAAGAGAGCAAAAGAAAAATTTATGAGTAAGTTTGATGAACTTAGACTTATAGAGTCATTTATTAAAGCTGCTGAAACTGGAAGTTTTACGCAAGCAGCTCAAGCTTTGGCTATAACCCCAGCGGCCATTAGCAAGAATATATCAAATTTAGAAAAGTCTTTAGGGGTAAAATTATTTAATCGTACCACGAGAAGCTTAAATTTAACGAGTGAGGGCAGTGAGTTTGTCTTACAAGCTAAACAAGTCTTACATTTATTAGAGCAGGCGACAGAGGCTGTACGCCATCATTCTAATGAACCACAAGGTAAAGTAAGAATTTCTACTCCTAATGAAATCGGACGTTTATTTATTATTCCTTTATTAGGAAAACTAAAGGAGAAATATCCAAAAGTAGTAATAGATTTAGACCTTAATGATCGGAATGTAGACCTTGTAAAAGATGGATTTGATTTAGTTATTCGGGGAGGGATTATTGAAAACTCGTCATTAGTAGCACGTAAAGTAGGAAGTATAAGTTTGCGTTTAGTGGCAAGTACACAATATTTAAAAAGGAATTCTCCACCGCAAACAAGTCAAGCTTTAGAGCAACATAGTTTAATTGTGCGGACCAAACAAAATGGTAAACCTTGGGCATGGCGTTTTTTACAAGACGAGTCTGTGATTTATTCGATTAATTTAGAGCATGCTTCTTTTTCTTTAACTGATGTCGAAGGAATGCTTAATTTAGTTTTACAGGGACAAGGAATAGCTCAACTTCCTTATTACTTAGTTCATGAACATTTAAGGCAAGGAACACTAGTGAGTTTACTTGAAGACGAGCATATTAGTGAAGATTTTGATTTAGTAATTCAATATCCGCATCGACAATTTATTGCAGCAAGAGTAAAGCAAGTTATAGAGTTTTTTGTGGAGGAGTTAAGACAGAATAAAGGATTAAATTTTAATTAGCTCTAAATAAAGTTATTAACATTAAGTAAATTTCCCTTAGGTAATCCCTAAGGGAAAATTTGCTTAAAAGAAAAGAATACAACCCCAAACCACAAGAGCAATGACTATAGCGACAAAGACACAAGCTGAACCTAGATCTTTAGCTTTGCCAGCTAGGGGATGATAGTCTTCACTAATACGATCGACTACTGCTTCAAGAGCACTATTGAGGAGTTCACAGAGGATAACTAAGAGAATGGAAGCTATCAGTAAAGCCTTTTCTACTCCGGTGTCACCAAGGTAAGCTCCGAGGGGAATGAGGACAAGAGCAAGAATAACTTCTTGACGAATGGCAGCTTCGGTTTGCCAAGCACTTTTAAAGCCTTTGCACGAATAACCAAAAGCTTTAAGAAAATGGGTGAAACCTGTGTGTTTTTGCATAGGATATTTCCAAGGTTGATTAATGCTTGCGAATGTTTTCTAGTTGCTCACAAAGTAATTTGATTTGTCCAAGAATTTTTAAGAAGGACTCTTGGTTTTTTATTTTCTAGTTTGTACTCTTTGAGTTTACTTTTTGAAGGATCTTATTTTTAGGTTGAGTTGTTGTGTTCATGAGGGAGATTACTTGTCTCTCATTGATTTAGATCCTAAGCTCGATAAATTAAGCAAGTTAGTTTATCGAGCTTAGGAATTGCTAATTTATTATAGAAGAAATTAGAGCGTTTATTCTAAAAAATAAAGTTTATTTTTAGATTGTAAGCATTTAAAGTATAGATTGTAAGAATCTCAACATATATCGTAAGAACCTTAGACTGCAAGAACTTTAGTTGCTCTCCTTTCTAAAATTGAGTTTCAGTTTTTTCCTGCATATCTCTGTTGAGATTACTTACAAATTGTTGCGGATTATTTATAGGGGTTTGCTTCTGCGATCTTTCCAGTTGTCGAGAATTTTGAAATTAATGGATTTGAGGATTTTAACTTGGGATTCAAAATAAAATTTTTGTTTTCCTTTTACGGCTGTTGGTTCAGGATAAATGCCGGCAGAAATTCGATATTGCAATGCATATTTAGTTATTCCCAAGATAGCTGCGGTTTCACGCAAGCTAACTAAATTATCTTGAACGTAGCCGTTGGCAATATTCCGAACATTATTAAAGAAAGGAGCCATTTGCAGGTTAATTTTTTCTAGGGTTTGATTAAGCTTATCAATTTGTTCAATAATTAAATCTTGTTTCCTTTCAACTTCTTTTAATTTATTTGCCACATCGTAACTTAAAACATCTCTTAGTAATTGAAGTTTGTGATCTTGCATTTGCATATCCTCCGTGGTTTTAGAGTTAAAGGTTAGTGAAGATTTTGCTCCCTAATTTAGGCGAGCTCTGCTTTTGTTTGTTTTTTATTAGGTATTTTTTTAATTTATTTTTGGGCTTTTCCTCCTTATTTTTTGACAAGTGACTAAAAATAAATATCTTGAAAATCAAAGCTTTATAAAAGTTTTTACAAAAAATTAAATTTTTTATAAAACTAAACCAATAATTGGTTGTCTTATATTACAAGAATAACCAAATATAAGTTTTTAAGGGTAGCCCTTTAAAAACTGTACTTGGATAACAGAAAGATAAAAACTATATATTAAGAGCTACTGCGGTAGCTCTTGTCTACTGTTTTTTGTTACAAAAAACTATACACTGCTATTTTAAACTATATATATTTCCTCGCTTGAGGAAAATAGAATAATATACTAAATATACTTAAAAATACTTGATCTTTATAAGATCATCAGTTTTTAGAGAAGATGAAGAAATTACTTTTTGGTTTAGGAGTAGGAATTATTCTTACTGCTTGCACTAACAATGGAACTGTGAATAAGGTTACAGGTCAAAACCACACCGCAACCACTGCGGATTTAGCTGCAACTAAATCTCCAGAGGTAGGAATGGCAAATCCTGCTTCGCTTTACTGTGAAAAACAAGGCGGTAGAGTAGAAATTATTCAGGATGCTAGAGGTGGCTGGGTTGGCATGTGCCATCTGCCGAATGGAACTGTTGTTGAAGAATGGCAATTCTATCGTCAATATTTAAAAACTAAATAATATTCCAAAGATTTGTTTAAAATTAAACTTTTATCGATGTAAAGTTTAGGTTATCAACGCGAGGCTGGTCCCGATTTTTAGCTTTTACTTGATTTATCGATTCTAGGGAGATTTTAAATGTATGTAGCTAACTTTCTTTTTATTCAGATCTTAATCGGATAAAAGAGAGTTAGTTGCTTTTTTAAGGGTAATTACTTTATTGAAGTAGTTGACGCGAGGCTGGTCCCGATCGCTATGGATTTACGGTAATTAGATTCTTATAGTTTAGTTTGCAACGTTAACCTTTAAGCAATTTTATTTAACTCATCTCTTAACTAACTCTCAAATTGAACTTAAGGGTTGTTGTATAAAGCTCCAGATTTATATCTGGGGCTTTTTCCGTAAGGAGATTTTTTCAATTACCTAAGAGTTTATAAAGAGTTAAAAAAAGTTAGCACAAACGGATAAAAGTTAAATTTTTTCTAGTATTTGTTTGCAACTTGTAGTAAGCTAAAGTAATAATTTTTTGTAAATAATTTTTTGTAATTAATCGCAGGTCCTCAATTCAATTGGGGTCTTTGCAATATTAAGCATACACTTCTAATTTAGTTGAGGAATCTTATGTCAGCCTTAAATAAAATAACGAGCATTGAAGACCTAAAAAAAGTTGCCAAAAGAAAAATGCCTCGAATGTTTTTCCAATATGTAGATTCGGGCTCGTGGACACAAACCACCTACGCTCATAACTACAATGACTTTAATGATATTTTGTTCCGTCAAAAAGTCCTTGTGGACATGGATAATCGTTCTTTAGCAACGAAAATGGTAGGGCAAGAAGTAAAAATGCCAATTGCGGTAGCTCCTACAGGATTTGCGGGGATGGTGCATGCTGATGGTGAAATGTTAGCCGCTAAAGCTTGTGAAAACTTTGGGATTCCTTATACTCTTTCGACCATGTCAATTTGTTCGATTGAAGATGTACGCAGTGCTACAAGTGCTCCGTTTTGGTTTCAGTTATATGTAATGCGTGATCGTGAGTTTATTGAAAACTTAATTCGTCGTGCTCAAGAGGCGAACTGTGGAGCTTTAGTGTTAACGGCAGATTTACAAATTGTCGGTCAACGTCATTGTGATATTAAAAATGGTTTATCCGCACCTCCAAAACCAACCTTAAGAAATATTCTCGATTTAATGACCAAACCTCAATGGTGTCTGGGCATGGCAAAAACCAAACGCCGTTCTTTTGGGAATATTATTGGTCATGCTAAAGGCGTTGACAGCATGGACGACTTCTTTGGTTGGACTTCGAGCCAATTTGATCCGACTTTAAGTTGGAAAGATGTAGAGTGGATTAAAAATCTTTGGGGTGGCAAACTGATTATTAAAGGGGTACTCGATCCTGAAGATGCTCGTATGGCTTATGAGCATGGAGCAGATGCTATAGTAGTATCTAACCATGGAGGACGTCAGTTAGACTTTACCGCATCAACCATTGAAATGTTACCTTCAATTGTGGATAAAGTAGGAGACAAACTCGAAGTATTCTTAGATGGCGGTATCTATTCAGGACAAAATGCCTTAAAAGCTTACGCTTTAGGAGCAAAAGGGGTATTTGTGGGACGTCCGTACCTTTGGGGTCTTGGGGCTTATGGACAAGAAGGGGTAGAGAAGGCTTTACAAATTCTTTATAAAGAAATGGATTTATCTATGGCATTTTGTGGTAAAACCAATATTTTAGATGTAGATAAAGAAATTTTATTACCAGGAACCTATCCAGAACCTAAATGGTAAATACTAGTCAAGGTCAGAGCGGAAAAGAACTTGAGATAAATTTGTCTTTTCTTGCTTAAGTTCTATTGATTTTAGCTTGTAAGATTTTAGATCTTAATTTTTATTCTAATTGACTTTTAGCAGGGAGCAGTTTTGCTCCCTGCTGCTGTTTTAGGGGATAACAAAAAGTAGCAATGAGTTGAGCAAAAGAACTGGGTTACATTTATGGGCAAAGGGAGAAGAAATTAGGAAAAATTAATTTTCCCAAAACCCACAGCTATAGCTCAGAAATAAAAAATAATTTAACGATAAAGTCCTAAATTTCCCGAGATTTTGTTGAAAATCCTTTTCGAAATTTGCGAATTTGCGGTACAATATAAGAGCCTAAGAGCTTGTCCTTTGTGGAGGTTTTTAGGGTAAGTGAAGAGTGGTTTTAAGAGAAAGTAAAATCTAGCTATGGTAAAACTACCAGCTCTCGATTTTGCAACAAAGTTATAAGTTTTTCGTCAGAAATTATTTTCTTTCTAAAAAATTATGGCTTTGGCTTAAGAGCAAGCGAAGATTTGATGTTGGTCTGTAGATTAGCAATAATCTTGACTTAGCAAAGAAGCAAACCTTGCTCCTTTTACCCAAAGGTAAGCGACCAGCTCTTCGGAGCATAAATTTTTATCATGAATGGATTACCCATGTCTAATAAAAATAATCATCGCAGCAATGCAGGCATTGCTCGTCGCTATCGTGAGCTACGCAAACGCTTTCCAGATTTGCAAGTCTATGATGCTAAAAAAGACTTTGGCTTTAATTTGGAGCATTTAAGTAGAGGAGCGGCAAATATTAGTTCTCATCTAGAAATGGCAGATTACGATACCTACTTTGTAGGAGGAGTAATGCGTGACATTATCCTTGGTAAGGACTATAACGATATAGATATATGTACAAGTGCAACCCCAAGTCAGATTAAACAATTATTTAAAGGGCGTTGCCAAATTATTGGGCGTCGCTTTCAGATTACCCATGTGGCCGCTGGCGATAAACGTTATGATGTAGCTACCTTTAGGGTAGATCGCTCAGTTAGTCGTGACAAACTGAGTAGTGAACAACGTAAGGCTGCCGATAACGGAATTTTAATGGTGGATAATGCCTTTTCTACTGATGTAGGAGAGGACGCTAAACGTCGTGACTTTACCATTAATGCTTTATTTGGTAAGGTTCTCACTAACGAGATTTTAGATTTTTATAATGGGATCGACCACTTAATTAACCGTCGGGTGGTAATGATCGGTGATCCGGATATACGTCTGCGTGAAGATCCAATGCGTATTATTAGAGCTATACGTTTAAGTGCTAAGCTTAATTTTACCATTGACGAGGATTTACGTAAGAATATGTTTACCCATAAAAACTTACTTAAATTCACTTCTGAATCTCGTCTCTCAGATGAAATTAACAAAACCCTTGCTTCAGGGGCTGCTTTTAAGGTAATTGAACTTTTTAGTGAGTATGATCTTAATGACATTACCATGCCTCAATTTCATGATGTAGTTACTGAAGAAATTGGGGGGAAAGTGGCTTTTACGGCAATAAAAGGCTTTAAACCTGAATTTGCTAAACTTATTGCCGAGCAACATACGAATCTCAAGCGTTTACTCGAGGAAGTAAACATAGATCCTAATCTAATTAAAGCCTATAGTCCAACCTTGGCATTAACTTTAGCGGGGGCTTTAATTACCGATCAGCGCGTAGCTTATGATCAGCCGGTAAACCCAGCGTTTTTATTAGCAACCATGCGTACGGTGGGCTTTATTGAAGTCTTCTTACGCTATTACAATGGGTTAGCTAAAGCTCAAATGCGTAAGCCAGGATTTGCTAAAGAGATCGAGGGAGTATTACTTTCACTAGCTGAAAACTCTTTTAGTGAAACCTGTAATAAGTTTAATGGGCGTGACAAAGAGAATACTAAAACTATTCTTTGTAACCTCGCCGTGCAGTTTATTACTCCAGGTAAAGAGCAAGCGGCTAAACGCATGAACGAACCTATGTTCCGTGCGGCTTTTAGTATTTTCCGTCTCTTTATGCAAATTTTTGAGGTTGAGCCTGAAATCATGGCAAACTTCAGAACTTGGGATAAATTAAATCAACAATACCTTGAGGAAGCTAAACGCCGTCGTCCGGTACGTCGTAATCCGCAAGGAGAAATTATTAGTAGCAAGCGTCGTCGTGAAGTTCCTGATTTTCCGTATATGGATATTTCGGATCAAGAACTACATCTGCGTCTAGCTCCAAGTATTGTCAATATTCAGCAGGCTATAGCTTTACACCAAAACTATGGGCATAAACGTAGTGCGGGCTTAGAACTGCTAGATCTTTTTATTAAAAAGCGTCGTGAATATTATCATTACGACCAAGATGATCTCGCTCGTGAACTAGGGCAAGAACAACTTGACGAGGGGGTAAAATCCCAAGCGGAAAAGTTCTTAGCCTCTAAAAAACGCTTGCATCAGCTTTCAACCTCACCTTTTGCTTTTGAAGGTGAAGACTATTTAGGTGCAAGTGAAGAGGAAGAAGATCCTGAATTAGAAAAAGCTCGTCGTCATCAAGTAGCAAAGAAAATTTTGCATCAAACTAGTGATGAAGACATGTCGAGTGATGTCAATGCCATTCCCTTTGCCTCTGATTTAGATTTGTATTATGATCGTGCGGCCTTCCAAACGGTTTATAATGCCGATTTTGATCAGGCTCATGACGAAGACTTAAAGCAAACTGAAGAACAAACTCTAGGACGTATTAGTCACTATAATCGTGAAAAACTCGATCAAATTTTCCATGAATTTGACAATGACTTTTATCTTCGTGAGTTAGGAGCTGTAGGTAAGGGGTGGGATACGAGTAAGCGTGATGCCGCTCTCGCTCGCATGTATGCTAAGGCTCCTCAACTTTCACAGGCGTTAATTAATCTCTATGCGAGTGATAAGGCAGCTCGAGCAAGTGCACGAGAGAAAGCATTAGAAGTGGGGCTAGATCCTAATCTACCTTATGAAGAGCTAGTTAAGCATTTCTCAGCGATTGAAGAAATGCAAATTAATCAGCGTCTCAAACAAAGTGCTTTAGAGCGTAAACAACAAGTATGTCAACGTCTTGAGCAAGAAAAAGCTCAAGTACTCGAAGCCTTAGCTCAACAAGCAACCCCTGAACTTGAACAAAAACTAAGTCAGCTCGAAAGTGAATTAGCCAACTATCAACCTGTAGAAGAAAAGCCTCTAAAAAATGGTGAGGTTTATTCTTTAGACGCTCATGGCAATATTTTATTGCATCAAGAAATTCCTGAAGAGCAAATTGTGCATATGGAATATCGCAATAAACAATTTGCTCATGAATTACAACGTCGTTACGATATCACCAAAAACCAAAATATTGTCGCCGAGCTTCACGCCAAAGGCATGTATGATCTCGATGATGCTTATGATACCTATGACGATGGCTCTTCTCTCGAAGACTTCTTTGAGAAAAATCATTTTAGTGCTGAAGATATAGAGCATGTAACTAATGGTGGTCGTACTTACGAGCAGATGTATGAACATCTTGAAGCTTTAGAGCACGAGTATCGCGAAAAGCGTGAGCAAGGATATAGTGACTCTTTGTCGCAAGCTTTAACTCAAGCTTACCAAGACCAAGCAAGTGAGAAAGAAACTCCGGCTGAAGATGACTTTGCCGCTCTTGATAATATTTTTGCTCCTAAAGCCTTTGCTTATGGTGAAATTAAGTTTGCAGGTCAACCGCTGACAACTCAAGCTCAGCGTCCTACGCAAGAGCAAACAGCTCCTGTTGCCCTAGGGGTAAATCCAGAGCAAGCAACGCAATTAAGTGCTTCAGTGCAACAGGCTCTGCGTCAAGCTATGGAGCAAAGTGCTGAACAATTACTAGATTTACAAGCCCAACCCCAAGTAAAAGTGGAAGTAAAACTGAGTCCAGAAGCTCAACAAGAGCTTGAAGCTTTAGGAGGCAGTTTAGACAGCTCTAAAGCTCAAGAGCAAGAACAAACGCTAGCAACAAGCGAGAATCAGTTCCAATTAGGGTTCACCTCTGAGTTAGAAATGCCAACTTGGAGTGGGCAAGAGGAAGTAACGCAACCTGCTCGAGGTCTTGATCTTGTTATGCCTGTAGCAGTAGAACCTGTAAGCAAGGTAAGTGAATCTAAGAGTTATCACTATGAGCAAGATAATGTAAGAGCTACTAATTTAACCGGTGCTTCTACGTGGACACAAATGCGTGCGTCTACACAAGAGCAACAAAAGCAAGAGCAACAAACTGCAAATGCCAGTCTAGAGGCAAGTTTGCCTCCAGAAGCGGGAACAAAAGTAAATCATTTCTTAGCTCAAGCAGTTCCTGGTAGTGTTACCGATCTGAGCCAAGCTCAAAGCTTAGAAGAATTATTAACCTATTATCAGGCTTTTGCTCCAGGCTTATTACCAGCAAAACCAGTACTAGAGTTAATTAGCAATTTACTGCAGTTACCAGGAGTAACCATTAATGAGTATAAACTCTTAAAACAAGCGGTAAAGCTTCCTGCTCAACCTCCACATATTGAGGTAGATCAAGGACAAAAAGAAGCTTTTGGGATTCAAGTTATTGCTTTATTAGAAAAACTCTTGGCAAATCCACAAGAAGCTCCAACATGGTTAGCGCAAGTAAAACAAAATTCAGACTTAACCAGCTTTTTAGAGCGCATTCCAAGTAGTCATGAGTTTAGTGCGAGAATCCATAGTACTTTTGAGCATTATGAAACTGCGTATCAGGCATTAGTAAATGCTTTTGAGCGTCTTGATCCTCTAGTAGAAAAACTCCATGTTGAAGAAACCGGAGCCTATTTAGCACAAGCTCGTGAGTATGCTCAAAGTAATCCTGAGATCGCTAGTGCCGTAGACTCAGCAAAATCTAGTTATGATTTTATGCTTAACTTTAAGCGTCAACACTTAAACCGTTTAGTGTATAGTCAAGAACAACTAGACGAACTAGCTTCGAGTTACCAAAACTTTAAGGCTTGTGTCGAAATAGGGCAAACTCTACAATGTATTCTGCAGTACCAAAATCGCTTTTTACAAGAGTTTTGGGTTGTGGTCGAAGACAACTATCCATTTGGTGGGCCTTCGCACTCGATTAACATTATTATGCAGTGTGTAAATAAACTTAAAGCTATTAATAGCCGTAACATTGGCATTGTGAGTAAGTTTATTGAGTATGCTCTTACGGTGTTAGCAAATCAAGTTGCTTATGCTACTTACTATACCGCAAGTATTGAGCGTCGTTATTATCTCCAAAAAACCTACGCTCAACATGAAATCAATCTTGCGAAAAAACTTTATGCCTTAACCCAACAGTTTGCTCCACAAGCAGATTTAGGTTTACCGGAAGATATTTTAGGTGAGGCTGAAGTAATTAGTAATGAAGCGACTACGGCTTCGCAAATGCTTAAAGAACTCAAAGTAAAAGAGATACGTCGCTTACATCGTGAGCTAATCGATTGTGATAATGCCACTAAACGTGTAGCAAAAAATCTCTTTGCGAGTGATAGTAAAGGTCTGCCTCGAATTGCGATTACCAATATCAATGGTATTCTCAAAGAGTATCAAGATAGAGTTGAAAGCATTCATGAGCATCAGGGCTTATTTGCCCAAGTGGCAACTCTCTTTGCTCCAAAACCGGGACAAGGTGATCTCTTTGGCGTAGGTTCTAAGCAAATAGAAACCTTTGCTTTAGATTTAGCTTTACGTTGTGAACTCTTTGATCATTGTCATATCTCTAAATCTCAACGTCGTCGTTTATTACGTCTTGGAGTAGCTGCAAATCAGTTTGCTCATGAAGGAACTCCAGTAAATACTCTAGGGATGACTTTTGAGTATTTACAAGCTTATCCGCAATTAAGAGAGTTCTTTAGTCAAGGTTTAGGGGTAAAAGCAGAGCAAGTAGAGCAACTTATTGCCTTTAATGCTCAGCTCTTAGCTTTACAACTGCACCAAGAAGAGCAAATCTTAAATGATCATTTAACCGAAGATCTCCAAGGCTTATCGGCTCGAGCTAAAGCCTATGCTTTAGAGTATCCGCAAATTGCACAAGCTAATCGTGCGCATTTAGAGCAGTTATCTCTCGAAGCAGTAGCTTTAGATCAAGCGATGCAAGCACAAATAGATCTTGAGCAGTTTATGCAGTTTACCGCTTACCGTGGGCAAGAGTTAGGTTTAGTTTATAACCTCAATCAAGCGGAGATAGCTCAGACACAAGTAAGTGTAAATGGGCAAGATGCCCAAGCTCATGATGGCTTTAAGCTCAACTTAGCGATGGATCTTTTAGAGCTTCCAGAGCAAGATAAGCATACTCAAGGTAAGCATACTCTAAGTATGAGTAAGGAGCAGGTAAGAGCTGAGGAGTCAACCTCAAGCGCAATGGCTTCGCAAGCTACAATAGCTACAGAAGTAAACCGTAAAGAGGCATTGGCTCAAGAGCGGACAACAAAAGAGACGCAAGCTACTAATACAAGAGTATCAACTTTTGAGAGTGATGATGCTGATGATATTCCAGCATTACCTAGCTTATCTTATCGTTCAGATCAGGCAAATCGTGCTTTAACGCAAACTCGTAAAGCTTCAAGTGCGGCTGCTTTAAGTATAGCTACGGCTCTAGGCTTAGATCCTGAAGTAGAGCAAGAGCAATTACACGAGCAGTTAGTCAAAGAAGCTAATCCTGCACAAGCTAAGGTAAATAGCTCTACTCAAGCAAGTAGTTTTGTTACCCGCTTGAAAGATGGTGAGTCTATCGCTTATCAAGAGTTTATATCTCTTGAACCTGAAATCTTTGCTTCGGCAGTAAATCAACTTGCTAATTATGGTAAGCAATTTACTCGTGCTGCTTCCCAAAATGTAAATACTCTCATGAAAGAGAAAAATGCTTTGGGGCAAGAAGCAATCGTCAATAAACAGCGTATAAGTGCAATTGAACCATTGCTCTTAAATAAAAATTATTTAGCTAAAGAGCAAGGAGAGGTTACACCTGAACTTAAAGCTGAAATTAAGATGCTTGAAGCACAACTCGCAAGTGCAAAAACTACTGACGACTATTATCAAGCTCAGATTGAACTTTTAGGAGTGAAGTTAGCTCGCCTTAAACTAGATCAAGCTAAGGCAAATAAAGTAAATGAATTGGTAAAAGCTCTAAAACATAAAAATGAAGAGAATTACCAAAAGTTTATGAAGCAATTTGTCAAAGCTCAAGGGCAACAAGACGAAATTGATAAAGGACTAGGGTTATTGCGTGATAAGGTGACCAATTTCAATAACCAACAAAAGAATTTGGAACACCAAGCGAGTCAAGCAAGTAAAGCTTACGATAAAAGTAAGGCTCAAACCTCAGGTGCTACTCCTGAAACTAAACTCGAAATCACTAAAGAAGCTAGCAAGGGCAAATTGCAAGATAGTGATATTAAGTTTATTAAGGAGTTTAGAGAAGGCTATAAAAACCGTAATAAGCAATTAAAACTTTTAGAAAGTAAAAGGGATCAATTGCAAGTGAAGGTTAATAAAGCGCTACAAAGTTACCAAATAACTTTAGCCGCAGCTGGCAGTGCTAAATCTAAAAATGCAAAACAGCTCAAACAACAGCATCAAAGATTGCAAGAAAATTTAGAGAGCCTCGAAGCTAATGTTAAAGGTACAAGAAGTAACCTTGAGCGTATGGTGGCAAGATTTAAGAATCTTCTTTCTTCTTTAAATAAACTAGAGCAACTAAATAGTTTATCTGGTGAAAAAGTACAAGAAATTGTTAATATCTGCAATCTCCTTAATCTGACGCCAAGTAAAGTTATTAAGGAAAAAGCCTTAGCCTATACTAAACAGCAACAAGCGAAAAAAGAAGCTCAAGCGAGCAAAAATCCGCAGAAGAAAAAAGCTAAAGCCAAAGGGGAAAAAGAAGTAACTGCAACCCAAGTTACAACAACTCCGGAGGTCGAGGGTGAACCTAAGAAAAAAGGTTTACTCAAACGAGCTTTAAGTTTCTTCGGGATAGGAAAAAAATAATTAAAAAAACATTCCCCTTTGACTTAGGTTGAAGGGGATTTTTTATGGAAGAAATTTGTTTGTAGAAGTTCTAGGAGACACTGGGTGCTAACTAGGTAAACTTTAGTTTAGGTAAACTCTAAACTAGATAGGTTAAAGGTGGGAATTGGGAGAGAGATGAGTTTAGGTAAGGAATGGAAAAATCTGATATAACTTTTGGGGTTCATGCCAATACTAAATTTAAAAAAAGGACAAGTTACTTAGATCCTTGTCCTTTTTAGAGAGTTTAATTTAGCAATAGATTCTAAGGAAAAAAGAGTCATGAGACTTTTCTTAGAAGTTTTGAGAGGAAATCTTGATAAACAGTTTTAGTATTTTATCTTGACTCTTTTTTCCTACTGACAAGAGGCATAATATTTGAACTCAAATACAAACTACATTGGGAGATAAGGAGATATAAGTTCGAAATATTATTTTACGCTGATAAATAAGTATTTCGGCGTTGTCCTTATTTATCTTGCAAACATATAATAGCCTATTTTTGAATAGGGAAGAAATGATAATTGGTATTTTGCGACTTTTGCCATACTTTTTTTGCTAAAAAGTATTCTCAGTGATCATTTTTTTGATCAAAAAGCGTTAATTTTAGGCTTATTGATAAGTTTTGTGAAGAGAAAAAGATAAGAAAAAAGATTAAATTTTGACCTTAGAATTGAAGATTTTTAGTTATAGGTATTATAACCTAAGCTTATTTCGAGATTTTAATCGCAAGGAAAATGGATTTATTTTCTTAAATAAGAAAATAAGAGTAAAAGAAAAATGATTATTATGATCATTTTTTACTTAAAAGTAAAAAGATGCTGAGAACTACGGGGTTAAATTTTGTGTAAAAAATTTAAAACTTTATCA
>NZ_NRJF01000071.1 GCF_003585965.1 Psittacicella gerlachiana | reverse complement strand
TCACGACGTACTGCTACTACTGAAGGTTCATCTAATACTATTCCCTTATCGCGAACATAGATTAAAGTATTTGCTGTACCTAGATCTATAGCAATATCATTTGAAAACATTCCAAAGATTTTCTTAAACATTTATTTTCCAGATTATCAAAGATTAATTGTTAAATTGTATTTAACAGAATTTATTAAAGGTAAAACTTATAGCAGTTACTCAACATTTGTCAATGCCTTGGCATGATAAAGGCATAAAGTGAGTATTATTAATTTTATCAGGGATATTATAGCAAAAAGAGAAAGTACATGCTTATAAATCAATATTTCCAATTTATTTCTCGTAATAAAATTAAAAGCTATAAGATTCTTGAAGTAATTGCTGCATATTATGATGGTACTTAGATATTTCCTGCATAATATGAGTTTGGTTTTTAGTTTTATTCTCTAAGATTTCGTCAATATACCCTGAGAACACTACTTTACCACCTTTTTCGGCTGCTCCTGGTCCAAATTCAACGAGGTAGTCGCAATTGTAGATGAGATCTATATTGTGCTCAATCACGATAATTGTATGTCCTTGGTCTTTTAATTCAATTAAGAAATCTAATAAGGATTGGATATCATCAAAATGTAAACCAGTAGAAGGTTCATCAATAATAATTAAACATTCTTGATCTTGAGGAGTACGACTAAGCTTACTATGAGAAATTTCAGTAATGAGGTAGAGTCTTTGAATTTCTCCTCCCGAAATTTCGTTAACTTGTCTTCCTAAAGTTAAATGCCCAAGACGAAAGCGTTTTAAGTAAGCAAGACGAATAATTATATCTTTAAGACAGGTAGAAGGATAATTCTTATGATACTTAACTAAAAAATCATAGGCTTGATCTACCGTAAGTTTATGAAAGTCTGCAATATTATATTTTACGCTACTATTTTTATCATAAGCTAAATATTGTGATAAAACATATGGGGCAAATCCTGAACCATTACATTCAAAGCAAGTTACTTTTTCATTGACCCCTTTATCTATTTCGATATTTAGATATTTACGTCCTTGACATTCAGAACACTTATTTGGACGATTATTCTTTTTAATTAAGAAGTCTTGAGGTTCAAGAGTAATAAACTTGCCTTTGCCTGTTCCTAATTGGTTACGCATATTAATTTGCGAACTATCTGCAAAGATTTGAGCAAGATTTTCATTGATACCAATATATGAAATAATCTCTTTATCAAGATCTTTTTTTGCTAGACTTTGTTTGGTAAAAAGAACTCGTGAAAACTTTTTCAGTTTTGCTCCTTGCTCTAAACCTATACCAAGAATTTTTTCGAGTTTATATTTTTTCTTAAACTCTTTAGGTAAACTACTTCCTTTAAGACTAGAGCTTTTGAGTTTTAAGCTAGCAGAGGTAGCGGCATAGAGAATGCGCGAAGCAAAAATAGATTTACCTGATCCTGAAACTCCTGTAATTACATTTAAAGCGTTACGGATAAAAGTAACCTTTTCTTGTTTAAAGTAGCCAACAGAAACCTGATCATAAAGAATTTTAGTTTTATTCTTGATTCGTTGTCTACGATGTTCAAGAGAAAAAAGATTTTTTAGATTTATTTTGAGATTTTTTGCGTACTCCGTAATTTTATTTAAATCAGGTACGGTAGAAGAGGTATAGTCTGTATTTACAAGAATAGATTTTAAACTGTCTTGGTCAATAAGAGTTTTTATTTTTTCTAACTGTTGGTTATAGAAATTATTATTTATTTCCGCAAAAATTTGAGAAATTGGGGTTTTATAGTTTAAGTAATTTACTAAAGGTAAACTGGTCTTGAGCAGATTTTCTTTTGTTCCCGTAAAGAGTATTTTACCATTACTTAAATCGATAATTTCATTTGCATGTAAAATAAAATCACGATCGTGTTCGACCACAATAACCGAATTCCCACGGGCAACAACTAATTTTAATTTATTAATTAGTTTTTGGTTATCAATTGGGTGTAAACCTATAGATGGTTCATCTAGAATATAAGTAACCCCAGTTGTTTGATTACTGAGAATTTTACTTAGCTGAATCCTTTGAATTTCTCCACCAGATAGGGTATGAACTTTTCTTACGAGGCTTAAATAACCGAGATTTAAATCAATTAAGTGCTCAATTTGTTTAAGAACTTCGTGAATTAAAGCAACTTTAAAAGTCTGATTATCTACACTATTACTTAAAATATAATCTTGAGAGCTTGGAATTTTCAGCTCTTCTTGTTTTAAGTAAGTTAAGAAAAAGTCATATACTTTATGCAAAGGATCATTGAAGAGATCTGCGTAAGCGTAATTATTAATTTTTGCTTGCGTTAAAAAGGTAGACAATCCTGTTCCCGCACATAGAGAACAATATTCTTCTAAGCTATCTTCCTCTTGAGTTTTTAATCCTGAACCTTTACAATCAGGACATTTATTTTTGCCAAAAGTAGAAAAACTATTTTGCGAACTTAAATCAAAAATTTGTTGACTTGAACCAGTACTAACGAGATTTTGTAAAGAATAAGAAGTAATCTCTTGAGTGATAGGAGAGTAGATTCCTATTTGTGGTGGATAGATTACTCTTAAAGCTACTTGATTAGTACTTGAGTAGTTAAATGAGTCTTGAGACGTTAGACCAAGTTTATTTAAATCTGTATTTATACCAGCATGCTTATTAAAGAACTCTTGAAAGAAGTCTTCTTCATCTTTTACCGCTCGATCATATTCTTTATCAAACTCAAGATTAAAACTATCATCAAGTTGTTGACTATCTTTAAACTGATAAAAAGAGATATCTATACTATTAATCGAATAGTCTAAATCTTCAAGTTCCTCTTCAAGATCAAAAAAGTCTAAAACAATACTTTTATTAACAATAATTGTATCTGGCTCAACGGGAAAGTTAGTGCGAATTGCCTTGAAGATTGTTTTATTCCTTTGCGTAATTTCAGCCGGAGTTAAGGAAGTTGAGGCAGGAAAATCAAGATTTTCTAATCCTGGGATCAGAGCCAAATGAATAGGAGTAGTTACATGAAAACGATATCTATAACCTAATCCTCCTCTTTTGGTCGCATTTTGTAAAATTTCAGGTGCAGGCGTAGGAAGCGAGGTAATAATCTTCTTGATATCTGATTTAGTAAATGCTTTATCTACTTGCTCTGAAAAAGAGGCATACTGCGAAAAAAGTACATTTATCGGGGCTTCAATACCTAGAAATTGGTTAATGTTTGCTCGTTTATTATTATGCGGAATGCGTTGACTTAAGTATTGAATGGGGGTTAATCCATTTACCTTAAGAATTTTATTTTGTTTATAGTATTGCGAAAAGTTGAAAATATTATTTGCGTGATTCAAGTTAAGCATCATTTGTGATTGAGCCACTAAAATATCACGAATTAAGGTAGTTTTACCACTCCCTGACGATCCGGTAATAACTACAAATTTATTAAGAGGAATTGTTAACTCTGGAATTTGTAAATTATGTAAATAAGCATTTTGAATGCGAATAAATTTTTCCATATCAAGATATGTAGGTCGTTAAAATATTGCTGTGAAAATTGTATTAAAAATCAGTTGTTTGCTTTTAGTTGTTTTCTTTATCTAATAATCATACTTTAGTTTTATCTATGAGATAATTATTATAGAGTAATTTTGCTCAGTTAGAGTTCATTTATTAATAATATATTCTAAACCATTGATATGGTTTGTTTAAATGTAATCGATTTAAATTAACGGAAGAATAAAGAAAATAACGAAACTTATAATTTAAACGGAAAAATTTAAACGGATATAAAGTAATAATGAATAATCGTCACATTTTTTATTAATCAAAAGGAGCTCATAATGGCATTATATTTAAATCGTGTTACATTAATTGGTAATTTGGGGCAAGATCCACAAATTATTAATGGTCAAGGATATACACTTTATTCTTTTTCAGTAGCGACCTCACGTGGGTACAAAGACAATAATACTGGAGAATGGGTGAACATTACCGATTGGCATCGTTGTTCATTATTTGTGACCAACAACACTCCTGCTAATTTAGTGCAAGCGGTACAGAATTTACGTAAAGGCGCATATGTATATGTTGAAGGTTCTTTACGTAATCGTAAGTATACCGACCAAGCGACTAATACCGAACGTACAGCGATTGATATTTCAGTTGAATCGCTAAATATTTTAGAAAGACAAAGCACAAGTGGTAATTTTGGCAATAACCAAAACTTTGGCAATCAAGGATTTGGTAATAATAACCAAGGATTTGGTAATAATAACCAAGGATTTGCGAATAATCAAAATTTCCAAAATGGTTATGGTAATAATGCAAATGCAGGTAACAATTTTGCTAATAACCAAAATAGCTTCAATCATAGCGGTTTTAATAATAAACCAACAGGTAGCTTTGGTAATAATGGGCAGAGTAATTTTGCTAATGCTAATGCTAATGCACAAAATACTTTTGCCAATAATAACCAAGCTTCAAGTGTAACTTGGGGAAATAATCAAGCGAGCAGTTTTAATAATAACTCTTCTAATAATGATTCTCCATATGATCATTTTGCTAACACTAACACTTCATTCAAAAAGGATGTAAGTGAAGGAGAAGCAAATAAAAAAGAAGATAAAGCTCCTGTTGATAATGTAAGTAATGAGGATATTCCTTTTTAAATAAAGTGACAAGACTCAAAAAATAATTGCAAATAAATTAACATGAGGATTTATGGCACTCTATTTAAATAAAGTATATCTAATCGGTAACCTTGGGCGAGATCCTGAGTTTTATCAATCAAGACATGGTGAGTTCACTGCTTTTTCTATTGCGACTTCAACCTTTTGGCTAGATAGAAACACTAATGAATGGCAAAGTAATACTGATTGGCATCGTATAGTGTGCTATAACGAGCGAGGGGTAAGAGTAGCTCATACTTTAGAAAAAGGAGCTTTAGTATTTATTGAAGGAAGTATTCGTACGAGAAAGTATTTGGATAAAAATACCAATACTGAACGCATTTCGATTGAGATCCAAGCTGAAACCGTACAAGCTTTAATCCGTTTACCAAGAACGGAAAACGGGCAGTATGATCAGTACGATCAGCAGATGTATAACAATGGTTGGAATGGGTATAATCAGGATTTTGCAAATAATACTCCTCCAAATAATATGTACGATCAATCAAGAGGAAATAATTACTCTCGTTCACCAAGTTATGGCAATAGTTATAACAATCCTCCTCGAGGTATTAATAATCAAGGCGGAACTGGAAATGTAAATAATTATAATCGACATTATCCTGACGAAAGCCAAGGTAATTATTATAATCAAGCTCAAGCAGGCTATGCTTCGAATCAAGGTTACGGTCAATCCCGAAATTATAATAATTCTCCATATGAGAATCAGAATTTTGGTAGACAAAATTATAACCAACAAGGATATAATACAAGAAATAATGAGTCTACCAATTCGGGTTTTGCTACCCAAACTTCGTATTCTCCTTATGAAAACATGCAAGGCAAAATTTCTCAAGAAAGTTATGAGCAAGCAAGTAGGCAAGGAACTTCGCAAGTAGCTGATTCTAAAGTTGAAGCGAGTAAGTTTGGCAACAGTAGCTTTAATAAAGATTCTCAAGCGGACAAAGAGCCTACAGTAGAAAAAAATCAGAAAGGAATTGAAGATTTTCTAGATAAAGATTTACTTAATAATAGTGAAGAGAAAAACTCTCAAAACTCCTTAATTACAAGTAATTCTTTTAGTAAAAATAAAGAGGTTAGTTCTGAAGTAACCTCTATAAGTGAAGATGAGCTTCCATTCTAATTTAAATAGTTGATACCTCCTTTTTTAAGGAGGTATCAATGTTTTTATAAGAATTTAATTAAAAAATGTCGGAACTTGATTTTCGTAGGTTTCAATTGCTTCTTGATGCTCAAGTGTTAGAGCTATATCATCAAGTCCATGGATTAAGCAGTGTTTAGCAAAGCTGTTGATATGAAATTGATAAAGTTTATTTCCAACTTTTACATATTGTTCACTTAAATCTACTTCTATTTCTTGTACAGGATTTTTTGCTACCCATTGAAAAATTTCTTCAATTTCAGCTTCTTCTAGAGTAATAGGTAGTAATTTATTACTTAAACAATTATTGTAAAAGATATCAGCAAAGCTAGGAGCTAATAATACTTTGATGCCATAATCGGCAATTGCCCAAGGAGCGTGTTCACGTGAAGAACCACAACCTAGGTTCTTTCTTGTGAGGAGAATATTTGCTCCCTGACATTCGGGAAAATTGAGAACAAAATCTGGATTAGGGATAGTTTCTTGTTCATCTAAGTAGCGCCATTGATGAAATAAGTGTTTACCAAATCCTTTACGAGTTACAGTTTGTAAAAATTGTTTGGGAATAATTGCATCTGTGTCAATATTAGCTATATCTAAAGGAATAACTTTTCCCGTATGTTTAATAAATAGTTCCATAAACTGCTCCTAGAGTAATTCTATTTCTCGAATATCAGTAAACTTACCAAAAACCGCAGCGGCCGCTGCCATAGCTGGACTCACAAGGTGAGTACGACCATTTCTTCCTTGACGTCCTTCAAAGTTTCGATTTGAGGTTGAAGCACAACGTTCAAATTCATTTAAACGATCATCATTCATGGCTAAACACATAGAACAGCCTGGTAAACGCCAAGAAAATCCTGCCTTAATAAATATTTTATCAAGTCCTTCTTTTTCAGCTTGCTCTTTGACTAATCCTGATCCAGGAACAACTAAAGCTTCGACGCCGGTAGCTACTTTACGTCCTTTGACAATTGCTGCAGCTTCTCTTAAGTCTTCAATTCTCGAATTTGTACAAGAACCAATAAATACTTTATCTACATTAATTTCACTGAGGAAGGTTTTAGCAGATAACCCCATATACTTTAAAGCTTTTTCTGCTGATTGACGGGTAATCAGATTGTTCATGAGATTTGGATCTGGAATCTGTTGATCTATAGCAACAACTTGTCCAGGGTTAGTTCCCCAAGTTACTTGAGGGGCTATATCTTTTGCTTCAATAATTATTTGAGCATCAAACTCTGCATCTTTATCACTATAAAGAGTTAGCCAGTAACTCATAGCTTGATCCCATAACTCACCTTTAGGAGCATAAGGTTTGTCTTTTAGATAATTAAACGTAGTTTGGTCTGGAGCAATAATTCCAGCTTTAGCTCCCATCTCAATTGCCATATTACATACGGTCATTCTTCCTTCCATAGATAAATCACTAATTGCTTGTCCACAGAACTCGACCACATGTCCAGTTGCTCCTGACATAGTTAACTTACCAATAATTGCTAAAACAATATCCTTTGCTGTAATGCCTGGACAAACTTTGCCTCTGACTTCAATTTTCATGGTTTTAGCTCTATTTTGTTTTAAAGTTTGCGTCGCTAAAACATGTTCAACTTCAGAAGTACCTATCCCAAAAGCAAGAGCCCCAAAAGCTCCATGGGTAGAAGTGTGGGAATCTCCACAAACTACAGTCATCCCAGGGAGCGTTAATCCCTGCTCTGGAGCAACAACATGAATAATTCCTTGTTTTTTATTTTGGAGATTATAGAGAGAAATATTATTCTCTTTACAGTTTTTTTCTAACTCTTGAACTTGAATAAATGCTTGTTCCCCACAAGCCTTTGGATCTCGACTTTGCGTAGAAATACTATGATCCATAGTTGCAAAGGTTTTATGAGGTTGTCTTACTTTACGCTGAGAAGCTTTTAGCCCGGCAAAGGCTTGAGGTGAAGTAACCTCGTGCATTAAGTGACGATCTATATAAATAATCGGGGTTTTTCCTGGTTCTTCAAAAATTACATGTGCATCAAATAGTTTTTCATAAAGGGTTTTTCCCATAAGTAACTCTCTCTATTTTTTATAAGCCAAATCAATTTTGATTAAATATTTGAGGCAATAATATCGCCTATTTGGGAGGTAGAATAATTACCACCTAGATCTACAGTTCGATAATTTTCTAAAGTTTTTAGTACAGCATTCTCTATAGCTAAAGTAGCTTCTTCTAGGTTAAAGCTGTGTCTGAGCATTAAAGCGGTCGATAGAATTTGGGCAATAGGATTGGCAATATTTTTTCCTGCAATATCAGGAGCAGAGCCTCCTGCAGGTTCATATAAACCAAAGCCATGTTCATTTAAGCTTGCAGATGGAAGCATTCCCATAGACCCAGTTAACATGGCACACTCATCGGAGAGAATATCTCCAAAGAGGTTAGAACATAAAACCACATCAAAGCTACTAGGTTGTTTAATTAATTGCATAGTTGCATTATCTATATACATGTGTTCTAGTTCTACTTGGGGATATGCTTTGCTAATTTGATTAACTGTATCTCGCCACAGCATAGAACTCATAAGAACGTTTGCCTTATCTATGGAAGTTACCTTAGATTTTCTTTTGCATGCAGCCTGAAAGGCTAAGTGAGTAATACGTTCGATTTCATGGCGATAGTAAACTTCAGTATCAAAGGCTTTATCTTCTTCCCGTCCTTTAGGTTGTCCAAAATAAATCCCACTTGTTAGTTCACGTACAACTAAAATATCAAACCCCTTATCGGCAATATCAGCTCTAAGAGGACAAAATCTTTCTAATCCTTTATATAAAGTTGCAGGTCTTAAATTAGCAAAGAGGTTAAAATGTTTTCTTAAAGGTAATAAAGCTCCTCGTTCAGGCTGTTGTTCTGGTGGGAGATGAGACCATTGAGGACCGCCTACCGAACCAAACAAAATAGCTTGTGCTTGTTCACAACCTCTTAAGGTGGTTTCTGGTAAAGGAGTACCTGTTGCTTCAATAGCTGCACCTCCTACAAGGTAAGATTTACACTCGAACTCTAAATTAAATTTTTTCTCTACCGCTTTTAATACCTTTAAAGCTTGTTCCATTACTTCAGGACCTATGCCATCACCAGGAAGAACTGCAATTTTATACATAATGTTTTCTTAACTCCTGTACTTTCATTTGACGATAAATCGCATTTATAGCGTTAATAAGTGCTAAAGTTGAAGATTCTATAATATCTGTAGCTAAGCCTACCCCATGATATTTACGATTTTGATAGGATATAATGATATCTACTTGTCCTAGAGCTTGAGTCCCCGACCCTTTAGCGGCAATTTTATAATCGAGCATAGTAAAATCTAATTGAGTTATTTCAGCTATAGCTTGATATGTAGCATCCACGGGACCATTGCTACTCATCCCTACTTTTTGGATATTTTGATTATCAACTTTTAATTCAACAAATGAAGTTGCTGGATAATCATTGATAGCATGAGTACTAAGCTTAACTAGTTGTACGGTTTCATTTTCCTCTTTTTGCATATCAATAAAGGCTAGAGCTTCGAGATCATAATCAAAGACCTGTCCTTTTTTATCAGCTAATTTTAGAAAGTTTTGGTATAGCTTATCTAAGTGATATTCGTGATCTTTATAGCCAAGATCTTGCATATGTTGTTTTACGGCTGCTCTTCCTGAGCGTGCAGTAAGATTGAGTTTTTCTTGTTTTAAGCCGATACTTTCAGGGCTTAGAATTTCGTAAGTATTTTTGTTTTTGAGCATCCCATCTTGATGGATTCCTGAAGAGTGAGCAAAGGCATTTTTTCCAACTATAGCTTTATTAGCTTGAATTGGCATATTGCAAAGTTGGCTTACCATTTGACTGACACGATAAATTTCAGGAGTAATTATATCTGTATGCACGCCAAGAATATTCTCTCGAGTTTTAATTGCCATCACTACTTCTTCGAGGGCGGTATTTCCTGCTCTTTCACCAATTCCATTCATGGTACATTCAATTTGACGAGCTCCTTTTTGTACGGCCGCTAGAGAGTTGGCGGTAGCCATGCCAAGATCATTATGACAATGTACAGAGATTACTGCTTTATCTATGTTAGGAACTCTATTACGAACTTGTTCAATAATTGAAGCAAATTCACTTGGTAAAGTATAGCCAACCGTGTCGGGGATATTTATGGTCGTTGCTCCAGCATCTATGGCAGTTTCAACAATACGGCAAATATTATCGATTCCTGTACGTCCTGCATCTTCGCATGAAAATTCAACATCATCTGTATAGTTTCGAGCATGTTTAACCGCATTTCTTGCCATTTCGACAATTTGCTCGAAAGATTTTTTTAATTTATTCTCCACATGCAGATGAGAAGTGGCGATAAAAGTATGTATCCTAAAATCTTGAGCTACTTTGAGAGCTTGATAAGCTGCATCTATATCTTGAGGAATAGCACGGGCTAAGGCACAAACTTTAGACTTTGTTAGGTTTTTGGCAATGGTTTGTACCGAGTTAAAGTCTCCTTGAGAAGATACGGGAAAACCTACTTCCATAATATCTACACCAAGACTTTCTAAAGCGAGAGCTATTTGTAATTTTTCTTTAACTGAAAGACTTGCAAGAAGAGCTTGTTCTCCATCTCTTAGTGTTGTATCAAAAATAATAATTTTATCTGACATAAAGTTCCTTAGGCTTTTTATGTTTTTTAGATGCAAAAAGACCTCGCACACTTGTGCGAGGTCTTAAAGGAAGTTGTTTGAGAATTTTTACGTACGACCAAGCGGCACAAATGTCAATTTGTGATAGCTAAGTCTAATAATAAAAATGCACAAACAAAAAACATAAAAATAACCTATAAAATAAAATGTTGAAAATAAACCAAATCAATAAAGTATTTTTATATTAGCAAAGAAAAATTTTCTTTGCAAGAAGAAAAATATAAAATTATCCCTGCTAAATTTTTTAGCAGGGATTGTCAAAATCTTTATTGAATGAGGAAAATTAAGAAGCCTAAGCAGAGAATTAACTCGATAATAATCGCACTAATTAGTACTCTAAAGCCTAGTTTTTGATTCTTTTTCCAAATAGCACTAAAAATCCACACGAGAATAAAAATAGGTAAAGGATATATCCAAATTGAAATATCTACTATTCTCATTAAAGTCTCTTGACCTTGTGGAGCTTCATTTAAAGAAGCTGAGAGAAGCATAAGTAAAGGGTAAAAGAAGATAGGAAAACAAAAAACTAAATTTAATACATGAAGCATATTAATTTTAGGTAGTTTATCTCTATATTCACGACTTAATTCAGGTTGAGTTTTTTGTGGTTCGGTCATAATAGTTATTGATTATTTTGTAGATCTTCGGGATTGGTTACTACTTGAGTTTCCGGTTGACTCACTATAGGTTGAGATAAATTTAGATTTTCTTGATATTTATGAGCTTGCATTCCGATTAAACCTAAAGCTAAGGCCCATAAAGTTATCCAACCAATCTGAATATTTTGCATAAATGCTTTAAATCCGGTTTCTCCTACAAAGCGGTCTACGGCAAAGTAATGATAGATAAACCAAAGAAGATTTATACCCAAGCCTACATAAAATAGATAGCTAAATGAATTTAGGAAGCCTAGAATTGTAAGTAGGGCTAAGTAGACAAAATTAAAACTAAAAACGATAAAATTAACTTTTTTACCGAAAGTAATCGCTGAAGTATAAATTTTACCCGACTTTAAATCATCGTCCATATCGGCAATAGCATATTGAGTATCATAAGCTATGGTCCAAGCGACATTAGCAAAAAATAGTAACAGAGCATTTAAGTCGGTAAAAGGATTTACCCCATAGTTTGCATAGACCATAGGGATAGGCATAGAGAAAGCTAAGCCTAAAAATAGTTGTGGAATCGCAAAAAATCTTTTTGATAATGGGTAGATTACCATGAGAATTATGCATAATCCAGCCCAAACGTAGGTTTTTACTGGTAAAAAGTAAAGTAAAACTAGTCCAAAAACCGCTAAAAAGCTAAATAGAATTAAGGCACTAAAAACAGAAATCTCTTTATTAGCTAAAGGTCTATTTTTAGTTCTTTCTACTTGATTATCGATTTTTCGATCGGCAATATCATTAAGAATACAACCTGCAGCTCGAGTGATAATTACTCCGAGAGTAAAGATAACCGCACTTTTGATATCAGGAATTCCATCTGTAGCCATAAGCAAAGCCATGAGAGTAGGAAAGAGCAAGAGCAAAGTGCCTACAGGTTTATCAAAACGCATTAAGCGAATGTAAGGATTTTGTATCATATCTTAAAGGTAACTTTTATTGATTTCTGCACATATTATAGCATTAAATCTATATTGAGTTAGGAGTATAGATAGGGCAAAATTTTTATAGTTGAGAAATTATTGATAATGTTAATGCTCATTTAGTTTTATATATTTTGATCATATTTGATCAAATGAAGCGAAAATAAGAAAAAATTGAACTTTGACGAGAATAAAATTCTTGGAGTATCCTAAAAATGAAATATAATAGATCAGGATTAAATCAAAAAATGATAACTTATCATTTTTTTGATCATTAATACCAAAGTCAACGTAACTTTTAAGGACTGCTTTATGAGGAAAAAAGTTTTAAGACAGGCAGTTATTGTTAAATCTATAAATGAAAATTCATATTTATCAGTAGAAGATTTACAAAAATTATTAAATGTTTCACAAATTACCATTCGCAGAGACCTAGCTGAACTAGAAAAGAAAAAACTTATTGTTCGTAAGTTAGGAGGAGCTGTTTCTGCAAAAGGTGCAGTAAATGATCATAGCTCTTTAACAAAATTTGAAGATGAAATAAGTTCTGAAATAGATCTCCGAGGCATAGATACTATTGACGATATTTTAAAGATCAAAGGAATTAAGACTTTAAACGAAGAAAGTTATGATGACAGTCATGTTCATGATTCTTTTGATCATGCTACGAGAAGTGAAGAAGAATTAAGAGATTTATCTTATAGATGTAAATTAGCTATTGCTAAACAAGCTGCGAGCTTGATTCATCATAACTCACGGGTAGCTATAGACTCAGGCTCGACAACTGCGGAATTAGTGAGGTTTTTAGATAATAAAAAACGCTTGTTAATTATGACCAATAGTTTAAATATTGGTTTTGAGTTATCGAAATTACCAGAGGAAAGTCGTCCAAATATTATTCTTACGGGGGGATTACTTGATTCTCATTCTGAGTCTTTATACTCTAAAAGTATGATTCCTGCGTTAAAAGAATATAGTTTAGATATTTGTTTTGTCGGAGCCGATGGCTTTAGTGATAAAGGGACTACCACCAAGTTTGAAAGACCATCGTTTACTAAAGTAATGTCGGATATTTCTCGTTTTACGGTAGTTCTTATAGAATCTGCAAAAATTACCAATCGTCAACCAAACGATGAACTTAATTGGGAAGATATAGATTTAGTAATAACAGACTCATTAATTCCACGGAAAGTAAGAAAAAGTTTAATGAAAACCGTGGAAGTTATTGCAGCTGATATAGATGATCTCCCTTTTAAATAGAATTTAAGATAGGATACTTAATTTATTATGTGTGGAATAGTAGGAGCTGTCGCACAGCAAAATGTTATTCAATTATTATTAGAAGGTTTAAAGCGTTTAGAGTATCGTGGTTATGACTCAGCAGGAGTTGCTATTGTAAATAACCAAGGTGAACTAATTCGTGTACGTTGTTTAGGAAAAGTACAAGAGTTAGAAAATGAAGTAGAACGTTTATATCCTAAATTAGAAGCCAAGATAGGAATTACCCATACGCGTTGGGCTACGCATGGTTCACCTTCGGAAATTAATGCTCACCCTCATGCTTCAGGATCAATTGTTGTCGTGCATAATGGGATTATTGAAAACCATGAGCAGTTACGTAACTTTTTAAAAAGCAAAGATTATGAATTTAAATCACAAACAGATACTGAAGTGGTTGCTCATCTTGTAAACTTCTTTAAATTCCATCAAGACCGTTTAGCTCCTGAGTTTGGAAGTAAAGTTCTTGAGAAATTAGAAAGTAACTTTGCTCAAGAGTTACAATTAGCCGAAGTAGACCTCCTCACCGCAGTAAAAATGACTGTATGTGTAATTGAAGGTGCATATGGCTTAGCAATTATGGATTCTCGTGATCCTACGACTCTAATTGGAGCAAGACTAGGTTCTCCTCTTGTAGTAGGTTACGGAGAAGAAGGGAATTATCTTGCTTCAGATCAATTAGCTTTAATTGATAAGACTCGTAAATTTACTTTCTTAGAAGAAGGAGATTTAGTGTTATTAACTACCAATCAGGTTAAAATCTTTGATTTAAACTTTAATCCTGTTGAAAGAGAAGTAGTTAATTCAACTATGCAAGTAGGGGTAATTGATAAAGGTGAATATGATTCTTTTATGTTAAAAGAAATTTTTGAGCAACCTCAATCAATTATAGATTCTATTGAAGGTCGTATCGTTGCTGATCATGTTCTACCTAATGCTATAGGTCCACGTGCCGAAGAACTCTTAAAACAAGTTGAACATATAGTTATTATTGCTTGTGGGACTTCTTATCATTCAGGATTAGTGGCAAAATATTGGTTAGAAGATATTGCTGGCATTAGCTGTGATGTAGAAATTGCTTCAGAATATCGTTATCGTAATACGGTTACTAGACCTAACTCGCTAATTATTACTATGTCTCAATCTGGAGAAACTGCAGATACTTTAGCTGCTTTACGTAAAGCTAAAGCAAGTGGTTTTTTAGGATCTATGACAATTTGTAATGTTCCATCTTCATCGATTGTGCGTGAATCGGATTTAAGTTATATTACCCGTTGTGGAATCGAGATTGGGGTAGCTTCAACTAAAGCCTTTACTGCTCAATTAGTATTACTATTAATGTTTACTTCAGCTTTAGCTAGAGTGAAAGGTAAGTTAACTCCTGAGTTAGGGAAAAGAATTGTTGAAGGAATTACTGCTCTTCCACGTCAAATTGATAGCTATCTACAAAATCATCATGAGATAGAAGAACTAGCAAAAGTTTTAGCAAATCACCATAGTGTAATTTACTTAGGTCGTGATACCATGTATCCAATTGCTAAAGAAGGGGATTTAAAATTAAAAGAGCTTTCTTATATTCACTCTGAAGCTTTTGCTGGTGGGGAGCTTAAACATGGACCTTTAGCTTTAGTAGATGAAAAGATGCCAATTATTGCTTTAGCTCCAACAGATAATTTAAGCGATAAAATGAAGTCAAATATTGAGGAAGTATTAAGTCGTGGTGGACAGACTTATGTTTTTTCAGATGATGCTTATTTATTAAGTCCGCGTGCGAATTTAAAAATTCTCCCAATGCCAACTTTAGATCCTATAGTTGCTCCGATTTTATATGTTTTACCTTTACAATTATTAGCTTATTATGTTGCAAAAAATAAAGGTTGTGATGTAGATAAGCCTCGTAATTTAGCAAAATCAGTAACTGTAGAATAACAAAATAAAAAGTAGCTTTCGAGAGTAAAGAACTTTTGAGAGCTACTTTAT
>NZ_NRJF01000070.1 GCF_003585965.1 Psittacicella gerlachiana | reverse complement strand
GCTTAAACTTGGGATAAATCACCAAAAGTTAGCTTAAGTTTTTATATTCTTTTTATTTAGTTCTATTATAAGAAAAAAAATAATTTGAATAAATAGCTTGTTGGTTATAGTATTTATAACTTTTAGTTATGTATAAGTCAGAGGAAGCAGAATTGAGAGGAGAGAAAAAGAATGCTTAAATAACGAAACAAATGACTCAAATAACGAAATAAAGGGCTAAAGGAGATCTAAATAATATATAAATTATAGAAGAGGGAGATGAGCCAAAAGTTGGCAACAGCTAGAGGATAAGAATATATCAGAGAGAGCAAGAGAAATAAGGTTAGAGAGAAAACTCATTTTTTGTAGCAGAAAGATAAATGATTATATAAGTAGGAAACAAGGGAAGAAAAAAGTAAAAGTTGGAGATAGCTTGTTTAGAAGAGGGGACAGAAGACTAGACTTTATTAACAACTTATATTACTCAATAGGAAAAATTTACTTCTCCGGTTTAAGGTAAGCTCTATTTTTAGCACAGGTTTTTAGAAATAAAAAAAACTACCTATTTCATAGAAATAGGTAGGGAAAACAACATAAAATCAAAAAACTATTCTCGTTAATTGAGAAATTTGCAATTTTTGCAAATTGGAGATCTTAAGCTATGCTTAAGACGGACTCAAGATAAATTATATCCGTTGAGAAAATAATTTATGTTGTTGTAAAATCTGGCATAAGTAAAAGCGAGTTATTTTGTTTACTTGCTTTTACAATGCAAAATAAGTTTTTGTTTGCTAGATCTATTATAAAAGAAAAAGCTTTCTTGAAAAACCCTTATCAATTTAAAACACTCTTAAGTTAAATTCATTAATGATAAAACCACAGGCACATCCTGTGGTTCTTGTCGTTAGAGGTTTTCACTTAAGTTCTTGACCAAGGTTGACCAAGGAATTTCTGAGAAATAAGTAAAATCTTTACTGTGTGCCAAGATGAGATCTCGATCTTCATCAACCAGTTGTGCATTTACTTCATGGATGGCTCTTTGTTGTTCGTTTTTACGAATATGAGCACTAAAATCTTGATACCAAGTTGCTGGAAACTCTCGGGTATAAGGGGTTAGATTAAACACTCTAATGGTAATGGCTCTTACCGGATGTAACCAAGAGTAGTGTTTATTAAAGAGTTCTAATCCTTTATGGAGTAAATCTGCAGCAACTAAAGTAGGTAATTCTAATTGCTCTTGCCAACTAAAGCTTTTAAAGGTGTTATCTTTTACTGAGATTTGGATTCCTGCGGCTAAGAGATTTTTTTGGGCTAAAGCCTCAGAGACAAGATTACTTAAATACTCAAGAGTTGAAACAAAATCGGCAACTTTATAGGCATCGGTTTTTAAAGTAGTTCCTCTGCCAATAGATTTAGTCTCATCATAAGCATCTCCTGCTTTGACAGCGACAAAGTCAAGTCCATTAGCATCTAACCATAGATTTACCCCATGCCAGCCTAATTCTTGGTGGAGGGTTTCACGTGCAGTGAGAGCGAGATCTCCAATTTGCCTAATGCCGAGGGCTTGGAGTTTACTCAAGGTTGCTGAGCCTACACCAATAAGTTCATTTACCGGACGATTCCACACAATTTCTCGATAATTGTGCGGGGTGATATAAGTAACGGCATCTGGTTTTTTTAAATCTGACCCTAATTTAGCAAAGGTTTTATTAAAAGAAACTCCGACCGAAATGGTAATACCCAGTTCACGTTTAATATGCTCTTTGATTTGGGTAGCGAGGGCTACTGGAGAATCATATTTTTGGACAATCTCGGTAACATCCATCCATACTTCATCAATACTAAACTGTTCAACCAAAGGAGTATAACTTCGATAAATAAGATTGGCTAAACGTGAGTAGCGTTGATAATCGGCAAAATTAGGAGCGACGACAATTGCCCCTGGACATTTTTTTAAGGCTTGTACTAGGGGTTCGGTAGTTCTTACCCCAAAGGCTTTGGCTTCATAAGAAGCAGCGACCACGATTCCTTTACGCTCTTCGGGATCACCTGCAATAATGACTGCATGATTTTTAAGTAAGGGGTTTTCTTGCATTGTAATTGAAGCAAAACAATTGTTCATATCACAATGTAAGATTACTCGTTCAAAAGTAGGAGTTAAACGATCGAGATCCAATTTACTTAGAGTTTCTACGTGCATATCTGGGAGATATAGCTGACTTTTACTTGCCAAAGCTTGACGGATGTTTGGTAAGAGATGGTGCATTTTCATTTCCTCTAAAAACTCCGGAATTGACATGAGAGCTAAGTGTTCGAGCTGTTGGCGATTATAAACTCCTAAAGGACGCATTTCATAGTTAGCATAAGTAATATCTTTGTGTAGAAGATGATCTTTCTTAAAGTAGCGTTGATTTAGTAAGGCAATAATTTCCGCATGATAATTATGTACCTCTTTTTGCCAAGCATAGTAGTAAGCTAGGTATTGCTCGGGAGTTAAAGACATCTCAAGTTCTTGAGGATAGTCTTTAAAGAACATATCATTACCTTGATGATACATAGGAGCAAAACGCATCCCCGGAGCTACTTGATGTTCAATTTCGGCAAAAATATTATAGACCAAGCTACGTCGTAAAGGAGTAGCAATAGTCTCTGGGATTGAAGGGAGATAGAAATTAGGTTCACCCTCAATCCAAATTTCGCCAGTCAGAGGATTGGTTGTTGCTTGTCCATAGAGAGGATAAACAATATCTCGATTTCCAGCAGGAGTTGAACTCTGAGCATAGAGATGCGGATAATAATTCACCGGAACATAATGCGGATAACGAGTAGTACGTTTGAGCAAAGTTGGAAAATTATAAATCTGCTGATAGGCTACATACTCTTGATAATATTGCTGAGCTTGACTTTGCAGTTGGTGAGCAAAGTTGGCTTCTGTTACTGCAAGATCTAGCCGAGCTTGTGCTTGTTGCCATTTGAGGGGAGCTTGTTTGCTCAGCAACCTCCAAGGAACAAGCTCTTGAGTTGCTAAAGGTAATTCTAGAACTCCTTGAGGGGTACGTTTAATGCCATAACCTCTAGAGGTAACCCATACTTGCGTAGCCGTTAATTTTTGTTCCTGTGAAGAGTTAGAGGTGCTAAGGTCAAGAGAGCTATATAAAAGATTAACTCCTTGTTTTTGAGGGACCACGCTCATAGGAGTACGAGTCATGAGGTTACCAAGATAACCATACAGCAGATCTTGACGATAGGTAGTCAGTTCCAGTTTACTTAGATTGACTAAAGCTTGGCAATTAAATAATTCATGAGTTGCCATGAGTGAAGTAAACGCCAAATTATCATGGGTTACCGGAGTAAAAATTTGCTTAAACTGAGCTTGAGCAGAGAGATTATAGTTTTTACTTAGAGTTTCTACCCGAGCGAGATGCTGGATTTTTTGTTGGGAATATCTATGATAGCCTGGATGTAATTCAGGATAGAGATAAATAAGGTATTGCCCCAAATTAGTTGGGATTAACTCTAAAGCTCTTTGTTTTTGCTCTAAGGCAAAATCAGAGAAACCTTTATAAAAACTATAGTAATAGCTTAAATAAAACTCTTTACTTTTTGGAGTAAGAGCCAGTCTACTTTGCGTATAAGCAAGGTTCATTAACGCTAAATTATAACTTGGATTATAACTCGCTCTTAGTACCGCAGTGTCAGTATAAGGACTATAAAATAACCATTGTTCTGGAGTATTTTTGAGAGTAAATAACTGTTGTCCCGAGTGGCTAGCAAAATTAATTCGTAAGAGATAGTCTTCAAGATCACATTCTAAAATGCTCGTTGGAGCTTCACTTGCCATGAGTATTGAAGTGAGTTCTTTAGGGTTGGCAGGGGTAAGATATTTTTTTAAGCTCGCACTAAAGCTAATTCGAGAATTAGCTTTGAAGGTGGTTTCTAGAAGACTGTTTTGCTGGTTGTGTCGAGTTATTTTTTCTTGATTAAGATTTAACTTCTTTGTTCTTGCCTCTCGATTAGGAGATAATTTGGAGTTAGAGGACTGAGATAGAGAAAGTAAAGTTAAATTTTGTTTATGTGCAGACTGGTATTGTATTTGCTGCTCAAGCTGTTGTTGATGTTGAGGTAAATACGCTCGTTGGGCAAAGAAGTCTCGTTTTTCAAGTTGAGTTTGGCGTTTACGCTCTTGTTGCCTTTGCTCACTTTGTAAAAACTTTTTGCTTAGAGGGGTTAAGTTTTGTTTGCTCAGGAGTAGTTCTCTTACATGCTCTTGTTGTTGCAATACATAACTTTGATATCTTTGTTCCTTTGAACTCAGGGGAGTAAGAGTTTTACTACTTGCTAAGGCTATTGTGGAAGCTTGAGTTTTTGCTAAAGCTTGAGGTTTAGGATTAATTTTATCTTTATTAACTCTTATCTCTGACTCGAGCGGAAGAGCTAAGTCTTTGCCAAAAAGTTTTCGAGGGAGTTTTTGTGGAGCTTGAGCCTGAGCTTCACCCGTATTTTTAGTAGTGCTAGCCAATCCTTGTGCTAAGAGTTCGTATAAGTGTAAGTAGTTGACAAAACCGGTACTCTGTAAATGCCCTTGACTTAAATCCGCATAGTCAGTTGCTAAAAGTTTTCCTTGAGAAGCTAGTTTTTGAGCGACAAATTTATAGTGGAGATGATTTGACCAAAAGACTTTACTATAAACTCTAAGATCTCGATTTCGAACTCGTTCTAGAGTTTGCGGAGCTAATAAAAACTTTTCTTGAATCTGAGGATTAGCTTGACGCTTGAACTCGACTCGAGGAGTGTCTTCTCCTCGAGCTTGGAGATAAGGATCGAGAGTTAATTCTGCTTGTAAAACTTGGGGTTGCCAAATTTTAGTTTCTAGCTGTAAGAGAATTTGACTTGGGGTTAAGCTATACCAATAATCTCTTTGAGGATTTATTTTGTTATAACTCAAATGCAATTGTTGTAAGAGTGGGGCTAAGCGTTGATAAAAAGCAAAGCTATTATTTGCTCCTCGAGATAGCTGTTGGCTAAGTCCCAAATGATATAAAGGCGTAGGAGCTAAGGGTAAAAAAGAAAAACTATTTCCTAAACCAAAGCTATCGTTAGTTAATTGTAAATGTGCCCAAGTGGGTTGATGCTCTTTAGTTTGCTTGAGTAAATAAGTAAAGGCTCCTTGATAATCTCCCTGTTGTTCATAGTTGTGGAGTTTACGCATTACCTGAGCTTGTAGTTGTTGATTCTGTTCATAAGCACTTGGTACTTGCGGTTGCGTAAGGGTAATTTTTTGAGCATCATTCGACGCTACTTCTTCTGCAGTCATTAAGCGTCGAGGCGAAGCCAAAGTCTTGGGATGCTTTTGAGTTTGAGCTTGAGCTAATTGGAGTTTTTCTAAATAACTTTGCTGATACTCAGGAGTAAACACTTGTGGTACGACTTCGGGCATTTGGGATAAATCTATGCCATACTTTTGTAAAGAGAAAATATGTTGATAGCTTGGCACGGAACCAAGAAGTTGCTGATTTAAAACCAGTTTATCTTGCTCTAAGATTAAAGTATTAGTTTCTAAACTCGAGCTAGTTACAGCTCCACGATTAAGAAAACGAGGTTCTTGTAAAGGGATAGCTTGTTGTAGACTTAGTAACGCCTCTTGAATGTGCTCGAGCGAAGAGGGGGATTTTGTGCCCAATTGCTTTAAATGTTCGGGAGTAAGAATCAAACGGGAAAAATACTCTGGATCATCAAACTGGACAAAAGGATCAAAAATTGGTTCGAGATGTCCATCTAACTGAGGCACACTAGGAGCAACTAGCTCCGAAGCAATTATTGCCCATTTTTCTTCAAGGCTTCGTTGAGGATCGGTAATTAAAGCAAAGAGCGGATGTAAAAGCGGTAACTCAAATAAGTCAACAATTCTTGGTTCTGCTACTTGTTGTTGGACATGAGCTAAAGCTACCTCCAACTGTTTTTTCCCTTGGCTTAGGAGTTGACTTTGATATAAAGCCTGAGCTAGTTGGGTTTCGAGTTGCTTGCTAGTTTGCTGTTGTTGCTTTAAGGCTTGTATTAACTGAGTTTGAGGATACCTTTGTGAACTTAAAGTTCTTTGGAGGTAACCAAGTTGTTGGTGACTGGCAAGGAGTTGAGCCTTGAGATTAAACACTTGCCAATTATGGAGAGCGAGTACTTGTTGACTACGCTGATATTGTTGCTCAAGGGCCTTGAGTTTAAGAGCTAAGAGATCTTGGAGGGCAAAAATTCTCTCAATAATGAGTTGAGGTTTATTTTGATTTCCTTTCGAGGTAATAATAGGCATAAAAGCTCGTAAAATGCTCATGCGTTTTACTTTATGATCAATTTGCTCTTGAAAGTAGGTGTGTAACTCTGCTAAACGTTGTTCTTGGAGTTCATGAGGCAAGAGAAGCTCTTCTAAACGGTAGTTTAAATAGTTAACAATTTTGGGATAGGTTAGTTGTAAAGCATAAATATCAAGACGTAATTGTTCGGTATACTCTTGGATTATCTTATGTCCTAAAAAGCTTGCTGGTGCATTTTCTAAAGTAGGTAAAGCTGGAGGTCCGACAAAATTTGCTTGTGCCTCAGCTTCGAGGAGCAAGTGGAGGTCTTCTTGAACATATTTGAGGAGTTCTCGAGTTTGTCCATTACTAATTTGTTCAGCTTTGAGGTTTAAGCTTGAGAGTACCTCTTTGCGTTTTAAGGTTTTAATGGCTTGCTTTTGTAATTGTTGATCTTTTTGTTGCTGAGCATAAAACAATTCGAGATTTTCAGCATAGCTTGCTTGAGGGGTAAAAGGAGCTGGTTTTTGTTGTGCTATAGTGGGAAATAAAGCCACTGCTGCTTGAAAACTAAGTTCTTTTAATTGCGTAAAGCTGTAGTGTGGAGGACGGATTTTGGAGTTTGAAGTATTCCTTGCCATAATCTAATTCCGTGTTCATTTGTGTTCGTAGTAATTAAAAAATTCCGTAAAATATTTTGAGAGATTAAGTTTATTATAACGAAAAATAGCTAATTAAAATTAGGTACTGTTTATAAAATTAGAATTTGATAATCTAAGTCACGATTTTATAAAGTAAAATATTTATTTTAGTAACTGTTATTAAAAATCGTTGTCAGACAAGAGAAAAGCTTAAAAATAAGCTCAAATTACAAGAATAGCTCAAATTGCAAAAATAATCCAAGATCTAATAAATGCTAAGACAGCAATAGTAAAAGCAAAGTTTACTTTAATAGTTATAAGATATTGTTAGTTTAAATATAAGTTAATAGGCTAACAAACTAACAAGCTAATGAAATATACTCGTCAAATATATTGACTCAATGCAAGCTCAATTCTGTCGAGATCTGATTTTGAGGTATAAAAAAGTCCTCCGTAAGTTTATGTTTAAACTTCGGAGGACTTTTGCAACAGTCTAAACTAGATAAGATCTAGCTTGAGATAATTTTAGTGGGTTCTTAAAGCTGTTACTTTGAGAACTTGATAAAATTGTTTACTTAAATTTTATATTAAAGTTTTGCTTACTTTTTATCTAACTGACGTTTTATTGAACTATCGAGTTGAATCCCATCGTTAACAATCACATTATTTAAACTAGGTTGATGAAAACGATTAAAGTATTTGAGTTCTTTAATAAAAGGTTCATAGCAACGAGCTAAAGACTTAGTGATTAGAGGTTTACTTTTGGGTTCATACTGGACAAAATCACGTTCCTTCATGAGGTCACATTCAAGATAACTAAACTTATTTATAGGCTCATAAGGTAAACGTAAAGGATGTACAGTAATGAGTAAGTAATTTGTAATCTCTTTAGTGGTTGCATTCTCTTCGATTTTACTTTCACTTTTTACTCTTACAGGTTTAAAGTTTAAATAGGTAAGAGTATTTAATGCCATACGATATTGATTTTTTAATTCACTTAAAGAAGTTGAATTATCCGGAGTAAAAGGATAATTTTCAATATAAGCTTCAAGTGAAGCAAATTGTTTAATACGATCAATTTGTAAGAGCATTCTCTCTAATCTATCAAGCTCTGGAGTTGTAATCATGACAATCGCTTGATTTAGAGGGAGAAAGAAAACTTCTAAAGGACCTTGTACTTTAGTAAAAAATTTGGAACTCTGATATTTTTGTTGAGCTATAACTTTACTATCGAACACTTGAGGGTAAGATTTTTTCCAAGTTTGTAAATTATGCTCAATATTTTCTAAATCTTGGAAAATATACTGATAACGATAAGTAAGATTATTTTCACTGGTATTTTTTAGTTGCTCTTGTAAAGTTTTAAGTTGGGTGTTTAAGACAATAAGACGAGGTAAAATTCTCTCTATAGCTTTACTCATTTGTAATGAGGAAGTTATAAAGAGATTCGTTTGATAAGTTCTTGTCTCACTGTTATATGTAGGTTGAAGATTTTCAATTATAAAAGCAAGAGGAAAATCAAAGTTATTTAGGAGTTTTTGACTAGCTGTAGTAAATTTACTTTGAAAGTTAGAAAAAGTTGGATGTAGTTGTTGATCTACAGATAGATGTTCATAGCTGAGGCACAACTCATAAAAAGTACGCAGTTCTTGCAAAAGTGAAACATATTTTTGCAAGCGTTGGAGATCTTCTAATTGCTGAGGATCTGTAGTATTCAAAGTTTGGTTTAAAACTTCAAGTCCTGAAGTAAAAGTTACTTTATTGACCACGGTAACTGGTGGTTCTTTTTTAAAGAGATTGCTTGAAGTAACAAAATAGTAGCCAGCAAAACCTAAAACTCCACCAAGACAAAAAACAAGAAAGTGTAAGAAGAAATTTCTCTTTCTTTTTGTTGTTCTCGAGATTTCTCCATCTTGGTTTTCTTGAGATGGGTGTTGTGATGTCATTATGTATAAAACTCAAGTTTAAGAAGAAAAAACTGTTGCATAAATATCCTTTTTCGTGGAATTATATTATTGATAAAAG